>NZ_CP141213.1:910214-1213619 GCF_035610345.1 Sinorhizobium meliloti | reverse complement strand
CGCGCACCACCGATCTCAAGGTGACGGCCCTGGACGCACGCGGCACCGAACAGCAGCTGCGCGTTCCGCGGCCCGACGAACAGGCGGCCGAAGCCCTCATCGCCGCGCCGCTCGCCAAGGTTCTCGACAAGCTCGACGTCCTCATGGCGGCTCAGCGGCAATTGCAGGTCTCGCAGCGATCTCTCCAGCGCACGCATAATGACGAGGGCGGCGAAGGCGGGGCCTTGGGGCCTGCCGCCGCCGCCGAGATCGGGCAGCGCCTGAACGATCTCGATGTTCATTTAATGCGGCTCGATGGCGTGGTTGCAGCGATGGAGAAGAACCTCGGAGCCTTGCAGAAGCGGTCGAATGGAGAGTTGAAACCGCTGCTGCTCCTGCTGTTCGTTCTCGCGGGCTTTGCCGCCGGCGCTGCCCTCTCGGTTTTCGCCGGGGCATGAGGAGTACCATGGCCGGAGCAGAACAGGCGCTTCCTCAAACGTCTCAAACAGCCGCGAGGATCATGCGCGGTGGGAGGGTTGTCGCCTGCCCGATCGACGATACGCTGCTGCTCGTCATAGGCGCGGGCGCGCCCGTCGCCGGCCAGGTGCCGGCGCAGATCAACGACGACCCCGCCACCGCGACGAGTGCCTCCATCATCGGTTGGCGCCTGGCTTCGCAGTCGCCAACCGCCACGCACGGGTTCGCGGCGCTCCTGCCCATCAATGACGCCGGCCGTCCGCTTACCACGCTCCGCCTGGGTCAGGAGGGCAGCCCCAGGCGCTATATCTTCGGCCCCCGCACGCTTGCTGTTCGCGATAGCGTGACGGTCGTCGCGGAGCTTGCCGGCGCCCAACTGGCAGAGGTGCTGGACCCGCTCGTGGATGCGATGATGCAGATGTCCACCGGTCGGCGTAGGCTTGCGGCAATAGTTGCCCTGATACAGGCCCGAAAGGGTAGCGACGGCTTCCTCGAATTCGTCGGCGAGACCCACGAGGGAGCGATCTTCCTCAGAGGCTGGGCCCGCGCCGCCGATCCCGGCAACGCTCGCGTGATCGTGTGCGGCGAAAATCCGGTCGTTGCCGACTGTGGCATCGCGACCTTCTCCCGGCAGGACATTCCGCAAGGCGGCGCAGGCTTCATCGGTCTGCTGGCGGCAAGCGAACCGCTTCGCGCACGGGACGTCGAGGGGCTCGCCTATCGCGGGCGCGGGGGCTGGCGCTATGCTTCGGTTCACGAGCACCGGCTGATCGGCGGTCCCACGGAGACGCCCGGGCATATCCGCTCCGTGCTGCTTCAGACGCACAGCACCCCTGCCGTTCTGCTCCGGCTGCGTTCGGCCGCCAACAGCTTCGAGGGGCGCGAGACGATCTCCACTCTTCCCGTTCCCGTGCGTCTGGGAGTGGACAATATCTTTCAGGCGAACAGCGGCGCCTTTCTGATCTCCGGCTGGCTGCTCGACCCTGATGAGCATGTCCAGAGCGTCCGGTTGCGCCGTGGACAAAGCGAGATGCGGCTCGACGATCGCTGGACGCGGCTCGAGCGCTCGGATGTGACGGATGCCTTTACCGAAGAGCCGTTGTTCAAAAGCATGCTCGACCGAGAAACCCCCCCGCATGGTTTCATCGTGTTTGCCGGCGGACTGGGGGCAGATGGTGTGGCCCCGCTACACCTGGAGTTGACGCTGAAGGATTCCCGCCGGGCTTTTCTGCCGCTGACACCCGCGCGGCTTCCGCCGCGTCAGGCAGCGCTCCGCCAGATCAAGTCCATCGATCCCGAAAACTGGGGCCTGACGGAAATCGTCGATCGACAGATCGTGCCCTTCCTGTGCGCGTCGGAGAGCCCCTCGCCCGGCATCAAGGCTATCCTCGATGCCGGTGCGTTCGACGAGGCTTCGGGGCCGCCGATCATCGTGGCTGCCGGCCAAGCAGAAGAAAAGGAGCTTGCCCCTTTTCTCGGCCTTCTGGCGCTCGATCCCGAAACGCGGCATGCGCCGATCGCGCTCGTGCTGCACTCCGAATGCTTTCGCCGTCAGGCCGGCCGCATCAGGCAGCTCGCGCGGTTCTATCGGCTTCCGCTCAGGCTGATGTCGGCGGAAACGGCCGATGTCTACGATCTCCTGGAAGCCGGCATTCGCGCGCTTTCGAGCGAGACGGTCGTTCTGCTCGCCGGCTCGCTATTGCCCCGCAGGAGCGGCTGGTACGGCAGGCTGGTTTCCGCCTACGAGGAAAGTGGCGGGATCATTTCGCCCACGCTCGCCTATGAGGACCATTCCGTTCGATGGGCTGGCTCCTGGGCCGACGCGCAGTCCGAAAATTCGCTTTCGGGCCGTTATGCCGGTTATCCGTTGAGCGCGGTGACGGGTCTCAAGCTCACCCGGATCGCGGCGGCCTCTTTCGAATGCTGCATCATGCCGCGCGAGGCTTTCCTCGTCGCCGGAGGCTTTGCCGGCAGCTATCTCGGATCCCGGCAAAAGGGGCAGGATCTCGGCTTGAGGCTCAGCCGTTCGGGGATCGAATCCTGGTGGCTACCCTCGGTGCAGATGCTGGGCTCGGACGAGCCGTTCTCCACCGGCAGCGCCTCCGCGGCTCCTCTCGTCGAGCGGATCGACGAAAGACTGTTTTCGGCCCGATGGGCTCCGCAGCCGCAGGGCGAAGGCAATCGCATCAAGGAGGCTTCCGCATGAGCGAGCGGCTCCGTGTTCTCGTCGTTTCGCATGGACATCCGGCGATGTCGCTAGGCGGGGCGGAGATAGCGTCCCACAGCCTGCACAAGGGCCTGAACACGCTGCCGGGCGTCGAGTCGATCTATCTCGCCCGCGTCGGCCATCCGGTCCCTCGCCACGGCGCCTCAGCACTGATGAGTCTGCGTCTTGCAGTGGACGAAGTGCTCTTCCATGCGGATGATTACGATCACTTCTTCCTGTCCAACGGGGATACGGAGGCGATCCGCCGCGACCTCCTGCGTTTCGTCGGCGATCTGTCGCCTCATGTCGTTCACTTTCATCACCTGATCGGCCTCGGAATGGAGGCGCTTTACGCTCTCCGGGAAGCGCTGCCGGAGGCGGTAATCGTCGTCACCTTCCATGAGTATCTGTCGCTCTGCCACAATCACGGACAAATGGTGAAGCGCCCATCCGCCCAGCTCTGCAACAGCTCGTCGCCGATCAGTTGCCATGGCTGCTTTCCCGACATCCCGGTTTCCCGTTTCCTGAGGCGCGAGGAGTTTCTGCGCGGCATGCTCGGCCTTGCCGATGCCTTCATCTCCCCGAGCATGTTCCTCGCAAACCGCTATGTCGAATGGGGCATCGACGCGGAAAAGCTCTCCGTGATCGACAACGGCATCGTCATGGGCGAGGCCGCACCGGTACGTGATCTGCCGGTCCCGTCCGCCCGACGGAACCGTTTCGCCTATTTCGGGCAGATGACACCCTTCAAGGGCATCGACGTGCTGGTCGACGCTGTCTCGCGCGTGCCGGAAGAAATCTGGGGCGAGGACTCCTGCCTGATGATCTTCGGCGGTAATCTCGAGCGCCAGCCGACCGAGTTCCAGGAGCGCCTGAAGAAGCTCATCGACGACGCCGGGCGCCGGGTGCGTTTTTATGGCGCCTATCACAATGCCGATATGCCGAGGCTGATGCGCTCGGTCGACTGGGTCGTGCTGCCTTCGATCTGGTGGGAAAACTCGCCCGTCGTCATCCAGGAGGCCCTGCACCACCGCAGGCCCATCATCTGTTCCGACATCGGCGGCATGGCCGAGAAAGTGCAGGACGGAAGGGACGGGCTCCACTTCCGTACCGGCAGCGCCCAGGATCTCGCCGACCGGCTGTCGGAAGTGCTGGGCAACCCCGAGGCATGGGACCGGCTGCACGCAACGCTGCGGCTTCCGACCGGCCACGCGGAATCGGCCCGCGCGCATGCCGATCTCTATCGTCGGCTGCTGGAGGACAGGCGGAGCTCTCTTGGTGCCGGGCAATATGAAGCGGCGGCACAGGCCTTGGTCTAGCCGCTTGCGGCTCCACTCGCATTGACAGCTGCTCAGGAATTCCCATGCTCGTTTACGCCGACGAAAACCTGGAAGTGATCCATCTGCGAGGATCGTCGCCCTATCTTCTCGTCACCTTCAACGAGATGGAGATGCAGGCGAACGGCAGCCGCTTCTGGGGACAGCGGTTCTGCGAGAAAGCCGGCATCGCCGCACTCGGCTTCATCAGCCGGCGGCCGAACTGGTTTCCGGCGGCAAGCGTGGTCGCGGCGGTCGATGCTGCGGCGCCGATCCTTGCCGAAGCGCCGGAACGGATCCTCTACGGCCATTCGCAAGGCGGCTATGCGGCGCTGCGCTATCGTCGGCGTTTTGGCGCAAGCGTCGCCGTTGCTTTTTGCCCGCAGATCTCGATCGATCCGAAGACAGTACCATTCGACAACCGCTTCGTCCGCCACTTCGCTCCGGGACTCCACACGAACATGGCAATGGCCCCCGATCAGGCGGCCGGGCGCGCCTATCTGTTCTACGACCCCTTTCATGCCGTCGATCGCCGGCACGCGGAGCGGATCGCGGCGATACAGAGCCAGACGCATCTCATCCCCGTGCATATGACCGGTCACGGCACCGTTCGGGCCTTCACCGGGACGGCGCGCGCGCTTTTGCTCATCGAGGCTTGCCGCGCGGACGACCGCGCCGGTTTGCGCGCACTCGCCCGCTCGGCGCGGATCGGCGCCCCGATGCGCCCCTATCAGATCGCCATCGCGGCGATTGCTCGCCATCCTGCCTGGGCCGACCGGTGTCTTCGACGCTTCGGAGAAGGCTTTTCACCTGTGGAGCGGGTAAACTTTCTTTACCACCGGGCCAACCGCCACATCCGCGACGGCGCACTCGAGATCGCTCGCGACATGCTCGCCGAGGCCGTGGCGCTCCAGCCAGGCAATCTCGGCTTTGCCCGCCGCCTCGAGGAACTCGAAGGCCGCATCGCCCGCACGCGCGCCTCGACACGGGATGAGGAAACCTCACCACCTCTCTTCTCCCGCGCCGTGACATAGCTGGGCTTGTCTCGCCTGGTTGCGACATTCTTCGCCGCCAACAGACAGCCTTCGCCATATGGATCCATTGCAACCTGAGCGTGGTGCCGGTTAACCGGTACGCACGTTTCAATGGAGGAGAGGAAATCGATGGCGGGAGAACTGGAATTCATGAGCCGGGAGGTCGTTTCGGGCCGCCTGTCGAGGCGCGATTTTCTCGGGCGCGCGGCAGCGCTCGGCGTAACGCTCGCCTCGGCCCAGGTGCTGCTCGGCAATGCCGCGCGGGCGAGCGGACCGGCCAAGGGCGGCATATTGCGGGCCGGGCTCGTCGGCGGCGAATCCACGAACAGCCTCGATCCGGCGACCTGGGCGAGCCAGGTGCCCTACACATTCGGCCGCTGCTGGGGAGAGCAGTTGCTCGAAGTTTCGCCGGCAGGCGAGATTGAGTATCGGCTGGCTGAAGCCTACGAAGCGTCGAAGGACGCGAAGACCTGGGCGTTCACGATCCGCAAGGGCGTGACCTTCCATAACGGCAAGAAACTGACGCCTGCCGATGTCGTCGCCACGTTCGAGCGTCATGCCGACAAGAACTCGAAATCGGCTGCCCTGCCCTTCGTCCAGGAATTCGAGACCATCAAGGCAGATGGCGACAAGGTCGTCATTACGCTGCGCCAGCCGAACGCCGATATGCCGTTCATCGTCAGCGATTATCATCTGATGATCCAACCGAACGGCGGCAAGGACGACCCGACTGCCGGCATCGGTACCGGGCCCTACAAAGTCGTCGTCAACGAACCGGGCGTAAAGCATGTCGGCGAGCTGCAGGACGGTTACTGGGGAGCGGCCGAGCGCGGTCATGCCGACCAGATCGAAATCACCGTCATCAACGACGCAACGGCGCGCACCGCCTCGCTCCAGTCGGGCGGCGTGCACATCATCAATCGCATCGAACCGAAGATCGTCGCGCTCGTCAAACGCATTCCAGGGGTCACGATCCGCAACGTTCCCGGGAAGGGCCACTATGTCCTGATCGCCCATTGCAACACGGCGCCCTTCGACAACAACGACCTGCGGCTTGCGCTGAAATACGCGGTGGACCGCGAGGAAATGGTGGCAAAGATACTCGCCGGCTACGGCACGGTCGGCAACGATACGCCGATGATCAAGGGCTACCCGCTGTTCGACGACGATATCGAGCAGCGCGTCTTCGATCCGGACAAGGCGAAGTTCCACTTCAAGAAGTCGGGCCATGACGGTTCGATCCTGCTGCGTACCTCCGACGTCGCCTTCCCCGGGGCAGTCGACGCCGCGCAGCTTTTCCAGGCAAGCGCCGCGAAGTGCGGCATCGATGTCGAGCTGAAGCGCGAGCCCGGAGACGGCTACTGGTCCGACGTCTGGAACAAGCAGCCCTTCAGCATGTCGTACTGGACCGGACGACCGACGCAGGACCAGGTCTATTCCATCGCCTATCTTTCAAAGGCGGAATGGAACGACACCCGCTTCTTCCGCGAGGATTTCGACAAGCTGATCTTTGCGGCGCGCGGCGAACTGGACGAGACGAAGCGCAAGGTTCTCTATCGCGAGGCGGCAATGATCCTGCGCGATGAGGGTGGTGTGATCGCACCGATGTTCAACAACTATATCGACGCCACCAGCGACAAGGTCGGCGGCTGGGTCGACGATCCGAACGGCGAACTCATGGGCGGACATGCGCTGACCAAGTGCTGGCTCGCCGCCTGAACATGATCCTTGAAGCAGCCGGCGGCCGATGGCCGTCGGCCTCGCATCGCGCCGGCTCTAAACCTTTGTAACTGCGCACTTGCGGACGGAAACCGTCAGACAGTTTTCCTGGAAGTGCTCTAGCCGCGGCGGCGATGCAGCGAAAGCCATCCGTCCTCGACGAGGCGAGCCTCGACGTCGGTGTAATGCGACAGCATGATATGCGGCATCTCGGCCGCAGCGGCATGCGCCCCGGTGATGACGGCAACCTCGGCGCCCGCGGATTTGCCGGCGAGAACACCCGCAGGCGCGTCCTCGAAAACGAGGCAATCTTCGGCACGCACCCCAAGTCTCTCTGCCGCGAGCAGATAGCCCTGCGGGTCGGGCTTCCCGACCGAGACATCCTCACCGGTTACCATGTGGCGCGGCACCGGAATACCGGCCGCCTCGAGCCGGCGCGCGGCGAGTTCGAGCGGCGCGGACGTAACGATCGCCCATCTTTCCGGCGGCAATGTCTTCAGGAAGGTGACGGCGCCCGGAATTTCGACAATCCCCTCGACATCGGCAATCTCCGCCTCGGCAAGAATGCGCGCCTCCTGTTCCGGATCGACCGGCAGGCCCAGCGCGCGGATCGTATCGACGGCTCGCACGCCGTGGACGACCTTCATGAGCGCCACGGGGTCTATTCCGTTGCGGAGTGCCCAGGATCCCCAGACCCTTTCAACGACTGCCATCGAGTTGAGCAGCGTGCCGTCCATGTCGAAAAGGAGGGCGGCGAAATTCTTCGTGAAGATTGCGGAAGAGGACGTGTCCAAACCGTGTCCCTTGGATTTCGTGTTCACATGCCTTGCAGGTCGGCACAACTATAGCCTGACGCGGCGTTGCACAATGCTAAAGCAATTGCTTTCCGCACGCATCGCACTGCCCCGGTTGCAGGAACCTGTGACCTACCGAAGGTGAGTAGGATTAAATCGTGTTGCGTGTTATACAGGCTCGAAACGAGAGCGGCCGATATGCGTACAACCCAATCCCTCAGCATTACCCTGCCGATCGAAATGGCCGAAATGGTCAAAGCGAAGGTGACATCGGGTGAGTATGCCACTGAAAGCGAAGTGATCCGCGACGGTTTGCGTACACTGGCTGCGCGGGACGCTGCGGTGGAACGCTGGCTGCGCGAGGAAGTCGCTGCCGCCTACGACGCCCATAAAGCCGACCCGACACGCGCTGTCCCTCTTGAGGACGGTATGGCACAGGTCCGATCGCGCGTCGCCAAGGGCAAGAGTCAGGCTTGAATGAGGCATTATACCGTTCGCCTGTCACCTGAAGCGCAGACCGATCTGGTGCACATCTATGGGTATGTCGTCGAACGGTCTGGCTCAACCGATACGGCAGACCGATACATTGAGCGCATCAGCGGGTTCCTCTCGTCCTTCGATGTATTTCCGGAACGCGGAACCATCCGCGATGAAATGCGCCCAGGGCTGCGTATTATTGGGTTCGAGGGGAGCACGAGTGTGGCATTCGTCGTTGAGGATGCCGATGTGGTCATTCTACGTGTTCTAGCGGGGGGCCGTGAGTTCAGGGTGAATGATTAACGCACTCACACGCGGGTATGTCGTCGTGAAGCGGTCTAAGGCCTGTTGAGGTTGTGCTCGTCACAGCGATCCAGCAGCGCCGCGTCTGCGGCGCGGGAAGCGTTCTTTCAGCCCAACGACTTGGTCTGGCTGGATTCCTGTGACGAGCACAGGAATGAGGAAATCAAACAGGCGGCGGCGGGTAGCCCCAATCTCAACAGGCCCTTAGCTGTATCCATCCGTGACCAGAAAATCGACTGGCCCTCCCGCCCTGTCGTCATCGAAGACGGCGCAGGAGAGCATGCCACCGAAGACGGCGCCGGAATCGACATTGGTCCTGTTCCCGACGGTGCGCGGATTGCTTCGGCTCGGCGTGTGCCCGTGGCAGACATGCTTGCCCCAATAGGTGCCGGAGTAGTTCGGATCGGTGCGGATCCAGAGGAGGATGTCGTCGCCCTGTTCTTCGAGCGGAATCTTCTCGTCGACACCGGCATGGACGAAAATGCGGTGCCGATCGACGACGAGCGACGGCAGTTCCGCCATCCAGACCAGATGGCTCAACGGAATGGCGCCGCTATAGGAAGCCATCGTCTCCTCTCCCCCGTTCGTCAGCCATAGGGACATCTCGGCCTCGCCCTTGCGTGCCGCCAGCAGCATGGCCTCGTGATTGCCCTTGAGCGTGATCCATTCCCAGCCCGCCCTGCGCGGCCCGGCCATGATCCGCTCCACGACGCCGCGGCTGTCCGGGCCGCGATCGACGAGGTCGCCGAGGAAGACCACCCTGCCGCCGGCGACGACGGATTCGATACTGGCAAGCAAGGTTTCGAGTTGTGCGAGGCAACCGTGAATGTCACCGACGGCGAAGGTGAAACGCCGGCTATTCATGAATCGCTTCTCCTTTGCTCGTCCAAGACGGCGCGCTCCTTTCGTCGCTGATAAGAATCGGCCATCTGAGGCCGCCCAGGGTGTCCGAGAGCTTTAGCGCATCGGCCGGACAATCGGAACCGATATTCGGAAAGCCCGATGCGTAGCAGGAACAGAGAGCGCGGACAGGCACAAGACGGCTTTGTTCACCTGGCCCCGGTGCTTTTCAGAGGGATTCGGCAGCGCCGCGTCTGCGGCGCGAAAGAATCGTTTCAGCCCAACGAATTGGCCTGACTGATTCCTGTGACGGGCACAGGAACGAGGGTCACGGGGAGATCCGCGCAAAGACTACCGGTGAGACGATCCCTTCGGAATCGCCGAACTGGTGATCGAGACGGGGTCGCTTGCGGGAAACGTATCTTCGAGACCCTCGTCCAACTGCTCTTCCATGGCGTCCCGGTCATGCGCCTGCCGGGCATTCGCAAGCGCTCCCTCGGGGACCGAAGGAGACCGTTTCGTGCCGGTAATGGCAAGAAGCGTTTCATCCGCCGCGATGGCCGCGGCGAGTATCTCCTTTGCCTGGGAAACGGCATTCAGCCTGTTGAGGCTACCGTCGGCGTTCTGCGGGCAGGAGACGGAGACGACCTCCCCGTTGGTGCCGACGAACTCGACGGTGAAACCCGCCTTGCCGCCGCGCTCGGGATAGACCTGAATTCCGGCGATCTGCATCTGATTCTCCTCTGATGGCCGCCCCGCCGGCTGCGGATGCGAGACCGGCCTGCAGTCTACCAGATTTGGCGAAGGTCGACAGCTTGCCGGTGGGAGAGGCTTATCGGAAAATCACAGAAGGCCGGGCGCCCACCTCGCTTCCTGCGACACGCCCGCGCTTGATGCGGGTTCGCCATTCTGGGCCGCGTGATATCCCGGCACCGGCTGGTTCTCTTTGTCTGCGGGCCGTGTGCAGGCGGCAAAAGCGTCGAGATCGCGGTTGTAGATTCTCGTCTCGACGTCCATCATGCCGAGCACCGTGTGAAACAGGTTGTCGTGCGATTTGGGCTGGTCGGCGTCCTTGGCAAGACAGCCGGCGTCGACGCCCATCGCAGCCTGGTACGGCTTCGAAAACCAGGCGATGAACGGCACCTGGGTCTGTTCCTTCGGGGCAATCACATAAGGCGCGCCGTGGAGGTAGAGGCCGTTCTCCCCAAGCGACTCGCCGTGATCCGACATATAGATCATCGCGCCGGCAATGCGGTCCTGATGCTTTTCGAGGAGCCGCGCGACGCTGGCGAGGATGTGGTCGGTGTAGAGGATCGTATTGTCGTAGGCATTGACCAGTTCCGCGGTCGAGCAACGCATGAGTTCCGGCGTTCGGCAGTCGGGCGTGAAGCGGCGGAACGCCTCGGGATAGCGAAGGTAGTATGAGGGGCCGTGGCTGCCGAGCTGATGCAGCACGATGACGCTGTTCGACGTCGCCGCCCCGAGTTTCCGGTCGAGATCGCCGAGGAGGATCTCGTCCAGGCATTCGCCGTTGGTGCAAAGCGGGCTGTTCTTGCGGCCGGTCTGGCTTGCGAAGCTGATGAGATCGGCAATCCCCTTGCTGCCGGTATTGTTGTCCCACCAGCTCACCGAGACACCGGCATGCGTCAGCACATTGACGAGATTTTCGGTCGAGCGCGCTTTCCAGTCGCTGTACTGGCTGCGCGGATAGACCGAAAACATGCAGGGAAGCGAGACGGCGGTCGCCGTGCCACAACTCGTCGTGTTGCGGTAGTTGACGACCCCGAGTGCCTGCAATTCCGGATTCGTCTCGCGTTCGTAGCCGTTGAGCGAAAAGTTCATGGCACGCGCCGTCTCGCCCGCAACGACGACGACGACGACCGGTTTCCCCGCGGCGGCAACGCGCGCGCCCTGATGCGCGTCGATTCCAAGAGGGTGTACGACCAGATTGCGCTCCCGATAGGTCGAAAGGCCGTAGCGCACGGTGGCAATCAGCGGTCCGGACGGATTGAACCTTTTCATGAGGTCCGTATGTTCGCGCAGCGCGTAGGCCACCGTCGCGAAGTTGGAATAGACGAGGCCTGCGCCGACGAGGAGCGATACGGAGACGAAGGCGAAATTGACCGCGGCCTTCCGCAGGAACCGGCGGTGGCGTACCCTGACCCAGGCGATCAGGATCGAAGGGAGGACGGCGTAGACGAGGAGATGCCGCGCAAGGCTGAATGTCAGCAGGTGGCTGGCTTCGGCCTGTGTCGTAACGGCGGCATTGCCGATCATGTCCCGGTCTATGACGATGCCGAAGGTGTCGGCAAAATACGCGGCCGTCGCCGACACCAGGATGAGAATAACCAGCGCCGGCTTCATCAGGTACTTGACCGAGAGAGGCGTCAAGATCGCGAAGAGGACGAGGTAGAGTGCCGCTGCGAAGGCAAGCAGGCTCATCCAGGCGTGATCGAAATAGACGTTGGCATGAGCCCAGAACGAGTTGTTGGTCGCCACCAGCAGATAAAGAGCGACGATCGCGCTCAGGCTTATACTGCCAATCTCGGGCCGGGGAATCCGCGGGATCTTCAAGCTGCTCACCTCCAAAGCCGCGCCAATTGCAGGCATGGTGCGGCGTGACCTTCATGTTCCCTGCACCGTTTGCGATCCAGGGGAGCATGCCCAGTAGCCCGGACGAGCTGTCGGAAAGCTGTCGGCATCGCCGGTACGAGCGGCGCCCCGCGCCCGGCGGGATTTCGCAAGTTGGCACCCCGGGAAAAACGTCCTATGGTCCCCCGTCACCGGCGCCAGAAGACTCAGGCTGCGATCTGCATGCGTTTACTCCTCGTCGAGGACAGTCCTCGCCTTACCGAACTCATCAACGAGACCATGCATGACGCGGGTTGGCGGCTCGACGGCGTTTCGACATTGCGCGATGCCGAGGCCGCCATTGCCGCGCGCGAGCACGATTTGGTTCTCCTCGATCTCGGCCTTCCCGACGGCGACGGCCTGCAGCTCCTGCAATGGATCCGGCGGGAGCATGTCGGCCTGCCGGTGCTGATCATCACCGCACGCGGATCGGTCGACGAGCGTATCGCCGGGCTCGACGCCGGCGCCGACGATTATCTCGTCAAGCCGTTTCACCATCGCGAACTTCTGTCCCGCTGCAGGGCGATGCTCAGGCGAAATCCCAATGCGATACAGCCGGTCCTCGAGGCCGGTGCCCTGCGCTATGATCCTGCAACGGCGGAGCTTACCTGCGAGGGCGCCGTTCTGCCGCTTCCTCCGCGCGAGCGCTCGCTGATCGAAATCCTGTTGCGCGAGGTCGGGCGTGTCGTCCCGAAGCGCAGGCTCGAAACGGCCCTTTCGGAATATGGCCAGGAACTGAGCTCGAATGCGCTGGAACTCGCCGTCTCCAGGGTGCGCAAGCGACTGCAGTCGGCGGAAACCGGCGTGCAGATCGAAACCGTGCGCGGCATTGGTTATCTGCTTCGGACGGTTTGATGAAGAGCTGGAACCCGTCGCTCATCGGCATCGTCGCCCGCCGCATCATCGCCTTCTCACTGCTCGCCATGATGCTGCAGGTCGGCGTCGTCTTCGCCGACTACTGGTTCGACGATGACGAGCTCAGCGTCCTGATGCTGCAGGAGGAGACAGACAACCTGTCGACCGTAATCGCGAAGCAGGACGGGGAGCTGACATTCAAGCTCAATCACGAACTGAAAGAGCGTTACCTGGAACGCGATGGACCGGGTGCGATCTATGTGAGGGTGCGCACCGCTTCCGGCTCGGTGCTCTTCACCAATTGCTCGGCCGAATGTTCGGAGCATTTTCTTCCGCTCGCCGTCAACGCACCGACTTTCTGGAAACGGCTGATCGCACCCGGCAAACCCTTCAGCGTTGCCGGCGGCCAATCGTTCGAGCGTTATGGAGAGATCGTGCTCGTAGAGCTGGCCGTCCTGAAGGACCCCAACGGCTTCATGTACAGCGTTTTGCTGCGCGAGATGTTCGATTCCATGATCGTGCCCATGACGCTGATGTTCTGCCTCGTGATCGGGGCCACGATCTGGTCGATCCGCAGTGCGCTCAAACCGGTGGCAGCAGCGGTGCGGGCGGCCGATGCGATCGATCCGCGCGATGGCAATGCCCGCCTCCCCTCGTCGCGCATGCCGGAGGAGATCGAACGCCTTGTCGCGGCCGTCAACCGTCTCCTGGCGCGCGTTGCAGATCTCATCCAGGCGCAGAAGGTCTTTTCCTCCTCGATCGCCCACGAGATCCGCACACCGGTTTCGATCGCCAAGATGGAGCTGAGCCGCATCGACGATCCGCGCGCCCGCAATGCGGAGCGCGATCTCGATGCGCTGACCCACATTCTCGAGCAATTGACCTCGCTTGCCCGGGCCGACTCTGTGGACCCCTCGGCCTTTCAGCGCGCCGACCTCTCGGCGATCGGGGCGGAGGTCGCGCAGACGACTGCGCCATTTGTTTTCGACAACGGCAAGTCCATCGAATTCGTAGACCACGGCACACCGCCCGTAAGCGTGATTGCGCCGCTCATCGAGAACATGCTCCGCAACCTGATCGAAAATGCGGTGAAGCATAATCCGCCCAATACGCGCATAGTGCTCGCCTGCGGTCCCGGACCTCTGGTGTCTGTCGAGGACAACGGAAGGGGTCTCGTGGATCTGCCGGAGCACAATGACGATCTCGGCTACGTCAAACGCTCCGGCCAGCTTGGGCTCGGCCTCAAGATCGTTCACCGCATCGGCGAGCTTCACAAAGCGAGGATCGCGGTCGATACGGTTCCCGGTGGAGGGACGAAAATCACCATCGATTTCGCCGCGGCTGCCTAAGGCCTGTTGAGATCGGATACCCGCGACGACTTATGTTGACTTCCTCATTCCTGTGCTTGTCACGGGAATCCAGCCAGACCGAGTAATTGGGCTGGATAGGCTCTCCCGCGCCGCAGACGCGGCGCTGCTGGATCTCTGTGACAAGCATAGAGATGAGGATGAGGAGAGATTGCTGTCCTCCGAATCCTAAAGCGCCGCGCGTCTTGTGAGATCGCTAAGGGCTGTTGAGATTAGGGCCACCGCCACCGCTTGTTTGATTTCCTCATTCCTGTGCTTGTCACAGGAATCCAGCCAGACCAACTCCTTGGGCTGAAAGAACTCTTTCCGCGCCGCAGACGCGGCGCTGCTGGATCCCTGTGACGAGCACAGGGATGAGGCGAGGAGAGATTGCAGTCCTCCGAAAAGTTTCCTACAGCGCCGCGCGTCTTATAAGACGCGCAAAGGTCGTTGTAGCCTTTCGAACTGCTGCACGTTTTTGTCCATTGATCGGCTACGATCAAAGGAACCATGGCGTTTCAAGACAGTCACTTGATTTCATTCGATCGATTGACTTAGTCGATTGATCGGCGCATTATCGATGCATGATCAAGAATGAAAACCGACCCACTGTGCTCCGAGCCGACCGCGGCGACGCGACGCGGGAAAAGCTGCTCAACACGGCCATCGACGTCTTCGGACGCTATGGCTTCGATGGCGCGACCACGCGAAAGCTCGCCGATGCAGCGGGCGTCAATCTCCAGGCGATTCCCTATTATTTCGGCGGCAAGGAAGGGCTTTATGTAGCCGCCGCCGAGCACCTTGCGTCGATCATCGGCGGCCATGTCGGCGACCTGCGGAGCATGATCGTCACCCGCCTTGCCGAACTCGACGCCGAAGGCGCTGCGATGACGCCGATGGAAGCGCGGCATTTCCTGACCCAGATGGTCCAGAGGATGATCGCTCTCTTCGTCAGCAAGGAATCGGAAAGCTGGGCACGCTTCATCATTCGCGAGCAGATGGAGCCGACCGAAGCATTCAAACGCATCTACGGCAGCATCATGGGGCCGATGATCGACATGGCGAGCCGGCTGATCGGCGCGATCATCGGGGACGACCCGGCTTCGGAGCACATTCGTCTGAGAACTCTCTCCTTCGTCGGAAGCGTTCTGGTGTTTCGAATGGCGCATGCAGCCGTCTATGCCCAGCTCGAATGGGAATCTGCCGGACCGAAGGAGATCGAGACATTGCACCGCCATGCCGCCGAGCTCGTGGCGGTGCTCGGTGCCGAGAGGGACCGCCGGTCATGAGGAAGGTCGCCATACTCGTTGCAATCGTCGCCGCAGCACTCGCCGGTGCCTGGTGGTTCGACCTGCCGGCGCGCCTCGGCTTTGCGGGTGAGCCGCGGCAGGCGGTGCTCTACGGCAATGTTGACATTCGGCAGGTGTCGCTTGGCTTTCGGGTGAGCGGGCGGATCGCTGAGTTGCGCGTCGACGAGGGCGATAGCGTGAAGGCAGGTGACGTGATCGCGAGGCTCGACGCCGAGCCGTTCCGCCAGGCGCTCGGTGCCGCCGAAGCGGACGCCGAGGCTGCCCGGGCGACGCTGGCAAAACTCAAGGCCGGGGCCCGCGCAGCCGAAATCGCCCAGGCGAGCGCCACGCATGAAGAACGCCTTGCGGAGCTTGAGAATGCGAAGCTCGCCTATGAACGCGCAAAGCAGCTGCGTCCGAACGGCACGATCTCGCAGGCGGAGCTCGACCAGGCAAACGCCAGCCGTGCAGCGGCGGACGCACGCGCAAGATCGGCCCGCGAGGCTTTGGTGCTTCTCGAAGAGGGAAATCGCGCCGAGGACATAGCGGCAGCAGCGGCCCAGGCGAATGCCGCGACGGCAAAGGCCGAGAGCGCCCGCATCTCGCTCGATGACACCCAACTTGCCGCCCCGAGCGACGGCGTCATCATATCCCGCGTGCGTGAAACCGGCGCGATCGTCTCGCCCGCCGATATCGTCTACGTGCTTTCGCTGACGGAACCGGTCTGGGTCCGCGCCTATGTCGCAGAGCCCGACCTCGGCCGCGTGCATCCGGGAATGAAGGTGACGATCACCTCCGACACCGCGCCCGATCGCAACTATGAGGGAACCGTCGGCTTCGTATCCCCGGTCGCCGAGTTCACGCCTAAATCGGTTGAGACACCCGAGCTCAGAACCGATCTCGTCTACAGGCTGCGCATCGTGATCGCCAATCCGGGCAAGGATCTTCGCCAGGGCATGCCGGTCACCGTGCACCTGCCGGAAGCGAAGGAGGCTTCCTGATGCCCGCCCCCACACTGGAGCCCGGTGCGGCCCCGTTCGTTCGGCTGAACGCCGTCACCAAGCGGTTCGGTACCGCGCCCCCGGCGCTCGACGTAGTTGCGGGCGAAATCTTCGGCGGATGGGTAACCGGTCTCGTCGGTCCGGATGGCGCAGGCAAAACGACGCTGATCCGGCTGATGACCGGCCTGATGCTGCCGGATGCAGGCACCATAGAAGTGCTCGGCTACGATACCCGGAGGGATCCCGCCAGTATCCAGGCGGCAATCGGCTATATGCCGCAGCGCTTCGGCCTCTATGAAGACCTGTCGGTCCAGGAGAACCTCGACCTCTACGCCGATCTGCGCGGCCTGCCGAAGACCGAGCGCAGCCGGACCTTCGGCGAGTTGCTCGACTTCACCGATCTTGCCCGCTTCACGACGCGGCTTGCCGGCAAGCTCTCCGGCGGAATGAAACAGAAGCTCGGCCTCGCCTGCGCGCTCCTGCGCAAGCCGCGGCTCCTGCTTCTCGACGAGCCCGGCGTCGGCGTCGATCCGATTTCGCGGCGCGACCTCTGGAAGATGGTCGGAAATCTGAGGGCGGAGGGCATCGCCGTCGTCTGGTCGACCGCCTATCTCGAAGAGGCGGAAGCCTGCGACCATGTTTTCCTGCTCAATCAGGGGAGGCTCATGTTTTCCGGCCCGCCGGCGGAGATGACCGGCCGCGTCGAGGACCGCGTCTTTCGCCTCTCCGGCATCCGCGGCCGCCGCCGCGAAGCGCTTGCGCGCCTCCTCGAAGAGCAAGGCGTGGTCGACGGCGTGATCCAGGGCGAAGCCATACGTCTCGTCATGAAGCAGGGTCTTTCACCACCGCTCGGCGACACGGCCGATGCCGCTCACGCAGCGATCACCCCGCCCCGCTTCGAGGACGCTTTCGTCGATATGCTCGGCGGAGGTCCCGGCGGCCGGTCGAGGCTTGCGGAAACACAGCGCGAGTTCGCCGAAGACGCCGGCAGACCGGTGATCGAGGCGCGGGGTCTGACGAAACGCTTCGGCGACTTTACCGCCGCCGACAACATCACCTTCAATATTCCACGCGGCGAGATTTTCGGCCTCCTCGGCCCCAACGGCGCCGGCAAGTCGACGACGTTCAAAATGCTTTGCGGCCTCCTGAAGCCGACCGCCGGCGAAGGCCGCGTCGCCGGCTTCGACCTCAGGCGCAACGCCCCCGAGGCGCGCAATCGGCTGGGTTACATGGCGCAGAAATTCTCTCTCTACGGTGATTTGAGCGTCATCCAGAACTTCAATTTCTTTGCCGGCGTCTACGGACTGTCCGGCGCGAGACAACGCGAACGCATCGCTCTGATGAGCGAAATCTTCGACTTCCGCACGATCCTCGACATGTCGGCCAAGGACCTGCCGCTCGGTCTCAAGCAGCGTCTGGCGCTTGCCTGTGCCGTGCTCCATGAACCGGAAGTGCTTTTCCTGGACGAACCGACCTCCGGCGTCGATCCAATCACCCGGCGCGAGTTCTGGACCCATATCAACGGCCTTGTCGAAAAGGGCGTGACCGTGCTCGTCACCACGCATTTCATGGATGAGGCGGAATATTGCGACCGCATTTCACTCATCTATCGCGGCCGCTCGATCGCACTCGGCTCGCCGGACGACATGAAGGCCCGTGTCGCAAACAAGGATCTCCCCGACCCGACCATGGAGGACGCGTTCATCGCGCTCGTTCAAGGCTCCGAGGCGAAGGAGGCTGCATGAACGCCGAGAGGAAAATGGCGAAAGCGTACGAACCCGCGGGCCGGTCCCGGCGTTTTGCCGCCCTGGTGCGCAAGGAAACCTATCAGGTCGTACGCGATCCGAGCAGTATCCTGATCGCCTTCGTCCTGCCATTGGTCCTGCTCTTCCTCTTCGGTTATGGCGTGTCGCTCGATACGACGCGCACGCGCGTCGCCCTCGTGGTCGAGGAGGCGACCCCGCTCACGCGCGATCTCGCTGCCAGCTTCGAGGCATCGCGCTACTTTTCCGTCGTCACCGGACGCGACCGCAGGGAATTTGAGGACGACCTTGTCCTCGGACGGGTGCGCGGCATCCTCGTGATCCCCGCCGGCTTTGCCGCCGACCACGCGGCGGGGCGCCATCCGTCGGTCCAGGTGATCGTCGACGGCTCCGATCCGAACACCGCCAATTTCGTCCAGAACTATGCACAGGGTGCTGTTGCCAATTGGGAGCGCCAGCGCTTGAGCGAGGGCCGGAGCCCGCCTCCGGCGATCTCCGCCGAACAGCGCTTCTGGTTCAACCCGCAGCTGACAAGCCGCAACTTCCTGGTTCCGGGCTCGATCGCGATCGTGATGACGCTGGTCGGCACGCTGCTCACCTCGCTCGTCGTCGCCCGCGAATGGGAGCGCGGCACGATGGAGGCGATGATGGCGACGCCCGTCTCCGCCGCCGAGCTGCTCGCCGGCAAGCTGCTGCCCTACTTCGTCCTCGGCCTTACGTCGATGACGCTTTGCGTGCTTGTGGCGGTCTTTCTTTTCGATGTCCCCTTCCGGGGATCGGTGGCGGCGCTCTACGCCCTTTCGGCCACCTTCCTGATGCCGGCGCTCGGACAAGGGCTGCTGATCTCGGCCGCGACGAAGAACCAGTTTCTCGCTTCGCAGCTCGCGCTGATCTCGGCCTTCCTCCCGGCCTTCCTGCTGTCCGGCTTCCTCTTCGAGATCAATTCCATGCCCACCGTCATCCAATGGGTCACCTATGCCGTCCCGGCGCGCTACCTCATTCCCAGTCTGCAGACCGTGTTTCTCGCCGGCGATATCTGGCCGATGTTCGCACGCGCCATCACGGTGATGTTCCTGATCGGCTGCATGTTCTTCGCGCTGGCGGCGCGCAGCACCAGAAAGAGGATCGGCTGACATGTGGTGGACGCGGCTGAAAGCCCTGATCGTCAAGGAGCTGCTCGCGGTCCTGCGCGATCCGAAGGGCCGCACCGTTTTGATCGGCCCGCCGATCATCCAGCTCCTGGTCTTCTCCTATGCGGCGACGCTCGAGGTGACTGACGTCGATCTCATGGTGCTCAACCGTGACAGCGGCCAATGGAGCCAGGAACTCGTGCAGCAGATCGGCGGCTCTCCGACCTTTCGCTCGATAGAGCTCGCGAGCAGCCCTCACCAGGTCCGCCTCGCGATCGATACCCAGCGAGTCCTGGCCGCACTGGAGATCGGCCCCACCTTCTCCCGCGATATCGAGGCGGGGAGACCGGCGGAAGTGCAGATGATCCTCGACGGCCGGCGTTCCAACGCGTCGCAGATCGTCTCCGGCTATCTCGGCCGAATCGTCGGCGCCGTCGCGGCCGAAACGCCGGCGGGCAGGCGTGCGGGCTCCGAGACGATCCGGGTCGAGGTCCGCAACTGGTTCAATCCGAACCTCACCTACCAATGGTTCATGGTGCCGAACCTGGTCGCGAGCATCGCTCTCCTGATCGGGCTTATCGTCACGGCGCTGTCGGTCGCGCGCGAGCGGGAGCTCGGCACTTTCGACCAGCTCATCGTGTCACCGTTGCGCACCCACGAGATCCTGCTCGGCAAGCTCATCCCGCCGATGATGATCGGCCTCTTCCACATCACCATCTATATCCTTGCCGCGGTCTTCATCTTCGGCGTGCCGCTGCGCGGCTCTCTGTTCCTGCTCTATGGGAGCGCCATCTTCTATCTCGCCGCCGTCGTCGGCCTCGGTCTCTTCATCTCGGCGCTGTCCATGACGCAGCAGCAGGCAATCCTCGGGGCCTTCCTCTTCATGGTCCCGGCCATGCTGCTATCCGGCTTCGCGACGCCGATCGAAAACATGCCCTCCTGGCTGCAGCCAGTGACGCTGATCAATCCGCTGCGCTATTTCCTGGTGATCGTGAAAGGTGTGTTTCTAAAGGACATTCCCCTTGCCGAAGTCGTCCACCAGACGCTGCCGCTTTGCCTGATCGCGATCGTCACCCTCTCCTGCGCCGCGTGGCTGTTCCGCAGGCGGCTCGAATGAAGACTAAACAAGCCGGATAGGACCGCGGTAGCGGCTGACGACTTCATCGGACGTGACGAGCGTAAGTCCTTCGACGAGAGACTGCGCGATGAGAATGCGGTCGAATGGGTCCTTGTGGATCAGGGGGAGTTGATCAAGCGCCACCGCATGGGTGCCGTCGACCCGCAGTTCCCGGTAACCATTGTCCAGCAAACCTCGACGCAGGAGCCGTGGATCGGCATCGAAGTCCATCCGCCCCAAGCCACGCTTGATCGCGATCTCCCACACGCTCGCCGCACTGAAGTAAAGCGTATTCTCGGAGCTTTCGATAAGAGCGCGGGCCTCTTTCGACAAGCGGCCGGGTACACCGGCCGCCCAGAGGAGAATGTGCGTATCAAAAAGAATATTCATGCGCCAAAAAGATCTGCAACCTCGTCACGGCCCATCTGATCGAAGTCGTCCGGTACCGTAAACTGACCCGCCATGAAGCCGATCCGCTGCACTTTCGCATCGGAAGGCTGATCGATCGGGATCACCTTCACCATCGGCTTTCCCGCTTTTGCAATGATAAAGGGCTGCCCCTGCGCCGCCTTCTCGATCAGTCGCGATAAGTGGGTTTTCGCTTCGTGAATGTTGACGGTTTCCATCGGGGTCCTCGTAATCGAACTTAGTTCACTGAACTTAGTTCAATCCCCGTCTCTTTTCAAGGTACCGCGCCGCCAGCCCTTATGCTGTCAGCCTTTAACGAACGCTTCGATGGCGGCGATCTCGTTCTGGCGGATGTCGTGGCCGCCGGAATGCCACTCGAATTCCACCTTCGCCTTCTGCTTCGTGAAGTAGTCCCCGAGCGCCCGTGTCAGCGGGGCCGGGCAGATCGGGTCGCGTTCTCCGGCCGTAATCAGGATCTTGCGGCCGGCGAGCGCGGGATTGTCCTCCGGACGGAACGGGATCAGCGGATGCATGAGCACAGCCTTGTCGAAGAGGCCCTCTTCGATCAGTACATTCGCGAGAATGTTGGCACCGTTGGAATAGCCGAGACCGACAATCTCCGAGGCGTCGTGTTCGCCAGCGAGCGCCTTCACGAAACCCGCCATCTTCTCCGTCGCACGCGCGAGGTCCGCCATGTCGTAAACGCCCTCGCCCGTTCGCCGGAAGAAGCGGGCGGCCCCGTGTTCCGATACGTCGCCCCGCGGCGACACAACGGTGGCCTCCGGCAGGAGCTGCGCCCCGAAGCCGAAAAACTGGTTCTCGTCGCCGCCCGTCCCGTGAAGTACGAAAAGGATCGGACCGCCGGGCCTGCCGGATTTCAATGTGTGCACATAGCCATGATCGACCATCGATTTCTCCTTTGTGCGCGCGTGGTTGCGAACACTTCTTCTATCTAAAGAAGTGCCCTCCTTCCTGCGCCAGCGGAAGGAGCTTACAGGGTGCTGGCCGCTAGGCGTCCAGCTTCTGCAAATGGCTTTCGAGAACCGGGCGCAGATGCTTGTGTTGCTGCGGCAGCTTCAGCGCCTCTCCCAGATGCGCGATGTCCTCGTCCCGGTCGAAACCGGGCTCGTTCGTGGCGATCTCGAAGAGAACGCCGCCGGGCGTGCGGAAATAGATCGCCCAGAAATAGTCCCGGTCGATCACCGGTGTCACGTGGTAGCCGGTGTCCATCAGCGCCTTGCGCACCTCCAACTGCTTCTCGCGGTTGTCGACGGCGAATGCGACGTGGTGAACCGAGCCGGCACCCTGTGCGGCGCGGCTGATGTTTGGCAGCGTCTCCAGATCGACGAGGCTCGCGCCGTTGCCGCCGGGCACGATCAGCCTGGTTACGCCGTCCTTGCGGTCGAGTTCCTCGTAACCCATGAACTTCAGCAGTTCCGCAGTCGCGCCTTCGTCGCGTAGCCGCATGGCGACCGAGTGGAAGCCGCGAATGGCGTGATCCAAGGAGATGCCGCCTTCGGTCCAGGGCGTACGCGGGTCATCCTCGGCCTCGACGAGAGCGAAGCCGTCGCCGTCCGGACCGGCAAAGTTCAGGCGCTTTTCGCCAAAGCTTTCCGTCTGCTTGAGACCGCTCGCACCGAGTGTCGCCAGGCGCTCCTGCCAGAAGCCGAGCGAGCCCCGCGGGATTGAGAAGACGGTCGTCCCGACCTCTCCGGTGCCCGCGCGGCCGCGCGGCATCTGCGGAAAGGGAAAATAGGTCATCACCGTGCCGGGGGTGCCGGTCTCGTCGCCATAGTAGAGATGGTAGACGTCCGGCGAGTCGAAGTTCACCGTCTTCTTGACGCGGCGCAGGCCGAGCGTATCGGTGAAGAACCGGTTGTTCGTGCGGGCGTCGTTCGCCATCGACGTTACGTGATGCAGGCCTTTGATCTGGTCAAGCATGATCCGCTTCCTTTCTGCCCGCGCTTTGCGGGGTGCGTTGATGTCGGTTAGATGCTCTCTGGACGCCGAGAGCGAAAGACCGTTGCAAAAGAACGGATTGTCAATGGGATGTTGACACGACAGGATGACCGTTAACAATTACGACCACAGACCGGAGAGGACTGCCTGCATGGCAGCTTGCCACGCGTCAGAGCGCCATTTAGCATCGCGGCGGCCGGCAACATTCGATCCTGCGGCCAACACCGCGAGCGGGAGGAGGAGCCCGGCCATCCCGTGAAATACCGTCTCGTTCTTGCCCTCCTTCTCCTGCCGGCAGCCGCAGGATTGATCGCCGTCCAGGGAACCGCCGTCGCCACGCGCAGCTATATGCAGGAGGCCTCGTCGCAGGCGAACACGGCTCTGCGGCTGGCGGTTGCGGCCCTTAGCGGTCACCTGAACCGCTATCAGGCCCTGCCCGCGCTGATCGCCGACCATGATGACGTCAAGGAACTGGTTACGCGTCCGCGCGATCGGCGGCTGCGCGGGGCCGTCAATTCGTATCTCAAGGAGATCAACGAACTCCTCAAGTCTTCCGACATCTACGTCATCACACCGGACGGCAACACGATCGCCGCCAGCAATTACGATGGACCGACGAGCTTTGTCGGCGAGAATTTCAGTTACCGCCCCTATTTCCAGGACGCACTCAAGGGGAACCAGTCCCGCTTCTATGCTCTCGGCACGACATCGCTGAAGCGCGGTTACTATTTCGGTGCGCCGGTCCGCGTCGGAGGGGACATCCGCGGCGTGATCGTGTTCAAGGTGGATATCGAAACCATCGAAGCCTCCTGGCAGGGTGGCGAATACCGGATCTTCGTCTCCGACCCCGAAGGCATCATCTTCATGAGCGGCAATCCTGCATGGCTCTATGCCGGGATCCTGCCGCTGACGCCTGATCGGCTTGCCCGGACGGAGGGCTCGCGGCGCTATGCGGACGCCACGCTCCGCCCCCTGCCGGTCGTACAAAGCGAGCTTTCCGGACATCGATTGCTAAAGGTGTCCGAGGGCAGCGAGCGGGAATATCTGGCCCTCTCGCATTATATGCCGGAGGCGGATTGGACCGTGAACGTTCTTACGGACACGGCATCCGTGCGGACCCAGGCCCTGACCACGGTTGCAGCCGTCATGCTGCTCCTTTGCCTCGCCGGCCTGGCGATCGCGATCATCATCCAACGGCGCGCAAGGCTCAGGGAACGCATTCTGATGCAGGAGCAGGCGCAGGAGGAACTCGAGCGCCGCGTCGAGGAGCGCACGGCGGATCTTGCACGCGTCAATTCGCAGATCGAAGCGGAGATCGCCGAGCGGCGGCTCACCGAGCAGCAGTTGCGCCAGACCCAGGCCGATCTCATCCAGGCGGGCAAACTCGCCGGCCTCGGGCAGATGTCCGCTGCCCTGTCTCACGAATTCAACCAGCCGCTCGCCGCCGCCAAGACCTATGCCGACAGCGCCGCGCTGCTCGTCGAGCGTGGCCGCACGGCCGAGGCGAGCGATAATGTCCGGCGGATTTCGGGCTTGATCGACCGTATGGCCTCGATCAGCCGTCACCTGCGCAATTTTGCGCGAAAACCCAATGAAAAGCTCGGCCCGGTCCGTCTCGACGAGGTGATGCGCGACACGCTGGAAATCGTGGCAGTCCGGTTGAAAGCGGCAGACGCCGAAATGGATACCGATCTCGGCGATGAGCTGGCGGTCCTCGCCGGTTCGGTCCGCTTGCAGCAGGTGCTCGTCAACGTGATCTCGAACGCCGCCGACGCCGTCGAAGGACTTGACGATCGCAAGCTTTCCGTGCGCGCCTGGCGCGAAGGCGGCAGGGTCGTGCTGACGGTGCGCGATCGCGGCGCGGGCGTTGCTCCGGCAGTTGCGGAACGCATCTTCGATCCGTTCTACACGACCAAGGGCGTGGGAAGAGGCCTCGGCCTCGGCCTGTCCATTTCCTACAACATCATCAAGGATTTCGGAGGAAGCCTCACCGTGTCGAACCATCCGGAGGGTGGCGCGGTGTTTCGTATCGAGCTTGCCGTTGCCGGAGAAACCGGGCGGGAGGCAGCCGAATGAGCGAAAGCCGCATCCTGCTCGTCGACGATGAAGAGGAACTGCGTCGCTCCAGCGCTCAGGCGCTGGAACTCGCCGGCTTCCGGGTGGATACGTTTGCCAGCGCCGAGCATGCGCTCGAACGCATCGCCTTCAGCTTCCACGGCGTCGTCATCAGCGATATCCGCATGCCCGGAATGGACGGAATGACCTTTCTGCAGCGCATCCGCGAGATCGATGCCGAACTGCCGGTGATCCTGGTGACCGGACACGGCGATGTGCAGCTGGCGGTCCGGGCGATGCGCGAGGGCGCCTATGATTTCGTCGAAAAGCCCTTCACCGCCCAGATGCTTGCCGGCACCATTCGCCGCGCGCTCGATTGGCGTGGTCTCGTGCTCGAGAACCGCCGCCTGCGGGCGGTTGCGGGCAAACGCGACGACATAGAACAGCGGCTGCCCGGGCGAAGCCAGGCAATGGTCGACCTGCGCTACCGCATCAGGGCGATCGGCGCCTCCGACGCCGATACGCTGATCATCGGCGAAACGGGAGTTGGAAAAGAAGTCGTCGCCCGCGCGCTCCACGATTTGAGCAGCCGCGCGAGCGGCCCGTTCATCGCCATCAATTGCGCCGCTCTTCCCGAAAACCTGATCGAAAGCGAGCTCTTCGGGCACGAACCGGGCGCATTCCCCGGAGCGCTCAGGCCGCGCTACGGCAAATTCGAGCATGGCCGCGGCGGCACCATCCTGCTCGACGAGATCGGCTCCATGCCTTACGATCTTCAGGCGAAATTCCTTCGCGTGCTGCAGGAGCGGGTCATAACCCGCCTGGGTTCGAACGAGACCGTACCGCTCGATGTTCGTTTCATCGCCACCAGCAAGGTCGACCTGGAAAGCGAGGTAGCAAGCGGCCGCTTTCGTGCCGACCTGCTTTACCGGTTGAACGTCGCAACCTTGAGAGTGCCGACGCTTTCGCAGCGCCGTTCCGATATTTCCCTGCTCTTCATGCAGCTCGTCCGCGAATCCGCTGCTCGCTACGGCCGGGACGACATCGTCGTCTCGCCCGCGCTCGCTTCGGAAATGGCCGCACGCGAGTGGCCCGGCAACGTTCGCGAGTTGCGTAATGCCGCGGAGCGTCTGGTCCTCGGGCTCGAAGCCGAACGCGAAGAGGTGCTTGCCTCGGCGAACGGCCGGCGCCTCGCCGACAAGGTGGCCGCCTTCGAAAAGAGTGTCATCGCCAGCGCTCTCGCGGCCCATGGCGGCGCTTTGAAGCCCGTCTACGAGTCGCTCGGCATTTCACGCAAGACGCTTTACGAGAAGATGCAGAAGTTCGGGCTCGACAAGAAGGCGTTATCGGAGGAGCGGTAGTGCTCCCCCGCACGCGGGGTGAGGGGACGTGCCCTGAAAAAGTGCGGTCATGTTGACGAATTCGGGCCGTATAGTCCCTTCTCCCCGCCTGCGGGGAGAAGGGACGCGGCAGCGGGATGAGGGGCAATTCGGCACGAGATTGCCTGCCTCACACGTTGAACGCGGCTCCGATCAGCGTCTTGGTATAGGGCTCCCTCGGCGCATCGAAGATCGCGTCCGTTTCCCCCTCTTCGACGATCCGGCCGTTCTTCATCACGATCACATAGTCGGACATCGCCTTCACCACCGAAAGATCGTGGCTGATGAAGATGTAGGAGAGACCGTGCTTTTCCTGCAGATCGCGGAGGAGGTCGATCACCTGCCCCTGCACCGACCGGTCGAGGGCCGAAGTCGGCTCGTCGAGAATGACGACCTTCGGCTTCAGGATGATCGCGCGGGCGATCGCGATGCGCTGGCGCTGTCCGCCGGAGAATTCATGCGGATAGCGGTTGCGCGAGGCGGGGTCGAGGCCGACTTCCTTCAGCGCTGCGATGGCCCTGCGGTCGCGGTCGGCACGGCTCAGGTCGGGCTCATGCACATGGAGGCCTTCGGTGATGATCTCCCCCACGGTCCGGCGTGGGGAGAGCGACCCGTAAGGGTCCTGAAAGACGAGCTGCAGCTGGCGGCGCAGCGGTCGCATCGCGCCGCGGTCGAAGCCGGAAATGTCGGTCGAGCCGAAACGGTAGTAGCCGCTGCTCGGCAGAAGCCTCAGCAGCGCCCGGCCGAGCGTCGACTTCCCGGAGCCGGATTCGCCGACGATCCCGATCGTCTGGCCCTGCCTGAGCCTCAGATTGACGCCGTCGACTGCACGGAAAGCGGCCGAGGCTCCGCGGAAGAGGCCGCCAGGGATCGTATAGTCCACCGCGACATTGCGACCCTCCAGGATGATCGGGGCATTGTCGGAAGGCGGAGGCTTGCGCCCGCTCGGTTCGGCCTCCAGCAGCATCCTGGTATAGTCCGCCTTCGGCCGCTCGAAGATATCGGCCGTCACCCCCTGCTCCACGACCTCGCCGCGGCGCATGACCGCGACCCGGTCGGCGAAGTGCTTGACGATGCCGAGGTCGTGGGTGATCAGAACGATCGCCATGCCGAAGCGCCTTTGCAGCGATTTGAGCAGATCGAGGATCTGGGCCTGGATGGTCACGTCCAGGGCGGTCGTCGGCTCGTCGGCGATCAGGATGTCCGGCTCGTTGGCAAGCGCCATGGCGATCATGACGCGCTGGCGCTGGCCGCCGGAAAGCTCGTGCGGATAGCTGTCGATGCGCCGCCCCGGTTCGGGAATGCCGACGAGCTCCAGGAGCTCGAGGACGCGCCTGCGCGCCTCCTTGAAGCTGCCGCCGCGGTGATGGACGATCGGCTCGGCGATCTGGCGGCCGATCGTGTAAAGCGGGTCGAGCGAAGTCATCGGCTCCTGGAAGATCATGGTGATCTTCGAGCCGCGCACCTTGTTCAGTGCCTTCGGTGCAAGGCCCACGAGTTCCTGGCCGCGATAGCGCGCCGAACCCGTCACCGTCCCGTTCTTGGCGAGCAGACCCATGATGCCCATCATGGTCTGGCTCTTGCCCGAACCGGATTCGCCAACAACTGCGAGCGTCTCGCCGGAACGGACGTCGAGATCGATGCCCTTGACCGCTTCGACGGTGCCGTCAGGGGTGGAAAAGTCGACCTTCAGGCCGCGCACAGCGAGAATGGAGTCCTTCATCTCTGTCATGTCAGCGGTCCTTCGGGTCGAGCGCATCGCGCAGGCCGTCGCCGACGAAATTCAGCGAGAACAGCGTCACGACGAAGAAGATGGCGGGGAAGATCAAGAGCCACGGCGCCGACTGTATGTTGTTCGCACCTTCCGAGATCAGGGCACCCCAGCTCGTAAGAGGCGCCTGCACGCCCAGTCCGAGGAACGACAGGAAACTCTCGAGCAGGATGACCTTCGGCACGACGACGGTGACGAAGACGATGACCGGACCGATCGTATTCGGGATGATGTGCCGGCGGATGATCTGCCAGTCGGTCAGACCCAGCGCCTGCGCCGCTCCGACGAACTCACGCCGCTTGAGCGCCAGCGTCTGGCCGCGCACGATGCGGGCCATATCCAGCCATTCGACAGCCCCGATCACCAGGAAGATCAGGATGAAGCTGCGGCCGAAGAAGACGACGAGCACCACGACCAGGAAAACGAAGGGCAGCGAATAGAGGATCTCGACCAGGCGCATCATGACGTTATCGACGCGCCCGCCGATATAGCCCGATGTCGCCCCGTATACGACGCCGATGCCGAGCGAAACGAGACTCGCCAGCAGGCCGACGGCGATGGAGATCTGGCCGCCCAGCATCACCCGGACAAGCAGGTCGCGGCCATTGGAATCGGTGCCGAAGGGGAAATATTCCCGAGCCACCTCGCCCTCGACCTTCAGGGTACGGCCGTCGTTCTCCGTCGCGACCACCTCGGTGTTCTCGAACTCGTTCGCCCGGTCGAAATAGCGTGTGGCGCGAGGATCGATAGGCTCGTCCGAAGTCACCGTGGCGGTGAAGGTCTGGCCTTCGACGTTGAATTCCGTGAGCGTGACGCGTGCACGCGTCGCCACGCCCTCCATCACGTCCTGAAGTGTCGAGGTGTCCGGACGCGGCTCGAGGCTGGGGCCGATCGTGACATAGGACGGAAAGACCTGATCGTAGCTGTGAGGCGAAAAAAGCGGCCCGACGAAGGAAAAGAGCGCGATGAGCACCAGCATGACGCAACCGGCCATGGCCGGGCGGTTGCGGCGGAAGCGGAGCGTTGCGAGCTGAAAGAGGCTTCGGCCTTTGGTGTCGGGCATCGATGCCGGGATCTGAGCGATATCAGTCATGGCGAACCCTCGGATCGAGCAGGCCGTAGAGAATATCGACCAGAAGATTGAAGAGGATGACGAAGATGGCGATGAGGATCACGGTGCCCATTACCAGCGTATAGTCGCGGTTGATCGCTCCGAGCACGAAGTAGCGCCCGACGCCCGGTATAGTGAAGATCGTTTCCACCACGGCCGAGCCCGTAAGGAGGGCGGCGGCGCAAGGAGCAAGATAGGAGACGACCGGCAGCATGGCACCGCGCATGGCGTGCGTCACGACCACGGCGCGGGACGGCAGGCCATAGGCTTTCGCGGTGCGGATATGATCCGTATTAAGGGCCTCGATCATCGAGCCGCGCGTGAGCCTGGCAAAGACCGCAAGCTGGGGAAGCGCGAGCGCGATCATCGGCAGGATGAGAAAGCGGAGAGAACCGTCGCCCCAGCCGCCGGCGGGCAGCCACGCGAGCACGATCGCAAAGATCAGCGTCAGCACGGGACCGACGACGAAGTTCGGCACGGTGACCCCGATCGTGGAAACCGACATGACCGCGAAATCCGAGAAGCTGTTCTGCCGCAAGGCGGCGATCGTTCCCGTTATGACCCCGCCGACGACCGCGAGCAACAGCGCGTAAAAGCCGAGCTCCATCGAATAGGGCAGTCCCTTGCCGATCAGCTGCGCGACATTGTTGTCGTGGTAAATGTAGCTCGGACCGAAGTCGCCCGTGACGGCATTGCCGAGATAGGTGGCGTATTGGCGCCAGAGCGGCTGATCGAGGTGATAGGTCCTCATCAGGTTCTCCATCGTGGAGGGCGGGAGAGGACGCTCGAGGTTGAAGGGCCCACCGGGGGCAAAACGCATCAGAAAGAAGGATATGGTGACGACGATGAACAGCGTCGGCACCGCACTCGCCAGCCGGCGAAGGATGAAGGAGATCATTGACTTTGCTCCGGAGGCGACGCGCGGGTGCCCGCGCGTCGCCTCAGTTCGTTATTCGGCGATGCTCAGGAACTTGCTCAGATGCGCATTCGGCGCATTGTCCTGCCAGCCCTTGACCCGTTCCGAAACGAGCCAGAGGTCCGCCTGGGTCAGGAACGGCGCTATCGGCTGCTCCTTCATCAGCAGAGTTTCAGCCTCGTGCATGATCTTCGATCGTGCCGCCGGATCCTGTTCCTCATAGGACTTCTTCATCAGCGCATCGAATTCGGCGTTTTCGAAATGGCCGTAGTTGAAGGTCTTGTTGGTGCTGAGGCTCAGTGCCAGGAAGTTCTCGGCATCGGCGTAATCGGCGACCCAGCCGGCACGCGCGACGTTGAACTTGCCGCCCTCCTGCAGGTAGGCATAGTGCGACGACACGTCGAGATTCACCAGCGAGACCTTGGCGCCGAAGGTGTTCTTCCACATGTCGGCGACCGCCGTCGCGACACGCTCATGGTTGGGATTGGTGTTGTAGCGGATTTCGATGTTGAGCGGCTTGCCGCCCTCGCCGTAACCGGCTTCCTTCATCAACTCGATCGCCTTGTCCTCGCGGTCGAGTTGCGACATGTCGGCAAAGTCGGCCTTGGCGGGATCGCCGTAGCTCTCGATGCCCGGCGGGACCATCGAATAGGACGGCAGCTGCGAACCGCTGTAGATTTCCTTGGCAAGGAAGTCGCGGTCGACCGCCATCGAAAGTGCCCGGCGGACGCGGACATCGCTATAGGGCTCCTGGCGGGTGTCGAAAGCGTAGTAGTAGGTGGCAAGCGTCGGGGAAACGTGCACCTGCTCTCCATAGGACGTGCGCAGGCGCTCGATCTGGTCGGCGGAGAAGTTGTAGGCGAGATCCATTTCCTTCGCTTCGAAACGACGGACAGAGGCCGCCTGATCGTCGATCGGATAGAAGATCACCTTGTCGAGCTTGACATTGGCGGCATCCCAATAATTGGTGTTCTTCTCCACCGTCAGGCTGTCGTTCGGCACATGCGCCGTCAGCTTGAATGCGCCATTCGAAACCATCACACCCGGTTTGACGAAGTCCGCGCCGTTCTTTTCGACGCTCGCCTTGCTGACCGGAAGCGCCGTCTGGTGTGCGAGCAGTTCCAGGAAGAAGGGCGTCGGCCGTTCGAGGGTAACCTCCAGGGTCTTTTCGTCGACGGCCTTTACGCCGAGCTGGTCGACCGGCACTTCGCCCTTGTTGACCTTTTCGGCGTTCTTGATCGGGAAGAGGATGTTGGCGTATTCGGCCGCGGTCTTCGGATCCTCCACGCGGCGGAAGGAGAAGGCGAAATCCTCTGCCGTCACCGGCGATCCGTCCGACCACTTGGCATCGGCACGCAGTTTGAACGTGTAGACGGTACCGTCGTCCGAAAGCTCCCAGGTTTCGGCGGCGCCCGGAACGATCTTGCCCGCGGCATCGTAGATCGTCAGGCCTTCATAGAGGTCCTTGAGGATGAACTCCTCGATGTTGATGGAGGTGTGGGCCTGGTCGAGCGTCTGCGGTTCGCCGGCATTGCCGCGGTGAAGTACCGCCTCGGCGAGCGCGGGGCTTGCCCCGATGAGCAGCGAGCCTATGAGCGCAGCGGCCCTGAGATTGAGTTTCAGTGAAGCCATTTTTCTTCTCCTTCCCCTCGTTTTGGGTTCATTGATCGCAGGAGAGAAGTGCAAATTTTCAGCGAACGCAAGCGATCTGCCCGGAAAATTGCAGCCTTCTCTTTAAAACGCGAACGCCGATAATCGCTCAGGTTGTATAGGCGTTTGCGACGAATTTCCTCCCTTTCACGACGCAGGTCTGCCGGCCGGCCCCGGCGCGTGGAGATCCACCTGCAACGTTGTAGATCGCTTCGGCATGTTGCGCTTCGTTACGGAAGAATGCTCCGAAAGAGCAGTCATGCAACCTTCATGAATTGTAGCGGCACTTTACGTAATATGCATAAAAAATTCCCCGGATCGCTGCAATCTTTTTGCACATCGGCTCACTCTCATGCGGACGCCGAACGCCGCCACGATCCGGACCGAACCTGCCGCCGGCCGCGAAAACCCGCGGCTGCTCTGCGGGCACAACTGAGATTGGCAACACCACCAGAGGGCGAAAGTAGCGATTTCTGGCAGGGGGATTTCTCATCCACAGCAATTTGGTCTGACGCACGTCCATCAAGCGACCGGCACGACCGCCGGCCCGGTTGCCAAACGCCCCGCATGAATTATTGTGCGCTTGAACTGGCGCCTGGAGTGGCGCGGAGCATCAGGGAGTTAAGAATGGCATTGATCACATTGCGGCAACTGCTCGACCACGCGGCAGAGAACAATTACGCACTGCCGGCCTTCAATGTGAACAATCTCGAATATATCCAGGCCGTCATGAGGGCCGCGGATGCGACCGACTCTCCTGTCATCCTGCAGGCAAGCCGCGGCGCGCGGGCCTATGCCGGCGATGCGTTTCTGCGCCATCTGATCCTCGGCGCTGCGGAAGAATATCCGCATATCCCCGTCTGCCTCCACCTCGACCATGGCGACCAGCCGTCGACCTGCATCTCGGCGATTACCAACGGCTTCACCTCCGTGATGATGGACGGCTCGCTGGAGAAGGACGGCAAGACCGTCGCGAGCTACGAATATAATGTCGCCGTCACCGCGGAAGTCGTGAAGATCGCCCATGCTGCCGGCGTTTCCGTCGAAGGGGAACTCGGCTGCCTCGGCAATCTGGAAACGGGTGCCGGCGACAAGGAGGACGGCCATGGATTTGAAGGCAAGCTCTCACGCGAGGAACTGCTGACCGACCCCGAGCAGGCCCTCGACTTCGTTTCGAAGACCGGCGTCGACGCTCTTGCGGTCGCCATCGGCACCAGCCACGGCGCCTACAAGTTCACCCGCGAACCCGACGGCGAGATCCTCTCGATCGAGACGATCGCCAAGATCAACAAGCGTCTGCCGAACACCCACCTCGTCATGCACGGTTCCTCGAGCGTCCCCGCCGATCTCCAGGAACTCTTCAACGCCTATGGCGGCAAGATGAAGAAGACCTGGGGCGTTCCGGTGTCCGAGATTCAGAAGGCCATTCCGCTCGGTGTGCGCAAGGTCAATATCGACACGGACCTCCGCCTCGCTTTCACCGGCGAGATCCGCAAGCACCATATCGAACATCCGGATAATTTCGATCCGCGCAACTATCTGAAGCCGGCAATTGCCCACATGACCGAGGTCTGCAAGGAGCGCTTCGAGGCCTTCCACGCCGCCGGCCAGGCATCGAAGATCCGGGTGCTGCGGTTGCCGGAGATGGCCAAGCGCTACGCCGCCGCATAATTTTCAGATCAGAGCCCCCCTCCGCCTGCCGGCCCCTTCTCCCCGTCCAAACGGGGAGGTCGCGGCAGCGGGTAGAGGGGCCGCGCCTCAGCGCCCGCAACCAGGGTCGATGGACAAGCAGCCGGGGTCCTCGCGCGCCCTGCATCCGGCAGTCTGCGCCCGTGCCGCAAACCTCTACCCTCCGCCCCCCGTGCCGGTCTCATGCTCGTAGAGCTGGTCCATGCTGAGCGACGCGACGTCCGCCAGCGCGGCCTGGCCCTTGACGCGCCCGGAGCCGAGGACCACGACGTCGTCGCAGAACGAGATCGTGCTCCGGTGATGGCTGATCACGATCGTCGTGCGCCTGCCGGCCCTCGATCTCAACGTCTCGACGATCGCCGCCTCCGACAGGCCGTCCACCGCATTCGTCGCCTCGTCGAGGATCAGGATCGCCGGATCGCGCACCAGCGCTCTGGCAAGCGCGATGCGCTGGCGTTGGCCTGCCGAGAGGCTTGCACCCCTGTAGCCGACGAGCGTCTCATAGCCCTGCGGCAGCTGCTCGATGAAGCCGTGCGCTTCGGCAAGCTTCGCGGCGCGTTCCGCTTCTGCAGGTGTGGCGCTTTGACCGTAGGTGATGTTTTCCAGGATGGTGCCGTCCACCAGTTCGAGGTCCTGGCTGGCGACCGCGATCTGGCGCCGCCACTGAACGGGATCGAGCTCGTCGAGCGGCACGCCATCGACGAGGATGCGTCCTTCATCCGGCTCCACGAAACGGCAGAGGAGATTGACGATCGTCGTCTTTCCGGCGCCGGAACGGCCGATGATTGCGGTGGAACGGCCGCTGCGGATTTCGAAGCTTGCGGAATGCAGCACCAGGGGACGCACCTCGGAACCGGGATACCTGAAGGTCACCCGGTCGAATTTCATGCCCTCGCGCAGGCCGTCGACCGGGGCATTGCCCTGAGGAGGCTTCGGCTTGTCGGAGGAGTCGAGAAGCCAACGCACCTCTTCGAGCGATCCGCTCCAGCCCTGAATCTGGCTCCAGGACATCTGCAGGGCGCGCATATGCGGCTGCAGTCGATATAGCAGCACGACGAAGGCGACGATCACCGGAAAGCTGACGCCGACGGACCAGGCGCTTACCACCACGGCCAGAAACAACGCCGAGTGGAGCACCTCGGTCAGCGGCGGCAGCGCCCCCTGTCGTGACTGGAGCGCAAAGCCGGCACGGCGAACAGCGTCGGACGCGGAATCGAATGCATCCTTCTCGCGTGTTTCCTGGCCGAACACGCGGATCAGCCTTCCGGCATGAACGAGATGCAGCATTCTGGCGGCAAGCTCGCTGTTGAAGGAGGTCACATGGCGGCTTGGGCCCTTGAGCGTCGCGGAGAGCGCTGCATGGGCAAGCTGGACAAGGACGAGGCCGAGCGCCACGAACAGCGTCATCTGCCAGGACATGAGCAAGAGAAAGGCGAGCAGGATGACCGCCGCCGAGCCGTGCACGATAGACGAAAGGACCGTCTGGATCGCGTCGGACGCGCGCCATGACTCGTTGGAGATGATGTTGAGCAGCCGGCCGGGACTTTGCTGCATGAAGAACGGATATCCAATCCGCAGGAGCTGATCCGAAAGCGCGCTGCGGATGGCGTGGCTGGCCTTGCCGTAGATGAAGGTCGTGAGCAGCGTGTTAGCGAAGGCGAGGATATTCTTGAGCACGATCAGCGCGAGCACGGCGGCCGCAATGACCAGCAGGCGTTCGCCGTCTCCCAAGCCCGCTCCTACCGCCTGAAAGTAAGCGGAAATGCCGCTCAAGCCGTTGGCTTGTCCATCTCCTGCGATGATGCCCAGCATCGGAATGATGAGGCCGATGCCGGCGCCTTCGAGCGCGGCGCTGGCAAGGCCGAGAATGACGACGACCGGCAGCAGGCGCATTTGCCGCCCCAGCGCGCCGCGCAGGACCTCCAGTCCCGGCAATAGGAATCTACGCATATGCGGTCCTCACCTGAGCTTCGGTGCTGCTTGTTCGGGCTGGCGCCGTTCGGTCGGTTGCGCCGCGTTTGCCATGGCAATCCGCGCGAAGCGCGCGGCGCCGACAATGTTCATCGAAACGATCGGCCAATGTGACAGTTGCAGCTTTGGGTCGAAGCGGGCGCCTCCGAAAACTTCGCCGCATGCGGACCTGACGGTCCAGCCGAAATGCTTGAGGAGCCAGGGCGCGCCGAGCAGGTGCTTCAGACAGAGCCCGCCATTGCCGAGGCTGTAATTACGATGCAGTTCTTCGATCGCCGCACGAAAACGGCGGCCGTGATGATGATGGACGATCATATCCGGCACGTATTCGACCGGAATGCCGAGCTGAAATGCCCGGACCAGGTAATCCGTATCTTCCGCGGCCTTCAGCGGCGCGCCTGCGCCGAAGCGCTCGTCGAATGGACCGATGCGTGCCGCGACGTCGCGATGCATGGTCATGTTGCAGCCGAGCACGAAGCCGCCGGGGTGGACATCGCGGGTCAGACGTGCCGCGACCTTCGACCGCTTGATGGTGAACGGCAGGTCGGCAGGATCGCCGAGTTCCACGCGTCCTCCGCGGATGACCCGCGCGTCGCCACTGGCGTAGTGCCGTTGGAGGTCGGCGAGATAGTTCCTGTCCACCTCGCAGTCGTCGTCGATGAAGACGAGAATCCGGCCCCGCGCGCGTGCCATCCCTGTATTGCGTGCCGCGGCGAGACCCGGGCGAGGCTCGGTGGCGAGCGTGATCGGCATTGTCGAGGCTGCTGCCATGCGTGCGAGTTCTTCCGGGGTGCCGTCCGTGGAGCCGTTGTCGACGACGACGAGTTCGCTCCTGTTCGCCGCATGGGCATGGCATGCGGCCTCGATCGATCGGATCGAGGCGCCAAGCGCCCGGACGCGGTTGCGCGTGCAGACGATGAAGCTGACCAACGGCTCCGACGCTTCGGACAATGAAGCGGCCACCGAGTGCCGAGCAGCCGCTGCTCTTGGATGTTTCTGCGCTTTTGCAGGCTGTTCGACGGCCATGTCAGGTCCAGCCATGCCCGGAAAGCACGCTCGCGGCGGGCACCGACTGCAGGTGGCGCGCGAGCCGATCCACCCGCTTGCTCGCGGCGAGCGAAATCCGGCTGCACCAGGGTGCGCGAGCCGCCGCAAGCAGCCCGTATCGCTCGCGGCGGCGGATGAGGCCCCATTTCCCGGTCCGCGTCAGGAACTCATGGGTCAGTCGCGGCTGCTCCTCGTCGGCGATGAGCTGGTAGAGGAAGTAGAAGAAGCAAAGGGCGCCGTCCTCATAGGCACGCCGAACCTCGCCCGGCTGGGCCGAAATCTCACCCTCGAGCGCCAGGACCCAGTCGGCAAGACGTGCCACCGTCTCGCTCGTCACCGCGGCGCCGATCGCTTCGAGGGCTGCGGATTCTCCGAGAAGGGCATCCCGCGCCAGGTTCTCGGCGACGATGGTCAAATGGGTTCGGCGCATCTGCCGCTTGTGCTTGCTGGTCACGCTATCCTCATGGATGCGATAGGCGACCAGCGCCTCGTCGATCATGTGGACTGGGAAACGATCCGCGACCCGCCTGAAGAGATCGAAATCTTCCGCATGCACATAGTTCGGGTCGTAGCGGAGCATCTCTTCCGGGATGACATTACGGTTATAGATCACGGTCGAGTGCATGAAGATGGTGAAGAACATCGACAGGATTCGCAGGCTTCCCGGGCGGTATATGGGATTGGGCTTGCCGCGGATGATCCGATTGCCGATCAGCATGTCGATGCCCGTGCCGGAAAGGGCGAGCCGGGGCTCTGCGGAAAACAATGCGACCTGACGCGACAGGCGCGACGGATAGGCGATGTCGTCGGCATCCATTCGCGCGACAAGCTCGCCCTTTGCAAGCGCGAGGCCTTCATTCAGTGTCGCTATGAGGCCGCGGTTCTCGCGGGAAATGATGGAAACGCGAGAATCGCTCTTGCGATAGCGTTCGAGAATGTCCCGCGACCGATCCGTCGACCCGTCGTCGATCGCGATTACCTCCAGACGCTCGTAGTCCTGGCGCAACACGCTCTCGATAGCTGCGGCGATGTACGGCTCCGCATTGTAGACAGGCAGGACGATGGAGACGAGGGGCGTCGGCATGGTTCGGCTCGTGAGCTTATCGAAGGTTCTGGGGCTGCAGGGCTTCGTCACGACCGGCGCCAGGGATAGCGACTGCCGCCCCGGCTCCGCCGTCGGAACGAATATAGGAAAAGTGCCGCTTCAGCCCGTTGAGCGGCTTTTCGAAGAACAGCCAGGAAACCGAGGCGAGCATCAGGGTCAGGGAGCCCGCAACGACGAACCGCCCTGCCCCCTGATCCGAGACATTGACCGGGATGAAAGGCTGCGCTTGAACGACCAGGGCCAGCACGACCGCGTGGAAAAGATAGACGCCATAGCTGATCCGGCCGAGCGCCGCCAAAGGCGAAAGCGCGACGAGCCGACCGGCGAGCCCGCCGATCCCCTTCGAACAGCCGCCGACCAGCATGGCGAGCGGCAGGAGCGGGAGGACCTCCAGGCCAATCCAGGCGAACCACGCGACGACCGGTGACATGGCAACCGGCTTCGACCACACGAGGACGAGCGAAGCGAGCGAAAGCGGCATCCAGCTCAGTTTTGCCCATGCCGGCCAACCGACTCGCCAGGATGGGCGGGCGGCGAGCAGCGCGCCCACGGCCAGCGCATCCATCGACGCCGGCGGCAAAAGGTCCCGCGCGAGTGATGGAGTACCGGTGAGCGGCCAGTAAAAGCGGTAGGCGAGCGAGCAAACGATAACGCCGATGCAAACCCCGGCAACCGACCGGCGCGGCACGAGCAGCACGATCAATGGCCATACGAGGTAGAACTGCTCCTCGATGCTCAGACTCCACGTATGACAGAGAACCCACGGCGTCCATTCGTTCTGCAGCGCGTACCAGAAATTGGACAGATAGAGGGCGTGCCACGCCATGACCTCCTTCGATCGTTCCAGATCAAGGAAAAAGACGGCGGCGAGGACGGCGAAGTAAGGGGGTAAGATGCGAAGTGCGCGGCGCGCGTAGAAGGATTTGAGTGCCGTCGCCGGCTCGAAACGGGCAGCGTCGCGCGCATCGAGCAGCAGGCGCGTTATCAGGAAGCCGCTCAATACGAAAAACAGCCGAACGCCGAGATGGCCCCAATGGGATCCATCAGCCGCGAAGAAATGCGCGTAGAGCACCATTGTGACCGCTACGGCTCTCAGGCCGTCCAGCTGCTGGTCGCGCACCATCTGCATCAACACTCCCTCTCCGTTCGAGCTTTCTTCCGTCGAATCGCAAACAGGTGCATCGTCTGCAATCAGGTTCGTTGAACGCTTGGCGACGGAAGCAAGCAGTCGGGCAGGCTAAAGAACTGTTCGAGGCTGAACGGGGGAATCGGGCCAAACTTTGTTCCGCCCTTCATCAACATAGTCGGCCGATCCCCAAGACGCCGGGAGTGTGTCTTGCGCGCAATATTCAGCGTCGGCGCGATTGAGTAGGCGTTGTGGTTGGCAGCGGCCCGACTCATTACGTCGGAATACATCTGTCAGCACATAAACATCTGAATTATTTTCACGCTGTAAGTGCCGATGTCTTCTATCAAAACGTCGGCGGCGTATTGATCCACAACAACACGGTTTCGCCGTCGTGCCTGTTCGACCAGGCATGGCGGCGGCGGCTCTCGAAATAAAGGGAGTCGCCCGGGTGGAGATCGTAGAACTGATCCGAATCCAGCACGAACTCCACGCGTCCGGAAAGAACGTAGACGAATTCCTCCCCCTCATGCCGGTAGGCGCCCTCGCTTGAGGCGCCTGGTGCCAGAACGAAGCGATGGCAATCCATCTGGTTCTTGCCTTCGGCCAGCAACTGCACCGTCACCCCCGGTGTCGTGCGCGGCCAGTTGCGCCATTCGCCGGCCCGCACGAGCGCCCGCGCTCTTGTCTCACCTTCGCCGGAGAGGCTCGATACGGTGGTTCCGAAATATTCGGCGAGGTTGTGCAGAACGGCGACGGAGACGCCCTGCGACGTCCGCTCCAGGGTCGAGAGCACGGATGCGGCGATGCCGATGTCGCCGGCCACCTGCTCCAGCGTCTTGCCTGCGGCATGTCTCAGACTGCGCAGCTTCCGCCCGACCTGCAGGTCGCCATTGTCGTCGGTCGGCGTGGCGGAGCCATTTTCGTCTTCGGTAAAGGCGCTTTCAGCCTCCAGAGCCTCCCTGATCGCTGCGGGGTTGAGGCCGCGTTCGGAGCGGAACCAGGAAATGCGCTTCAGCCGGGCGAGATCGGCATCGGTATATTGTCTATGCCCCGTCACCGAACGCTCCGGCACGACGAGACCTTGCGTTTCCCAAAGCCTGAGCGTCGAAGCGGACACGCCCGCTAGCCTTGCCGCCTCGGCAACCTTGTAGCGAATGGTGCCAATACCGCCCATCAATTCATATCCTCATCACCGTGCCGGATCCGTGCCGCCGATCGCTGGCGGCTATCTAGCCGCGAGCGCGGCGGCTGCACAAGAAGCGCCCATCAATCCGGGTGTTGTCTCGATCAGCAAATTTGATTTGCAATCCATCCTGAAAAATGTACCTCTTCCTGAGAAAAGTTGCAGAAAAAATGCAATATATTCCCTCTCGACCAGGACGACAACGATGACGAGCCTCACAGATCGCAAGAATGCAGCCATCTCCCGCGGTGTCGGAATGACCACGCAGGTCTATGCCGAGCGCGCGGAAAACGCGGAGATCTTCGACAAGGAAGGCAACCGCTACATCGACTTTGCCGCCGGCATCGCCGTGGTCAATACCGGCCACCGCCACCCGAAGGTGATCGCTGCCGTCAAGGCGCAGCTCGATCGCTTCACCCACACCTGCCACCAGGTGGTGCCCTATGAAAACTACGTGCATCTCGCGGAGCGCCTGAACGCGATCGTGCCAGGCGAGTTCGCGAAGAAGACCATCTTCGTCACGACCGGCGCGGAAGCCGTCGAGAACGCCGTCAAGATCGCGCGCGCCGCGACGGGCCGCCAGGCGGTTGTCGCCTTCGGGGGCGGTTTCCACGGCCGCACCTTCATGGGCATGGCGCTGACGGGCAAGGTCGTCCCGTACAAGGTCGGTTTCGGCGCGATGCCGGCAGACGTCTTCCACGCCCCCTTCCCGATCGAGCTTCACGGCGTGACTGTCGAGCAGTCGCTTTCGGCGCTGAAGAAGCTCTTCGCGGCCGATGTCGATCCGGCCCGTGTCGCGGCGATCATCATCGAGCCGGTTCAGGGAGAAGGCGGCTTCTACCCGGTCCCGACCGCCTTCATGAAGGCGCTTCGCGAGATCTGCGACCAGCACGGCATCCTGCTGATCGCCGACGAGGTGCAGACCGGCTTTGCCCGCACCGGCAAGCTCTTCGCCATGGAACATCACGGTGTCGCGCCGGATCTGACGACGATGGCGAAGAGCCTCGCCGGCGGCTTCCCGCTTGCGGCCGTCACCGGCCGAGCCGAGATCATGGACGCGCCCGGGCCGGGCGGCCTCGGCGGGACCTATGGCGGCAATCCGCTCGGCATCGCCGCCGCGCATGCGGTCCTCGACGTGATTGCCGAGGAGAACCTGTGCGAGCGGGCGAACCAGCTCGGCAACCGGCTGAAGCAGCGCCTTGCGGCCATCCGCGAGAAAGCACCGGAAATCGTCGACATCCGCGGACCCGGCTTCATGAACGCCGTCGAATTCAACGACGTGAGGACGAACCTGCCAAGCGCCGAATTCGCAAACAAGGTCCGCCTCCTTGCCCTCGAAAAGGGGCTGATCCTGCTGACCTGCGGCGTCCATGGCAATGTCATCCGCTTCCTGGCGCCGATAACGATCCAGGACGAGGTCTTCGCAGAAGCCCTCGACATTATCGAGGCATCGATCCTCGAAGCACGCGGTTGACGGCTGCCGGACCGGCCGCTATCGCGGTCGCCCATGCCGGGGCGCACGATCCGCGCCCTCACAAGGAATAGAAGCGAAGCCTGCGGTCGCCGCAGGCATCGCGGGAGGACGCCCCATGGCCCTGACGCCCGCACTCACCAGACACATCCGGCGACCGAAGGTCTTCGCCTCCCTCGACGAAGTCACGCGGTCTTCCAGACAGCCGGCCGGCCCCACCTTCGATGTTTCCAACCCATCGACCGGCGAACTGCTCGCGACGCTTCCGGACATGGGAATCGATGACGCACGCGCGGCTATCGACGCGGCCGCCCTCGCCCAGCCTCTGTGGGCCGGCAAGCCGGCCAAGGATCGCAGCATCATCCTGCGCCGCTGGCACGACCTGCTCGTCGAGCATGCCGACGACCTCGCCTCTATCCTGACTGCCGAAATGGGCAAGCCCGTCGGCGAGGCAAAGGGCGAAGTCCTGCACGCCGCATCCTATGTCGAATGGTACGCGGAGGAAGCCAAGCGCGTCTACGGCGAGACCTTCCCGGCACCCGCCAACGATCGGCGTATGCTCGTGATCAAGCAGCCGGTCGGCGTGGTCGGCACGATCACGCCCTGGAATTTCCCGGCTTCGATGGTCGCGCGCAAGATTTCCCCGGCGCTTGCCGCCGGCTGCACGATCGTCCTGAAGCCCGCCGAACAGACGCCGCTGGTGGCCGGCGCGATGTTCGCGCTTGCCGAGAAGGCGGGCTTTCCCGAAGGCGTGCTCAATCTTCTCTACGCCTCCGAAGGCGCCCCGATCGGGCGCGAACTCTGCAGCAATCCCAAAGTTCGCAAGATCAGCTTCACCGGATCGACGGAGGTCGGAAGGCTCCTGATGCGGCAATGCTCCGACCAGATCAAGAAGGTAAGCCTCGAGCTCGGCGGCAACGCCCCGTTCATCGTCTTCGACGACGCCGATATCGACGAGGCGGTGGACGGCGCGCTCCAGGCGAAATTCCGCAATGCCGGCCAGACCTGCGTTTCGGCGAACCGCATCTATGTGCAATCCGCGGTGCATGACGCGTTTGCCGACAAGTTCGTCGCCCGCGTGCGCGAACTCACGGTCGGTGACGGTTTTGCTCCCGACGTCGCCATCGGTCCGATGATCGACGTCCACGCGATCGACAAGATCGAAGCGCATGTGGCCGACGCGGTAGCCAAGGGAGCGCAAGTGCGCTCGGGCGGCAGCCGGATCGGAACGACCGGCACCTTCTTCGAACCGACGGTGCTTACCGGCATCTCGCACGACATGCGCATCGCCCAGGAAGAGACATTCGGGCCGATCGCCCCGATCATCCGCTTCGAGACCGCCGAACAGGTGGTGGCCGAGGCGAACGATACGATCTACGGTCTCGCGGCCTATTTCTACGCCGAGAACCTCAAGCGGGTCTGGCATGTCGCCGAGGCTCTGGAGTACGGCATGGTCGGCATCAATACGGGCCGCATGTCTTCTGAGGCCGCTCCCTTCGGCGGCATCAAGCAATCCGGCATCGGCCGGGAAGGCTCCCGCCACGGACTCGAGGACTATCTCGAGATGAAATATCTCTGCATGGGCAACATCTGACCGGGGTGCCTGCCGACCGCCGCGACGCCCCCCGAGACGCCCCTCTGGCCTGCCGGCCATCTCCCCCCACAAGGGGGGAGACGATTTGCGGCACGGGTCACGCTTCAGCCGAAGCATGCCACATGTAGAAGCGTTCCGTATTGGGAGGGGAGCTGTCGGAACGACAAGATTTCGGGCCGGCTCTTCAAGGAGCACGGATGAGCGCAAGCGTATGGCGGGCGATCATCAGCTCCTCGTCGGTGGGCATGACGTGGAGCGCGACGCGGCTTCCTGCCTCCGAGATGACCGAGGCATCTGCATCGTTTGCGGCCGGATCGAGCTGCGCGCCGAGCCAGGCCAGGCCTTCGGAAATACGGGCCCGGATCGGCGCCGCGTTTTCGCCGATACCGGCGGTAAAGACAAAGGCGTCGAGGCCTCCCAAGGCTGCGGCCAGCATGCCGGCGTTGAGCGCGCAGCGGTGCACGAAATGGTCTATCGCGAAGGAAGCGCGCGGGTCCTCGCTCTCCAGAAGCTCGCGCATGTCGTTCGATATGCCGGAGAGACCTTTCAGGCCGGACCGATGGTAGAGCAGGTCCGACACAGCTTGTGCACTCATGTCCCGGAGCAGGTGGAGAACGACGCCGGGATCCAATTGGCCCGGCCGCGTGCCCATCGGCAGCCCGTCAAGTGCGGTAAAACCCATCGTCGTCTCGACGCTGCGTCCGTCGTCCAGCGCGCACATCGACGCGCCGCTGCCGAGATGGGCGACGATCACCCGGCCGCGGGCGACCTCCGGCGCCACCTCGCGCAGTCGACCGGCGATATATTCATAGGAAATCCCATGAAAGCCATAGCGCCGCACACCCTGCTCATAGAAGGCGCGCGGCAGGGCATAGCAATCGGTATGCTCGGCGCGCCCTCGATGGAAGGCCGTGTCGAAACAGGCGACCTGCGGCACGTCGGGTTTGATTTCCATAGCGAGCCGGATCGGCGCGAGATTGTTGGGCTGGTGCAGCGGTGCGAGGTCCTGATAGCTTGACAGACGGTCGAGCACCGTCGTGTCGATCAGCACCGGCCGGACGTAATCCGGACCGCCATGCACCACCCTATGGCCGATCGCACGGAGGTCGAAGCCGCGAAGCGTCGCCAGCCAGTCGCGTGCGACCGAAAGGGCCGCGGGAAGGTCGCGAACGTCGGTCCTGTCCAAGCTTCGATCGATGAGCTCGGTGCCGTCGGCTGCCGTCGCCTTCAGGCGCGGCCGGGTTCCGATGCCGTCCAGTTTCGCACGAACCTGCTGATCGAGCCCCGCCGTGGCGATCCCGAATATCTGGAACTTCAGGCTGGACGAGCCGGCATTGATGACGAGCAGCGCTTCCATCTGACAGGAGCTTCGCACCGAAGCGGGGCTGCCGCAAGACGACCCTTGAAATTCAGGCCGCGGCTTGCCAATTGGGAGCAAACGTCAACGAGGTCCGAAAACGCAATGAGTGAAGTCGAAACGTCCGTAGAGAAACATGTCTTCGAAGCCGACGTGGCGAAGCTGCTGCACCTGATGGTGCACTCCGTCTATTCCGATAAGAACGTCTTTCTCCGCGAGCTGATTTCGAATGCGGCCGACGCCTGCGAAAAGCTGCGCTACGAAGCGATCGTCGCCCCCGAGCTCCTCGGCAGCGATCCCGCCTCGCGCATCACTCTGACGCTCGACGAGGAGAATGCCCGCCTGGTCATCGAGGACAACGGCATAGGCATGGGCCGCGACGAGCTTGTCGAATCGCTGGGCACGATTGCACGCTCCGGCACGCGTGCCTTCATGGAGCGGGTTGAAGCAGCGCAGAACAAGGACGGCGCCCAGCTCATCGGCCAGTTCGGTGTCGGCTTCTATTCGGCCTTCATGGTCGCCGACAACGTCGATGTCGTTTCTCGCCGCGCCGGCACCGACAAGGCCTGGCACTGGGCATCCGACGGCAAGGGCAGCTACACGGTTTCGGCGGTCAATCTCGCGGACGCGCCGTCGCGCGGTACGCGCATCACGCTGCATCTGATGGACGACGCCAAGACCTACACCTCGCGCTGGACGGTCGAGCGCATCATCAAGGAGCAGTCCGGTCACGTGCCCGTTCCGATCTCGATCGTCGAGAAGCCCGGTGCAGAACCGGCACAGGTAGCAGACGGCACGGCGCTCTGGACGAAGCAGAAAAGCGAGATCAGCAAGGACGATTATACCGATTTCTACCGCGGCGTTGCCGGGCAGTACGACGATCCGGCGCTGACGGTTCATTTCCGCGCCGAGGGGCGCCACGAATATACCGCGCTTGCCTTCGTGCCCGGCTCGAAGCCGTTCGATCTTTTCGACCCCGATCGCAAGGGCCGGATGAAGCTCTACGTCAAGCGCGTCTTCATCACCGACGAGGCGGAACTGCTGCCGCGATACCTGCGCTTCGTGCGCGGCCTCGTCGACACGGCGGACCTGCCGCTCAACGTCTCGCGGGAAATGATTCAGGAAAGTCCTCTTCTCGCAAATATCCGCAAGGGGCTGACGAACCGCGTGCTGACCAGCATCGAAAAGCTTGCGGAAAGCGATCCCGAGGCCTTCGCCAAGATCTGGGAAAACTTCGGCAGCGTGATCAAGGAGGGCATTTACGAGGATTTCGAGCGGCGGGGCCAGCTCCTGGCGCTGTCGCGCTTCCGCACGACCGCGGATGACGACAAGCCGCGCGGTTTGAGCGACTACGTCAAGGTGATGAAGGACGGCCAGTCGGCCATCTACTACCTGACCGGCGACAACCTCGCCCAGCTGAAGGCGTCGCCCCAGCTCGAAGGTTTTCGCGCCCGCGGCATCGAGGTGCTGCTCCTGACATGCCCCGTCGACAGCTTCTGGGTGACGACCGCTCCCGATTTCGAAGGAAAGCCGTTCAAGTCGATCACCCAGGGTGCGGCCGATCTCGCCGCCATCGCCAAAAAGGACGATGCGGCCGGCGCTTCGACGGAAGCGGGCGCCGCCGTCACCGACTTCGTGGCCTTCGCGAGGGAGACGCTCGGCGAGGTGGTTTCGGACGTCCGGACCTCCGACCGCCTCACGGAAAGCGCCGTCTGCCTTGTTGCGCCCGAACAGGGGCCTGACCTTCAGCTCCAGAAAATGCTCCAAGGCGCCGGACGCATGGAGGGGGCTCCCAAGCCAGTCCTCGAGATCAATCCCGGCCATAACCTGATCGCCGCGCTTGCCGCCTGCTCCGCGGAGGACAAGGGCTTCCGGGAGGACGCGGTCAGACTTCTCCTCGACCAGGCCCGCGTTCTCGACGGCGACAAGCCCGAAAATCCCCGCGCCTTTGCAGAGCGGCTTTCCCGCGTGTTCGATCGGGCCTTGAAGGTTTAGGCTCAAGAGAAAGGCTCCTTCGTCCCGCAGGCGGGGCGAAGGAGATTGAGGCCGGCCTGACTTACCGGTCTTTCGGCAAGACCATTCCGATCTCCGCCAGCACCTCATCCGTATGTTCCCCGAGCCGGGGCACGCCGCGCTCGAGCGAAAGCGTTGCACCGGAGAAGCGGATCGGCGTGCGGACGCCCGGCGACGTTCCTGCCGCCGCGCCGGTATGGGGTGTCTCCACCCGCATCTGCCGGTGGACGACCTGCGGATCGGCGAAAACGTCGGCGACGGAGTTGATCGGGCCACCGGGGACGCCTGCGGCTTCGAGCCGGGCGAGCAACGTATCCCGCTCGAACTTCGCTGTTTCCGCCGCGAGCTCCGGTGTCAGGCTCTCGCGGTGCTGCACGCGGTCTGCATTCGTATGGTAGCGGGCATCCGAGGCGAGATCCGGCCGGCCGAGGAGTTCGCAGAATTTCACGAATTGGCGGTCGTTGCCGACTGCGACGATCAGATGCCCGTCGGCGGTCGGAAACACCTGATAGGGTGCGATATTCGGATGGGCATTGCCGAGCCGCCGCGGTGCCTTGCCGGAAACGAGAAAGTTCAGCGCCTGATTGGCGAGCACGCCCGTCATGCAATCGAGCAACGCCATGTCGATCTGCTGGCCCTCGCCCGTGCGTTCCCGCTGTGCCAGGGCCGCCTGCACCGCGATAACACCATAGAGCCCGGTGAAAATATCTGCGAAGGCAACGCCGATCTTTTGCGGTTCACGATCCGGCTCGCCCGTCAGGTCCATGATGCCGCTCATGCCCTGGACGATGTAGTCGTAGCCGGCGCGGTGAGCATAGGGCCCGTCCTGCCCGAAGCCGGTGACCGAGCAATAGATGAGCCGCGGATTGACTTTCCTCAGGCTTTCATAATCGAGACCGTATTTGGCGAGGCCGCCGACCTTGAAGTTCTCGAGCAAGACGTCGGATTGCGCGGCAAGCCGGCGCACCGCCTCCTGCCCCTCTGCGGTCGTAAAGTCGAGAACGACAGACCTCTTGCCGCGGTTGCACGCGTGAAAATAGGCGGCATCCAGCCTTTCGTCGTCTTCGCCTTTGACGAAGGGAGGTCCCCAGGTCCGGGTGTCGTCTCCGGCCGGGCTCTCGACCTTGATGACGTCGGCGCCGAGATCGGCAAGGGTCTGCCCGATCCAGGGGCCCGCCAGTATGCGGGCAAGTTCGAGCACGCGGATGCCCTTGAGCGGCGCTTCCATGGCGGCGCCGCTCAGAAGAAGGCCTGCAGCCCGGTCTGGGCGCGGCCGAGGATCAGCGCATGCACGTCGTGCGTGCCCTCATAGGTGTTGACGGTCTCGAGGTTCATCATGTGGCGCATGACCTGATATTCCTCGGAAATGCCGTTGCCGCCATGCATGTCACGGGCCATGCGCGCAATATCGAGTGCCTTGCCGCAATTGTTGCGCTTGACGATCGAGATCATCTCCGGGGCCATGCGGCCCTCGTCCATCAGCCGTCCGACCCTGAGCGAGCCCTGCAGCCCGAGCGCGATCTCGGTCTGCATGTCGGCGAGCTTCTTCTGGAAAAGCTGGGTCTGGGCGAGCGGTCGGTTGAACTGCTTGCGGTCGAGACCGTACTGACGGGCCGCATGCCAGCAGAATTCGGCCGCGCCGAGCGCCCCCCAGGAAATTCCGTAGCGAGCACGGTTGAGGCAGCCGAATGGTCCCTTCAGCCCCTCGACATTCGGCAGCAGCGCGTCGTCTGCGACCTCGACATTGTCGAGGACGATTTCGCCGGTGATCGAGGCGCGCAGCGAGAGCTTGCCTGCGATCTTCGGTGCGGAAAGGCCTTTCGCGCCTTTTTCCAGCACGAAGCCCCGGATGGCATTGTCATGCGCTTCCGACTTCGCCCAGACGACGAAGACATCGGCGAGCGGCGCATTGGAGATCCACATCTTGGAGCCGACGAGACGGTAGCCGCCTTCGGTCTTGATCGCCCGGGTCTTCATACCCGCCGGATCGGAGCCGGCGTCCGGCTCGGTCAGCCCGAAGCAGCCGATCCACTCGCCGCTGATAAGCTTCGGAAGGAACTTCCGCTTCTGCTCTTCCGAGCCGTAGGCGAAAATCGGATAGATGACGAGCGACGATTGCACGCTCATCATCGAGCGATAGCCGGAATCGACGCGCTCCACCTCGCGTGCGACGAGACCGTAAGCGACGTAGGACGCGCCGACACCGCCATAGGTGTCGGGAACGGTCACGCCGAGCAGGCCGAGGTCGCCCATCTCGCGGAAGATCGCCGGGTCCGTCGTCTCCTCGCGGTAAGCTTCGATCACGCGCGGCTGCAGCTTTTCCTGGGCATAGGCGCGCGCCGTATCGCGGATCATCCGCTCGTCTTCGCTCAGTTGATCTTCGAGGAGGAACGGATCGTCCCACTGGAATTGGCTTTTGCCGGCCATCTCTATCTCCCGTCGCATTGTCGCGCCTGTGTTATGACAAGCCGGGTCAAGGCTTTCAAACGAAATTGAGACACTGGCTCATGCGCCTGCTGCATGATTCATCTGATCGGCGCCGTGGCGATTGGCCTTGTGCAAGCGACCATTCTTCTGAATATGCATAAAGTACATTATCGCTCCGCCGGCCACCATGACCAACAACCGCCTTGAACGTTTCGCCCACAATCTCGATTGGAACCTGTTGCGCACCTTCGTCGTGGTCGTCGAGGAGGGCAGCATCACGGCGGCCGCAAACCGGCTGCTCCTGCAGCAGCCCGCCGTCAGCATGGCCCTCAAACGGCTCGAGCAGACCATCGGGCAGAAACTGATCGACCGCCGCCCGGGGCGTTTCGATCTGACGGAAGCAGGCGAGAAACTGCACCTCCAGTGCCGCGATATCTTCGCGGCCGTCATTCGCCTGCCGCATGTTCTGGAAACGGCGGGCGAGGAGATCACCGGTCATCTCAACATCCATGCGGTGAGCCACGCCCACAATCCCGCCTGGGACCGGAAGCTCGGCAGCTTCTTTCGCATGCATCCGAAGGTCACGATATCGATGACGGTGGCGACGACCGTCGACGTGTTGAGCGCCGTCGAGCGCAACATTGCGACGATGGGCCTCTGCGACGGCATCATACCGGAGGGCTTGAACAAGAGCTTCCACATACGCGAGCGCTACGCGCTCTACTGCGGCCGCGGCCACCGGCTTTTCGGCGTCGAGGGCGTTGATTTCCACGATCTGCGCGGCGATCCTTACATCGCCTTCATAGCCGATGTACTCGGCGGTCAGCACATGAATTCCGTGACCGCAGTCCGCGCCGTAGGCTCCTTCGGCCAGCAGGTTCGGGGCGTCTCCTGCAATGTCGAGGAGGTCATGCGGCTGATCGCCGCCGATGTCGGCATCGGCATGCTGCCCGATCATATCGCCCGCGAGGCCGTCGCGGCGGGAGATTTGTGGCAGTTGCCCCCCTATCGCGACCTGCCGACGACCGACGTGTTCCGCATTTCCAATCCGAATTCCATCCTCAATCCGGCCGAAGCCGCCTTCCTTGCCCACGTCGCCGACACCGAAGCGCTGGATCATTGCGACCATCAGCAGGATTGATAACGACATTTACAACTATAAATTTGAGCGGCACCCGCACCGTCCCTATTCTCCGCCGTCAAGTTGCGGGAGCGGTACATGCCAGACTACGACGTTGTGATTATCGGGGGCGGGATCGCCGGCTTGTCGCTCGCCTATTTCCTGAGCCCGGATCGTTCCGTCGCCGTCCTGGAACGGGAGGAGGCGCTCGGCTATCACAGCACCGGCCGCTCCGCCGCCGAGTTCGTGCTCAGATACAACGCGCCGGAAATCTGCAAACTCGCGACGATATCGAAGGCCTTTTTCGATCGGCCGCCGGAAGGCTTCAGCGACGTGCCGCTGTTAAGGCAACGCGGCGGCGTGATGATCGCGGGTGCCGGGAAACTCGATCGATTTGAAAAGCTGCTCGCCGAAGAACGCGAATTCACGCCTGAAATCGAACGGCTCACGAAAGACGAGGCGCTTGCCCGCGTTCCGATTCTCAATCCCGACTATGTCGCAGCCGCCTTCCACGACCCGAATTTCTGGGACATCGAGGTCGAGAACCTGCTCCAGGGCTACGTCAAGGGCGCCCGCCGCAACGGCTGCGACATCCTTGAGCGCCATGAAATCCTCGCCGCTCGGCATCATGGATCGGGCTGGCTGCTGGGCACGGCGGCCGGTGAGATCGGAGCCAGGATCGTCGTCAACGCGGCCGGGGCCTGGGCGGACCCGGTTGCCGCGGTCTTCGGCGTAAGGCCGAGCGGCATCGTCCCGCATCGGCGCACCGCCATCACCGTTGACCTTCCGGCAGGTATCGATGCAGCAAAGCTTCCTGAAATCAACGAGATAGATGAAGACTTTTACATGAAGCCCGAGGGCGGGAGGCTGCTCGCCTCGCCCGCCGACGCGACGCCGTGCGAAGCATCGGACGTACAGCCGGAGGAGATCGACGTTGCCTGGGCCGCACACTACGTCGAAGAGGCGACGACGGTCCCGGTAAGAAGAATTGTCAAGAGCTGGGCGGGTCTGCGCAGCTTTTCCCCTGACCGGCTGCCGGTCATCGGTTTTGCGCCAGGCTGCCCGGATTTCTTCTGGCTGGCCGCCCAGGGAGGCTATGGAATTCTCACCTCGCCTGCGCTGGGCGCTCTGGCGGCTGCCCTTCTGAGCGACACCGCACCGCCCGCAGCCTTCCGGGCCGAGGAGCTCGATCCCCGACAGTTCGACCCGCGTCGCCTGCCGAGCTGAAGCAATTTTGCGAGCCGGACCGCAATCGCGACAAATTCCAAAACCACAGGCCACAACTCCATTTATCGTCTTCGAGCTGCCGTCTTGCGATTGAGGAGCCGTTCCTGACATCGATCAGGCTGCCACGTTCGCATCGTTTGCGAAGTGCCGATCCTTTCGGTGTTCAAGCTCTCAACGAAATCACCCCGGAAAGGCGCGCAGCGAGGAAGGTTCGCCGCGCCTACTGTGCAACGGCCACAAAAGATCTGCGTCTGCGCGCACCATGTTGAACTCCGTTAAATCCGAGCTCTTAGGCGGCGCCATGGACGAAGCCCCGGGGGCGATCAGCCGCTGATCGGACAACGGAAACGTGTGGCAGTTCAATTTTCGATTGACAGCCACCGCTTATCCAATATTCTTTTATAAGAACACATATAACATAATAGTGGAACAAGGGGAACTTCAACGTGAGAAAAGTGACTGCACTTCTGCTGGGAACTGCACTGACAATCCTTCCTTCCGGCCTTTTCGCTCAGGAAAAGGGCGGCATTGTCAATGTCGCCACGATCGGTGAGCCGCCGACGCTTGATCCGATGTCATCGACGGCCGATCTCGTCGGTATCGTCACGCAGCATATTTTCGAGACCCTCTACACATTCGACAAGAACTGGAACGTCACGCCGCTTCTGGCCGATAGCCTGCCGGACATCAGCGCCGACGGTAAAACCTACACAATCAAGCTGCGTACCGGCATCAAATTCCACGATGATACAGACATGACATCCGAGGATGTTGTCGCCTCTCTTGCCCGCTGGGAAAAGATTGCCTCGCGCGGCAAGCAGGCAGCAGGCTTCATTGCTTCCATCGAAGCTGCCGATCCGGCAACGGTGAAGATCACCCTGACGCAGCCCTACGCGCCGCTGGCGTCCCTGCTCGCCTTCAACAATTCGGCAGCCATCATCATCCCGTCGGAAAAGCAGGATGACGTGATGAAGGACTTCATCGGTACAGGTCCCTACATGCTCAAGGAGCGCAAGGCCGACCAATATATCCAGCTGACCCGTTTCGAGGGCTACAAGTCCCGGGCCGGCGAGAGCGATGGCTACGGCGGCGCTCGACACCAGTATCTCGACGAAATCCGCTTTGTCCCCGTTCCTGATCCCAACACGCGCGTCGAAGCGGCAGTATCCGGCCAGTATGACTATGTGGATTCCATCCCGGTCGAATCTTTCGACAAGGTCAAGGCTTCGGCCTCGACGCAGCCGATTATGCTCAAGCCGTTCGGCTATCCGGTCTTTGTCTTCAATACGGCCGAGGGGCTGAACAAGGACGTCGCCGTGCGCAAGGCCATCCGCCAGGCGCTCAGCATGGAAGACATGATGGCTGCGGCCTTCGGCAGCCCGGACTTCTTTTCCCTCGATGGCGCGATCTACCCGGAGGCCTATTCCTGGCATACCGAAGCGGGCACTGACGGAGCCTACAATGTGGCGGACCCGGAAGGCGCGGCGGCAGCGCTGAAGTCCGCCGGTTACAATGGCGAGCCACTGCGGATTCTCACCAGCCGCCAATATGAATTTCATTACAAGATGGCCCAGGTCGCGGCGGAATATCTCAAGCTTGCCGGCTTTACCGTCGATATGCAGGTGGTCGACTGGGCAACGCTGACGCAGCGCCGGGCCGATCCCAAGCTTTGGGACGTCTATATTACCCACAGCCCGTTCCTGCCGGAGCCGGCTCTGATCGGCTCGCTTTCGACCAGTTCGCCGGGCTGGTGGAACACCCCTGCCCGCAAGGCAGCCGTGGATGCATTCACTTCCGAGGTCGATCCAAACAGGCGTGTCGCGCTCTTCGCCGATGTCCAAAAAGCGATCTATGACGACGCGGCCTTCATGAAGATCGGTAATTTCAACGCGGTGGCTGCCAAGTCGACAAAACTGGAAGGCGTCGATCCGGCCCCTTGGCCATTTTTCTGGAACGCGTCGATTACGAAATGATCATTCCTCAGTCGGAGACATCGGCTCGCTCGAGCCGGTGTCCTTTACAGACCTGCGCGCTCTCCGGAGCATGAGGATCAGGCTTTCATGATACGGTATATTCTCCAGCGCCTCTTCGGCATGATCGTCGTGATGTTCCTTGTCGTCACGATCGTCTTCGTGATCGTACGGGTGACGCCCGGCGATCCGGCAGCGGTCATGCTCGGGCCGGACGCCAGCGCCCAGGATATTGCGGAGCTGCGCATACGGCTGGGCCTCGACCGTTCGCTGGGCGTTCAATACATCTATTATATGGGTCAGCTGCTGAAGGGCGATCTCGGCCAATCGATCTTCCTCAACATGCCGGTCGCATCGGCCCTGCTCGAGCGGGCCGAACCGACCTTTTTCCTTACGGTGTTCTCGCTGCTCATCGCCAGCGCCATCGCCTTGCCGATCGGGATCTATGCGGCCTATCGGCGTGGTTCGCTCTTCGACCAGGCAGCAACAGCGCTGGCGATGCTGGCTGCCAGCATTCCGAGCTTCTGGCTTGGCCTGATCATGATGCAGGTCTTTGCCGTCCGTCTCGATCTGTTCCCCGTGTCGGGCTACGGCGGACCGGGATCGACGTTTGCTGAGCGGATGCATCATCTGACGCTGCCGGCGTTTGCGCTCGGCATCGTCTCCTCGGCGCTGGTCCTGCGCTTCACCCGCGCCTCGATGCTCGATGTGCTCGGAGATGACTATATCCGGACTGCCCGCGCCAAGGGTCTGATCGAGCGGCGTGTCATCCTCAAGCATGCGTTGAAGAACGCGCTGGTTCCGATCCTCACGGTGATCGGCCTGACTGCGGCGGTTCTCGTCTCAGGCGCCGTCGTGACCGAGACCGTGTTCGGTCTGCCCGGCGTCGGCAACCTGGTGGTATCCGCCGTGCTCCGGCGCGATTATCCGGTCATCCAGGGGGCGTTGCTGGTCATTGCCGCACTCTATGTCCTGATCAATTTTGCCATCGACATGCTCTACCTGCTGGTCGATCCGAGGGTGCGTTACTGATGACAGCAATCGTCTCGAAACCGGCGCTCAGCGAGCGCAACAAATTCATCCGGCGCCTGCTGAAGCGCAAGACCGTGGCCTTCGGACTGATCGTTCTGACGATCTTCGTGCTGCTTGCCATCTTTGCCCCGCTGATCGCGCCTTATTCGCCGTCAAAACTGTCCATCGTCAACCGGTTGAAACCGCCGGGCGGCACGTTCATCTTCGGTACCGATGAGTTCGGCCGCGACGTGTTTTCGCGGACCATCTATTCGGCGCGGCTGTCATTGCTGGTCGGCGCCGCCGTCGTGACATTGTCCGCGATCATCGGTGTGACGCTCGGGCTGATCGCCGGATTCTTCAAGCAATTCGATGCGCCGATCGCCCGTCTGATTGACGCGATGATGGCCTTTCCGGACATTCTTCTCGCCATCGCGCTTGTGGCCGCACTGGGGCCATCGCTGACCACCGTCATCATCGCGCTCAGCATCGTCTACGCGCCGCGCCTGGCGCGTATCGTCCGTGCGTCGACCCTGGTGATCCGCGAGCTTCCCTATATCGAGGCCGCCCGGGCGCTTGGCATTTCGACGCGCCACATCATGACGCGGCATGTGCTGCGCAACCTGCTGTCGCCGATCCTCGTGCAGGCGACATTTCTCTTTGCGAGCGCCATGCTGGCCGAAGCGGGACTTTCGTTTCTCGGGCTTGGCGTCAGCCCGGAAATCCCGACCTGGGGCACGATGATCTCCGCCGGCCGGCAATATATCGGCCAAGCCGACTGGATGACGCTGTTTCCTGGCTTCGCCATCATTCTCTCCGTGCTGTCGCTGCAGATGGTTGGCGACGGATTGCGCGATCTTCTCGATCCAAGGCTTCGAAAGGACTTATGAAACATGTCTTACCGATATGAGGCGAAGGGGCCTGTGCTCCTCGCCAATGTCAAACCCATTGCCTTCGGCGCCAGCACACCAAACGGCCCGATCGATATCCTGATCAATGCTGACGGCCGCATCGCCGAAGTCGGCCCGTCGCTTGCCGTATCCACTGAGGTGCAGCGCATCGATGGCAACGGCGCGTGGATCTCGCCCGGCTGGATCGATCTGCACGTGCACATCTGGCACGGCGGCACGGATATTTCCCTGCGCCCGTCCGAATGCGGCGCGGAGCGTGGCGTCACGACCCTGGTGGATGCCGGCTCTGCCGGCGAAGCCAATTTCCATGGTTTTCGCGAATATATCATCGAGCCGTCGCGCGAGCGTATCAAGGCTTTCATCAATCTCGGCTCCATCGGTCTTGTCGCCTGCAACCGCGTGCCGGAACTCAGAAGCATTCAGGACATCAATCTCGACCGCATTCTTGAGGTCTACGCCGAAAACAGCGAGCATATTGTCGGCATCAAGGTCCGAGCGAGCCACGTCATCACCGGATCCTGGGGCGTGACGCCGGTGAAGCTCGGAAAGAAAATCGCCAAGATCCTCAAGATACCGATGATGGTGCATGTCGGTGAACCTCCGGCGCTCTATGACGAAGTGCTGGAAATCCTCGGCCCAGGCGACATCGTCACCCATTGCTTCAACGGCAAGGCCGGCTCGAGCATCATGGAAGACGAGGATCTGTTCGATCTTGCCGAGCGATGTGCCGGCGATGGTATCCGGCTGGATATCGGCCATGGCGGGGCGTCCTTCTCGTTCAAGGTTGCCGAGGCGGCAATCAAGCGGGGTCTTCTGCCATTCTCTATCTCGACCGACCTGCACGACCACTCGATGAACTTCCCGGTCTGGGATCTGGCGACGACCATGTCAAAACTGCTGGTGGTCGGCATGCCGTTCGACAAGGTGGTGGAGGCAGTTACTCAGGCGCCGGCGTCCGTTATCAAGCTGCCGATGGAAAACCGCCTCACCGTTGGCGAGCGGGCCGATTTCACCGTTTTCGATCTGGTCGATGCCGATATCGAGGCGACCGATTCGAATGGTGACGTCTCGGTGCTCACCCGCATTTTCGAACCGCGCTATGCCATCATCGGCGCGGAAGCTGTGTCAGCCAGCCGCTATATCCCGCGCGCGCGAAAACTCGTGCGTCACAGCCACGGCTATTCATACCGCTAAGCCGGGGCCACTCTCATTTTACAGGACACAGGAGTTCGCGTGAACAGTTCCACGGCAACCGCCGCCGACAGGACGGGTTCGCCTGCCGACCGGCTGACGTCGCTCGGCATCGTGTTGCCGCCCCCCCCGCCGCCGATAGCCAATTTCGTGACGCATGTGCGCGAAGGCAATCTGATCTATCTTTCCGGCCAGGGTCCGCGTGAGGCCGATGGTTTCATGCATACCGGCAAGGTGGGACCGGGCGGCGTCGATGTCGCCGATGCCTATAGCCACGCGCGACTGACAGGCATCAACCTGCTGGCCGTCCTGCAGGAGGCACTGGGAGACCTTTCCCGGGTACGGCGCGTCGTCAAGCTGCTCGGCATGGTCAATGCGACACCAGACTTCGAGGATCATCCCGGCGTCATCAATGGGTGCTCGGACCTTTTCGTCGAGGTCTTCGGCGATGCCGGGCAGCATGCCCGGTCCGCGGTCGGCTTCGGGTCGTTGCCCGGCAATATCACCGTCGAGATCGAAGCGATCGTCGCCCTGCACGGTTAAGAAAAAGCATGTCAGTGACCGCGCCAGCCCATCAGTTTTTCGATCCTGTCCGCGGAAGCGCGCGCATGCGAAGTGTAATGCGTTTCGTCGGAAAAGGCCTTCTGCTCCGGCAGAACGATCGAGATGGTCGCGACGCACCGGCCATCGCGGTCGCAGATCGGCGACGCGATGCAGGCAACGGCATAGTCGGATTCGCCCGCCTGAATGGAAAGTCGCGCCTTCATCGCGTCCACGGCCGCGGCAGACAGCTTGGCCGGATCGACATCGGCGCGTCCGGTCGGCGAGGAGCGGGCGCATCGCCTGAAGAGCTCGAGCCGCTCATCGTCCGGCAGATGACCCACCAGAAGCCGGCCGGACGCGGTCCAGTTCAGCGGCACACGGGTTCCAACGCGCGAGGCGACCTGGAAATGGCTTGGACCTTCCGCCATCGCAAGCACCAGCATATGGTCGCCGTCACGGCCACAAAGCTGGACGGTTTCACCGACCTGGCGACAGAGATCGTGCATTTCATGGGTGGCGACACTCATGAAATCCAGCGAGCGGGCATAGGCAAGACCGAAGTGGTAAAGCCGCGCTCCAAGCCAGATCAAGCCATCGGCACCGCGCGTCAAAAGGTTCTTTTCTACCAGATCATCGACAATCACGTAGACCGTGGAAAGCGGCGCGCCAATTGCCTTGGCAATAGCATAGGCACTACAGGGCGCGCCGGTCTCGTAGAGGTGATCAAGAACCTGCAGGGCCCGGTCTATGCCGCTGACCCGAGAGCGTTTTCCGCTTTTCACGCTGTCCTCATCGATCACGGAAATGGGGTGGATTTTGGCGTTCAAGACACGAACTCACATGATGATTTTGGACTGTTATTACATTGTAATGGCATAGCTGTCGATGATTGGAAGGCAATCCCCTCCGTTTTCGGCCGCAATAATTTCGGAGAGCACAATGCCCAGTGAAGACATTCGCACATCCCTCGGACTGCGTCCGGTCATCAATGTTTCAGGCACGATGACAAGCCTGGGGGCATCGATCGTGGTTCCGGAAGCGATTGCCGCTATGACATCCATCCTGCCGCAATTCGTCGAGATGAATGACCTGCAGCGAAAAGCAAGTGCCGTGATCGCGCGGCTGACCGGCGGCGAAGCCGGTTTCGTGACGGCATCGTGCGCGGCAGGCATCACCCTTGCCATTGCCGGAACCATCACCGGCAGCGACCTGCTCGCCATCGAGAAACTGCCCAGCGTCAGCACAGAAAAAAATGAGGTCCTTGTGCAGATGGGCCATATCGTCAGTTACGGCGCGCCGGTCGATCAGTCCATTCGTCTGGCGGGCGCCAAGACCGTGATGATCGGGCAAGCGACCTCGACCCATCGGTACCACATGGAGAACGCGATCACGGAAAAGACGGCTGCGGCCCTTTACGTCGTCTCGCATCACGTCGTGGACTACGGCCTTTTGAAGCTGACGGAATTCGTGGAAATCGCCCACGCGAAATCAGTGCCCGTCATCGTTGATGCGGCATCGGAATACGATCTGCGTAGCTTTCTCGAGCAGGGAGCGGACATCGTGCTTTATTCCGGTCACAAATTTCTGGGCGGCCCGACTTCCGGCATCGTGGCTGGTAGGAAGGACCTCGTGCGCAACGCCTTCCTTCAGAATATGGGGATTGGGCGGGGCATGAAAGTCGGCAAGGAGAGCGTCTTCGGCCTCATGGCGGCCCTGGAAGCCTGGGAAAAGCGCGATCATGACGGTATCCGCGCCCGCGAGACCAGCTATCTCCATCTCTGGCGCGACACGCTGGAGAACCGACCAGGCGTCACAGCGCTGATCGAGCCCGATCCGACCGGCAATCCACTCGACAGGCTGCGGGTGATCGTGAGCGCGCGCGAAGCCCATATCACGGCGTGGGATCTTGCCGCTGCGCTGGCGCGCGGTACGCCGCCTGTCATCGTGCGCGACCACGAGGTCGAGCATCACTACTTCTACCTCGATCCCTGCAACCTGCATCCGGGTCAGGAGACCATCGTTGCCAACCGCCTGGCCGAGGAACTCGACAAGGCCAGCGCCTCGAACGACATCATCGCCACACCGCTGGAAAACCGCAGCAAGCACCGTTTCCATGGCGCACTGCGCTGGCCGGATTGAACCCGACGGCTGAAACCGAAGAAGGATCCCGACATGGCAACCCTCCCCGTCCTACAAACAGAACCCGTGCCGCCGATTTTGTCCGTGGAGAACCTGACGACGTCGTTCATCGTCGACGGGGAGTGGAGGTCCGTTGTGCGGGATATGTCGTTCACGGTGGCCCCTGGCGAGACCGTGGCGATCGTCGGAGAATCCGGCTCCGGCAAGAGCGTCACCTCGCTGTCGATCATGCGACTGCTCCCGGCCGATACCAGCCGTATCGCGGGAAGGGTCGTGCTCGACGGCCGCGATATTCTGCAACTGCCTGAGACCACGATGCGGCAGGTGCGCGGAAACGATGTTGCGATGATCTTTCAGGAGCCTATGACAAGCCTCAATCCGCTCTTCACCATCGGCGACCAGATCTCCGAAGCGCTTCTCTGCCACTCGCAGATGAGCAAGCGGGACGCCAGGGCCGAGACCATCCGGTTGTTGGAAAAGGTGCGCATTCCATCCGCCGCCTCCCGTTTCGATGAATATCCGCACCGGTTTTCGGGTGGTATGCGCCAGCGCGTAATGATTGCCATGGCACTTGCCTCACGACCAAAGCTGCTGATTGCCGACGAGCCGACGACAGCACTTGACGTCACCATCCAGGGACAGATTCTCGATCTCATCAAAACGCTGCAGGAGGAAGAGGGAACCTCCGTGCTCTTCATCACGCACGATATGGGCGTCGTTGCCGAAATTGCCGACCGGACGGTGGTAATGTATCGCGGCGAGCAGGTGGAATCAGGCCCAACGAGCGATATCTTCTTCCGCGCCAGACACCCGTATACGCGTGCGCTTCTGTCCGCCGTTCCTGTCCTTGGCTCGATGGGCGGCAGGGATCGGCCCATGCGCTTTCCTGTCGTCGATACGGCGACCGGGCTCTCCGATATTCCGGTCGAGACGGCAGATACAGTTGCACTCGGGAAACGCCCGGTGCTCGAAGTCAGGAACCTCACTAAGCATTTCGACATCCATTCCGGCCTGTTCAGCCGCTTGAGTGGCCGCGTCCATGCGGTCGAAAACGTTTCCTTCGACCTCCATGCCGGCGAAACTCTATCTCTGGTCGGTGAATCCGGCTGCGGCAAGTCGACGACCGGTCGTGCGATTATGCGCCTGATCGAGCCGCAGGCCGGCTCCGTTCTGGTGGATGGAACCGAGATCTTGACGCTTGATGCAAGCGGAATGCGCGAGATGCGCAAGACCGTCCAGATGATCTTCCAGGATCCCTTCGCGAGCCTCAACCCACGCATGCGGATAGGTGCTGCAATCGCCGAACCCTATCTCGAACACGAGATGGGAACCGCCAAACAGGCACGTGATCTGGTGGCCGATCTCCTGGTCAAGGTCGGACTGACAGCCGACATGGCTTCGCGCTACCCGCATGAGTTTTCCGGAGGCCAGCGTCAGCGCATCTGTATCGCCCGGGCGCTGGCGCTCGATCCGAAGGTGATCGTCGCCGACGAGAGCGTCTCGGCTCTCGACGTTTCGATCAAGGCGCAGGTGATCAATCTGCTGCTGGATTTGCAACAGAGCCTCAATCTTGCTTTCCTCTTCATTTCCCACGATATGGCCGTCGTCGAGCGCGTCAGCCATCGCGTTGCAGTCATGTATCTTGGTGAAATCGTTGAGGTGGGCCCTCGCGCTGCGGTCTTCGGCAATCCGCAGCACGCTTATACGAAGAAACTGATTTCCGCTGTGCCGGTCCCCGACCCGGATCGCCGCCGGGGAAAGGGCCTTATCAGCAATGAGGAGATAAAAAGCCCGATCCGTCCGGTCGATTACAAGACTGTACCAATCCGGTACCACGAGGTTTCGCCGGGGCACTTTGTCGCCGCGTGATCTCGACGCAATGATTGGCCCTCTCCTCGCATCAGGCTGTTTCCCGAGGCTTCGTCTATGACGTGCCCAGCTCGGAGTTCGAACGAGGTCCTTTGCTGCACGTCGGAAAGCTACGGCTTCGGCGCCGACCATTCCGCACTTCCGCTGCCGTTCGATCCGCGGCTGAAGCCGACCTGCGCTGCAGGCTGCCGGGGTGACGGATGTCACCCGCCACGATGACTTCGGCCGGTGCGTTCGAGGTTCATGAACCGCACCCGTGCACTGTTACAGAACCTACACGAAACTGACACCGCGCCTTCATGAAGCGCAGATATGGCAGGGTCATACCGATGATCGGTCTCCCCGAAAGAGGAAGCTGCCAATGTTTCAGTTGAAGAACGTAACCCGCCAGTTCGGCAAGAAGACAGCCGTCAGCTCGGTTACCTTCGACATTCCGCAGGGTCAGATGGTTGGCATTATCGGCCGCTCCGGCGCCGGCAAGTCGACACTCCTGCGCATGATAAACCGTCTGGTGGACCCCTCCTCCGGCTCGATCGAATTCGCCGGCGTACAGGTCTCCTCGATCAGGGGCGCGGCCCTGCGCGAGTGGCAGCGCGACTGCGCCATGATCTTCCAGCAGTTCAATCTGGTCCCTCGCCTCGACGTGTTGACCAATGTTCTCCTTGGGCGGCTCAACCATCGATCCACCGTACTGAGCGTCCTCAACATGTTCAGCCGCGAAGAGCGCATCATGGCGATCGGTGCACTGGAGCGGCTGGGGATCGAACAGACCGCCCTTCAGCCGGCCGGAACGCTCTCGGGTGGACAGCAGCAGCGCGTCGCAATCGCCCGTGCGCTGATGCAGCAGCCGAAGATGCTGCTCGCCGATGAGCCGATCGCGTCGCTCGACCCGCTCAACGCCAAGATCGTGATGGACGCGCTGCGCGACATCAACGAGCGCGACGGCATCACCGTGATTACCAACCTGCATACGCTCGATACCGCGCGGAACTATTGCGAGCGGATTATCGGCATGGCGCATGGTCAGGTCGTCTTCGACGGACAACCGAAGGATCTGACCGCCGCCGCGGTCGCGGCGATCTACGGCGCGGAAACGGCGATCGAGGAGTCGATGACCTCGACCAGCATCAACATCCCCGCGGAAGCACCGCAGGAAACAGCATCGGCCGGCTTGAAGCCGCTGGCACTGGCCGGCCCTTAAGGTCCGCCGCGATCGAATGCCCACCTCAAGGGCGCCTTTTCGAAACCGAGAAAGACCCGGCGCGTCCGGGAAACGGGAGAACGAACCCAATGCTTAAAAAAGCTCTTCTGAGCGCGGTCGCGCTTTTCGCCCTCGTCGGCCACGCACAGGCCGAAGACCTGAAGGAATTCCGCGTCGGCATCATCGGCGGCGAAAACGAAGCCGACCGCCTGCGCAACTACCAGTGCCTCGTCGATCAGCTCCCGGCAGCCATCGGCGTCGAGAAGGTCTCCCTCTTTCCGGCGGCGGACTATGACGGCGTGATCCAGGGCCTCCTCGGCGGCACGCTCGATTACGCCGAACTCGGCGCCTCCGGCTATGCCAAGATCTATCTCGCCAAGGCTGACGCCGTCGAGCCGATCCTGACGACCGTCCAGACCGACGGCTCCACGGGCTATCATTCGATCATGGTCGCCCGCAAGGACTCCGGCATTACAAAGCTCGAAGACCTGAAGGGCAAGAAGCTCGGCTTCGCCGATCCGGACTCGACCTCCGGTTATCTCGTTCCCCTCGTCACGCTGCCGGAAGCAATCGGCGCGCCGATCAAAGAATATTTCGGTGAAACCGGCTTCGGCGGCGGCCACGAGAACCTCGTGCTTGAAGTCGTTAAGGGTACCTTCGATGCCGGTACGACCTTCGGCTCGGGCGTCGGCGAGTTCAAGGACGGCTACACCTCGGGCAACCTGCGCAAGATGGTCGACAAGGGTATCGTCGACATGAACGACCTCGTCGAACTGTGGAAGTCGCCGCTGATCCCGAACGGCCCGATCGTCGTGCGTTCCGCATTGAACGACGACATGAAGGCCAAGTTCAAGCAATTCATGATGGATCTGCCGAAGACCGACGCCGCCTGCTTCTCCGCCATCCAGGGCGGCGACTTCACCGGTTTCGTCGAGGTCAACAGCGACTTCTACAAGCCGATCATCGACGCCCGCAAGGCGACGATCGGCGGCTGATTGCCGAACGCATCATCCTGCGCCGGCCGCCAAGCTGCGGCCGGCGTTCGACTATCGGGGCAGCTGCAGCCGCCCGCTCCCGGATCGTCTCGATCAAGCGATCCTACTTTTTGAAACGACGCACTTCCTCTTCCCGGAAGCGCTCTAGAGGCCGGCCCCTGGCCGGAAACCCAATGGCCACTTCCGTGTCAACACGACACCTCAGCGAGAACGGCGCGCTTATCGAGCGTCACTGGCAGGAGCTCAACAATCGCCGGCGTCTCTATACCTGGCTCGGTCTCGCATTTCTCGCGTTGACGCTTGTCAGTTCGCTCTGGTTCGCGAACGAGTCGAACGCGGGCAAGTTCTTCGACCGGCTGCCGCACTTCTTCGATTTCGTCGGCCATCTCATGCCGCGCGATCCGATAGAGATCGTTCGCGCCCTCTTCGATCTGCCTTCACCCTATGACGACGGCAGCTTCAAATACAATTACCCGGAGGGCCGGCTCTACCTGACCGAGAGCATCTACATTCCGGAGTATGTGCACAAGATGCTGGAGACCGTGAACATCGCCATCTTTTCGACGGTTATCGGCGTGTTCTTCGGCTTCATCCTGTGCTTCCTCGCCGCGCGAAATCTGATGCCCAATCCCTGGATCAGGGGCATCGTGCGCCGGCTGATGGAAATCCTGCGCGCCTTCCCTGAAGTCGTCATCGCCGGCTTTTTCCTGGCAATCCTTTCGCTTGGGCCTATTCCCGCCATCGCTGCGGTCTCGATCCACACGATCGGCGCGCTCGGCAAGCTGTTCTTCGAAGTGGTCGAGAATGCCGACATGAAACCGGAGGAAGGTCTGCGTGCCGTCGGCGCCAACTGGATCGAGCGGGTCTGGTTCGGCATGGTCCCCCAGGTGCTGCCCAACTTCACCAGCTATTTTCTGCTCCGGCTCGAAATCAACGTGCGCGCCTCGACGATCATCGGCGCCGTCGGCGGGGGCGGCATCGGCGAACTCCTGCGCCTGTCGATCGGCCAGGGCCATGAAGCAAAGACGCTCGCGATCGTCCTCCTGCTCTTCGCCACGATCTTCGCAGTCGATCAGTTCTCCGCTTGGCTTCGCCGCCGCCTCGTCGGCGACCAGGCCTTTCAGCTTGCGCAATAGGACCGCCTCATGATTGCCTCGACCAACCTCGACGCGCGCGAAATGGAAGCTATCGCCGCGCGCCACCCGCATCTTCTGCAGTCGTCGGCCGCCAAGCGGCGCAGCAAGGCATTGATAACGGCAGGCGTCGTTCTCTACATGATCTTCAGCTGGTGGTTCTTCTCGATCGGGCACGTGCTCGCCAACGCCAATTGGGGAATTGCCGGCATCTACCTCGCCGACTGGGTTTCCTACGAAGTCCGGCCGGAGATCGCCATCGCACCCGATGGAGCGATGAGCATCTCATACGGACGCAATTCGCCGCTTGGAGACAATCCGAGCCCGGAATGGGTCACGCTCGAAAAAGAGACGGTCACGCGCACCGTTGATACGTCGACGGCCCCGAAGCAGGCCCCGAAGCCGAAGAGCGCCTCCTCTTTCAGCTTTATGACGCCGAACGCGGCGCGCGGCGGCGATACGAAGTCAGCGCCACAGGAAGAGGTCGTCACGACCCGCACAGAGGAGGTCGTCACGCACGCGGTGGTGAATTACGACCGCTCGACCCGCATCGAAGTTGCCGAAAAGCTCGTCTCGGTCACGCATTCCGGCGAAACGCTCCGACTGAAGGTCGACGGCGCCGACACTGTCACGCCTGAAGGCGCCCTTCCCTCCTGGGCCGTCCAGAAACGTCCGGGCGAGAAGGTGACGCTGTCCTTCGGCGCCACCGGCTGGGCCCAGGTGGAGGGCGACGAGGTCTCCATCCGCAATCGCTTCTTCGGCTGGGTGAATTTCCTCTTCGACACCAACTCGCCCTTTTTCGGGAAGTCCTACAGCGACGTTGCCTCCTTGATCGTCTCCGGAGAACGGATCGATCCGGCGCGCTCAAACCTCTCGCTTGCCTGGAACAACATCCTCTACAACGCGGAATGGCAGCATCTGGATGTTTGGACCAAGCTCCTGCAGACGATCGTCATGGCTTTCGTCGGAACGCTCTTCGCCTCCTTCATCGCCTTCCCGCTTTGCTTCCTCGCGGCGCGCAACATCACGCCGAGCCGACTCACCAATCAGTTCGTGAAGCGCTTCTTCGACTTCCTGCGGTCGGTCGACATGTTCATCTGGGCGCTGTTCTTCACGCGCGCCTTCGGGCCTGGACCGCTCGCGGGCATCTCGGCGATCTTCTTCACCGACACGGGCACGCTCGGCAAGCTCTACTCCGAAGCCCTCGAGAACATCGACGACAAGCAGCGTGAGGGCGTCAAATCGGTCGGCGCCGCGCCGGTCGCCGTGCAGCGCTTCGGCGTGCTGCCGCAGGTCCTGCCGATCTTTGCCAGCCAGGCTCTCTACTTCTGGGAGTCGAACACGCGTTCGGCCACCATTATCGGCGCCGTCGGCGCCGGCGGGATCGGCCTGAAGCTGTGGGAGGCGATGCGCACAAATTCGGATTGGGAAAATGTCGCCTATATGGTGCTGCTGATCTTGATGGTCGTCTTCGTTTTCGACAGCATCTCCAATCTTTGCCGATCGCGTCTCATGGGCCGTACACGCTAGCGCGCGTTGAGATTCATTTCGAGTTTATGACGGCTGCTGCGAGATGGATAATGGCGTTGAAGCTCTGGCCGGTCTTGTCGGCATGATGCGCTTGAATTCCTTGAGTACCGACCGTGCGCCACTGCATGTCTCCATTGATCGTAGCCGATCAATGGACAAAAACATGCAGCAGATCGTCTCATAAGACGCGCGGCGCTGTAGGAACTTTTCGGAGGACTGCAATCTCTCCTTTACCTCATCCCCTGTGCTCGTCACAGGATCCAGCAGCGCCGCGTCTGCGGCGCGGAAGAGTTCTTTCAGCCCAAGGACTTGGTCTGGCTGGATTCCTGTGACAAGCACAGGAATGAGGAACCGGGGATGTGCGGCTACTGCAACTTTCGATTGCGAATATGCTAGGGAATGGTCGACCTGTCACGCAATGAAAGGTTACGCCTACATTATCGAAGCGAAGCGAAACGCTGTACACGGGCGTGACCCGGGACCTGCCGCGCCGCCTCACACCCTCTCCATCCTCATCCCTGTGCTCGTCACAGGGATCCAGCAGCGCCGCGTCTGCGGCGCGGAAGAGCCTTTCCAGCCCAAGGACTTGGTCTGGCTGGATTCCTGTGACAAGCACAGGAATGAGGAACCGGGGATGATGAGGAAAAGTGTGTGCGGTTTTCCGCCCGCTCATGATTTCAGGTTGTTCCGACCTAAAATCATCGTGGTCTAGAAACGGACCGGCCGATTCGGATAATGATGACTGATTCCGATCACTGGCGCGGGAGCAGGCGAAGCTGCAAATAAATCCATCCCGCTCCCAACCGATTTGCGTTCTGGGCCGATGTCATCATGATGTTGTCATGCAAATCGGCTAGCTGCGCATTTCATCCCGGAAACCGTCGACTCGGGGCAACTGCGTCGAAGCGACTGATGAAGAAAGTGTGAATTCGTGCGCTATGCAATCTACTTCGCGCCGCCGTCCGATGAACGGCTGTCGCAGACCGCTTCCCGTTGGCTGGGACGCGACGCGTTCACCGGCGGCGCCCTGGACTGCCCGGAAAATCCGGCAGTAGGACGTGAAGAGCAGATGGCATTGACGACCGAGCCCCGCCGTTACGGCTTCCACGGGACCCTGAAAGCACCGTTCGAGCTTACCTCCGGCCGTGGTGAAGCCGACTTGATCGCGGCTTTCGACGAGTTCGCCGCGGAGATTGAGCCTTTTGAAGTGCCGGAGATCGCCTTGCATCAGATCGGCCCCTTCTTCGCGCTCGTCTCGGCCGATCCTTGCCCGCCTCTGCAGCGTCTTGCGGAGCAGGCGGTTCGCCGTTTCGAGCCATTCCGGGCGCCGCTTTCGCAATCCGATCTCGCCCGCCGCAATCCGGACAGGCTTACGCAGCGTCAGCGCGAGTACCTGGCGGCATGGGGCTACCCATACGTCTTCGAGGAGTTCCAGTTCCATCTGACGCTGACCGGGCCGGTGCCGGAAGACATGCAGCGGCCCATGAGAAAGGCGCTCGAAACGGTCTTCGCCGAATTCATCGGCAAGCCGCTTGCCGTCTCGACGATTGCCCTTTTCGCCGAAGAGCGCCGCGGCGCTCCTTTCACCGTCCATTCCCTGCTGCCGCTTGGCGGCGCATCCGAACGAAAGATTGCATGACATGCCCAAAGAACAGGTTTTGACCAACGCCCGCATCGTTCTGGAGGACCGGGTCCTCGACGGTTCGGTGCTGATCCGCGACGGCAGGATCGCCGACATCTCCGAAGGGGCGAGCGCCACGGGCGAGGATTTCGAGGGTGACTACCTGCTGCCGGGGCTGGTCGAACTGCACACCGACCATCTCGAGGCGCACTATTCTCCGCGCCCCGGGGTTCGCTGGCTGAAGATCGCGGCGATCCAGGCTCATGACGCCCAGGTCGTCACCTCCGGCATCACCACTGTCTTCGATTGTCTGCGCCTGGGCTCGGACGAGGACAGCGGCTTTCCGAAGGGCGAGATGCGCAGCATGGCCGATGCGCTCGCCCAGGCCAAGCAGGAGGGCCGTTTGCGGGCCGATCACCTGATCCATCTGCGCTGCGAAGTGTCGACCGTCGACGTGCTGGAACACTATGAGGACTTCCGGAACGATCCGCAGGTTCGTCTCGTCTCTCTGATGGACCACGCTCCCGGGCAGCGCCAGTTCCAGACCATGGATCAGTACATAATCTACTACAAAGTCAAACGCGGCCTTACCGACGAAGCCTTTGCCGCGTTCATCGACCGCCAGCAAGCGCTATCGGCGCGCTATGCGACCCCTCATCGCATCGCGCTCGCGAAAGCCTGCGCCGAGCGGGGCATTACGGTTGCCAGCCATGATGATGCGACGCTCGAGCATGTGGACGAGTCGATCGGCTACGGCATCCGGCTCGCTGAGTTCCCGACGAGCTTCGAGGCGGCCGAAGCCTCTCATCGCGCCGGTCTCAGCGTATTGATGGGGGCGCCCAATATCGTGCGCGGCAAATCGCATTCCGGCAACATCGCCGCGCGTGATCTCGCCGAACGCGGCGTTCTCGACGTGCTTTCTTCGGATTACGTACCTTTCAGCCTCATCCATGCGCCGTTCATTCTGGCAGATGAGGTCGACTCGATCGACCTCCCCCAGGCCATCGCGATGGTGACGGCAACGCCGGCGCGCACTGTCGGGCTCGAAGATCGCGGCCGGATCGCCGTTGGGCTCCGCGCCGACATCGCGCGCGTCCGCCGGCCGGAGGGAATACCGGTCGTCCGCTCGGTCTGGCGCGAAGGACGGCGTGTCGCATGACCGCCGATCGGGGATCCGGAACGCTCATCGTCGTCGTTGGTCCTAGCGGTGCGGGCAAAGACAGCGTCATGGGTTTTGCCGCCCGCCATTTCGCGCAGCAGCCCGATATTCTCTTCGTCCGGCGGGCGATCACACGACCGTCGGATGCAGGCGGCGAGGTGCACGAAAGCGTGTCCGACGCCGAATTCGAGGAGATGAGCCGGAGCGGCGCTTTCGCCGTTTCGTGGCAGGCGCATGGGTTGAGCTACGGCATCCCGGCGGAGATCGCCGAAAAGATCGCCAAAGGCATGACCGCGATCGTAAACGGCAGCCGTGCCGCCCTCCCGGCCATTCGCCAGGCGTTCGGTACGATTGCCGTCGCGGTGATCACCGCCGAGCCGCCGGTGCTGGCGAAGCGGCTGGCGGAGCGCGGCCGCGAGAGCGAGGAAGACGTGTTGCGCCGCCTGACGCGGCAGGCACCCGACGTCATCGCCGATCCCGATGTAACGGTGATCGACAACAGCGGCAGGCTTGATGTGGCCGGCCGGCAATTCGTCGCGCTGGTCGAGCGCCACTCGGCCAAGAGCCATCACCCTGCCTGAAGAAGCGGCGAGCGGTTAGGTAACCCTTTATCGCGCCTCGCCTTGTGCCAAAGCTTCCTCTGCATCCTCGATCTTCTTGACCATGGGCAGGTCCACCGCGGCGGCGATAATGGAATCGAGGAGGCCGGGAAAGCGGATGTCGAGATCGTCCCGCCGCAGCGTGATCAACCGGCTGGTGCCGGAGACCTCGGTACGCGTAATGCCCGCCTCGCGCAGCTTGGCCAGATGATAGCTGATATTGGTCTTGGAGCCGAAATCCGTGAAGTTCAGGCACATGGTCGGCCGTCCGTCGCGGCGGGCGAGATAGCCCACGATCGCCAGGCGCGTCGGATCGCCGAGGGCCGCGAGGACATTGGACAGAGTGATCTGATCGGCGGTGGGATGCGGTAGGGTCATTGGATCAACAATTAGCAGTCTCGGCATATTGACACGGCGAGCAACCAAGTTCAATAGTTCAATATCTTTTGAACAAGCGAGTCTCCCGATGGACAGGCGCATCATCTGGCTCGCCGTTGGCTCTTTCACGATGAGCACGGTCGGCTTCGTCTTTTCCAGCCTTCTGCCGTCGATCGCCGCCGACACGCACACGACCATTCCCCATGCGGGGCACCTGATCACGCTGTTCTCGCTTTCCTACGCCATCGGTGCGCCGCTGCTTTCGGCCCTGGCAGGCGCGGCGGACCGGCGTCGATTGCTGGTGGCTGCAATGCTCGTCTTCGTCGTCGGCAACTGCATCGCGGCGATGAGCGTCTCCTTCACCACGCTGCTGCTCGCCCAGATCGTGATGGGAATGGCAAGCGGACTCTTTGCCGCCACGGCTCAAGCGACGGCGGTTTCACTGGCAGGACCGGAGCACCGCGCATTGGCGATTTCCATCGTGGTGGGCGGCACCACATTCGCGGTGGCGCTCGGCGCGCCCCTCGGCGCGCTGATTGCCGCCTTCTGGGGATGGCGCGGCACGTTCGGGGCGGTCGCACTGCTTGGGCTCACCTGCGCTGCCGTGCTCTGGATGCGCCTGCCGCGGGGCCTCAGCGGAACGAAGCTGACAATGTCCGAGCGCTTCGGCGCCATCGGCCGTCCGGGCGTGGCCTCGTCGCTCATGGTGACGTTTCTCTATCTTACCGGCGGCTTCATAATCATCTCCTATCTCGCGCCGCTGGCGATCGACGGAGCCGGGCTTTCGCAGCTGGCGCTGCCGGGGCTGCTGCTCGCCTTCGGGGTCGGCGCGGTGATCGGCAATCTCTCCAGCGGCTATCTGGCCGACCGGCTCGGCGCCACGCGCGTGGTGACAGCTTCGCTCATCTCCGCGCTCGCGGTCTCGCTGATGATCGCCTTCGGCCTGCACTTCCTCACGCGCGATCTCGCCGGCCTGCTGCTGATCGGCATAATGGTGCCATGGGGGATCGTAGGATGGGCGTTCCCGCCGGCCCAGGCGAGCCGTATCGTCGGCTTCGCGCCGGAGGTCGCCCATCTGACCCTGTCGCTCAACGCCTCGGCGATCTATCTCGGCATCGCGACCGGCACGGCGATCGGCGGACGGGTGCTCGAGAATACGGCTGCCGCCGATCTCGGCTTCTTCGCGGCACTGTTTCCGGTGGCTTCGCTCGCCGTCCTATATGCGGGGCTAAGATCCCATCGGCGCCGCCTGGCGACTGCGGCGGCGGAATAGACGCAACATGGTACGCGGGCCCGCCGCGAAACAGCTTCCCGCTTCCGCATAGTCGCCGACGCGGGCCAGCCTCAGTTCTCTCGATAAGCCCCGGACGGAAGTTTCGGGGCTTTTCTGCGCTTCTTTCCATGCTTCTGGCCGGCAGCTCCCACCGCGTTATCTCACGGACCATATTCCCACTTGTCATCGCCGGCATTATGTATATACATTAACAGCGAAGAAAGGGCGGTATAGATGGACGGAAACGACAACCCAAATTCTGCCGGAACCAGTCTCTGGCGCAATGCACGCCTTGCCACACTTCGCGAGGACCTGGGGCCACTCGGGGTCATCGAAAACGGCGTAATCGCCGTGCGCGGCGAGCGGATCGTCTATGCCGGCCCGGAGGCCGGTCTGCCATCGGAGCTTGCGCGCGCCGACCAGGTCTTCGATTGCGAAGGCCGCTGGGTCACTCCGGCGCTGATCGACTGCCACACGCATATCGTTCATGGCGGCGACCGCGCTCGGGAGTTCCAGCTCCGCCTTGAAGGCGCGACCTATGAGGAGATCGCCCGTGCCGGAGGCGGCATCGCTTCGACCGTCGCGGCAACCAACGCCCTTTCCGTGGACGCACTCGTGGAGGCCGCACTTCCACGGCTCGACGCCCTTCTCGCCGAAGGCGTGTCCACCGTCGAGGTCAAGTCGGGCTATGGCCTCAACGTCGAGGCCGAACTCAAGATGCTGCGCGCCGCCCGCCGGCTGGAAAGCCTGCGCCCGGTGCGCATCGTCACCACTTATCTCGCAGCCCATGCGACCCCGCCGGAATATCGCGGACGCAACGGCGACTACATCGCCGAGGTCGTCCTGCCGGGCCTGGTTGCGGCTCACGCCGAAGGGCTAGCCGACGCCGTCGACGGCTTCTGTGAAGGCATAGCCTTTTCGCCGGCGGAGATCGCTTCGGTCTTCGACAAGGCGAAGTCGCTCGGCCTTCCCGTGAAGCTTCACGCCGAACAGCTTTCGGATCTCGGCGGCGCGAAGCTCGCTGCTTCCTACGGCGCTCTGTCGGCCGACCACCTCGAATATCTCGACGCTGCGGGAGCCGCCGCCATGGCAAAGGCCGGCACGGTCGCCGTCCTCCTGCCCGGGGCTTTCTACACCCTCCGGGAAAAACAACTTCCGCCAGTGGAAGCACTCCGAGAAAACGCAACGCGCATCGCCATCGCCACCGATTGCAATCCCGGGACTTCGCCGCTGACCTCGCTGCTCCTCACCTTGAATATGTCCGCGACGCTTTTCCGCCTGACGCTGGAGGAATGCCTCGCTGGCGTTACCCGCGAAGCCGCCCGTGCGCTCGGCATCCTCGAAGAGACCGGCACGATTGAATCCGGCAAGTCTGCGGATCTTGCCATCTGGAACATCGATCAGCCGGCGGAATTGATCTACCGCATCGGTTTCAATCCCCTTCGGGAGCGTATCTTCAAGGGTGAAAGGATTTTCCGATGACCGTCATTCTCAGTCCCGGCTCCGTTTCGCTCAGTGACCTCGAAACGATCTACTGGACCGGCGCGCCGGCGCGCCTCGACCCCGCCTTCGATGCCGGCATTGCCAAGGCCGCAGCGCGGATCGCCGAGATCGTGGCGGGTAATGCGCCCGTCTACGGCATCAATACCGGCTTCGGCAAACTGGCCTCGATCAAGATCGACAGCGCCGACGTGGCGACGTTGCAGCGCAATCTGATCCTCTCGCATTGCTGCGGCGTGGGCCAGCCGCTCACGGAAAACATCGTGCGCCTGATCATGGCGCTCAAGCTGATCTCGCTCGGCCGCGGCGCCTCCGGCGTGCGGCTGGAGCTCGTCCGGCTGATCGAAGCGATGCTGGACAAGGGCGTGATCCCGCTCATCCCCGAAAAAGGCTCGGTCGGCGCTTCCGGCGACCTGGCGCCGCTTGCCCATATGGCTGCGGTCATGATGGGCCATGGCGAAGCCTTCTTTGCAGGCGAGCGCATGAAAGGCGACGCTGCCTTGAAGGCGGCGGGGCTCTCGCCGGTAACGCTTGCCGCCAAGGAAGGCCTGGCGCTGATCAACGGCACGCAGGTCTCTACGGCGCTCGCGCTTGCCGGACTCTTCCGCGCGCACCGCGCCGGCCAGGCCGCTCTCATCACCGGCGCCCTTTCGACCGATGCGGCCATGGGCTCTTCCGCCCCCTTCCATCCGGATATTCACACGCTGCGCGGCCATAAGGGCCAGATCGACACGGCCGCCGCCTTACGGCAGCTGCTGACCGGCTCCCCAATTCGCCAGAGCCATATCGAGGGCGACGAGCGGGTTCAGGACCCCTATTGCATCCGCTGCCAGCCGCAGGTCGACGGCGCCTGCCTCGATCTCCTGCGCTCCGTCGCAGCCACGTTGACGATCGAAGCCAATGCCGTCACCGACAATCCGCTGGTGCTTTCGGACAATTCCGTTGTTTCCGGGGGCAACTTCCATGCCGAACCGGTCGCATTTGCCGCCGACCAGATCGCGCTCGCGGTATGCGAAATCGGCGCCATCTCCCAGCGCCGCATCGCCCTTCTGGTCGACCCCGCGCTCAGCTACGGCCTGCCGGCCTTTCTGGCCAGGAAGCCGGGCCTCAACTCCGGACTGATGATCGCCGAGGTCACTTCGGCGGCACTGATGTCGGAAAACAAGCAGCTTTCCCATCCGGCCTCCGTCGACTCGACGCCGACCTCGGCGAACCAGGAGGACCACGTGTCCATGGCCTGCCACGGTGCGCGCCGGCTGCTCCAGATGACGGAAAACCTCTTTTCGATCATCGGCATCGAGGCGCTTGCCGCGGTGCAGGGCATCGAGTTCCGCGCCCCGCTCACCACCAGCCCGGAACTTCAGAAGGCCGCCGCAGCCGTGCGCAGCGTCTCCTCCAGTATCGAGGAAGACCGCTACATGGCCGACGACCTCAAGGCCGCGGGCGATCTCGTCGCGTCGGGCGGGCTGGCTGCCGCCGTCTCCGCGGGCATTCTTCCGAAACTGGAGAACTGACATGGCCGTCTTCGAAGTCCGGCAGGGCAGCTCGCCCGTCATCCTGGGCTTTCCGCACACGGGCACCGACGTGCCTGCCTCGATCCGGGAACGCCTCAACGACAACGGCCGCATCCTCGCCGACACGGACTGGCACATCCACGATCTCTACGAAGGCCTTCTGCCGGACGCGACGACGGTTCGTGCGACCTTTCACCGCTACGTCATAGATGCCAATCGCGACCCTGCAGGCGTAAGCCTCTATCCCGGCCAGAACACCACCGGGCTCGTGCCCGAAACCGACTTCGACGGTCAGCCTATCTGGAAGGAAGGCGAAGGACCGACGGAGGCCGACATCGCGGAGCGCCTGCGCGCGTTCCATGCGCCCTATCACGCGGCGCTCGCCGCAGAGATCGCCCGTGTCAAGGCGATCCACGGCGTGGCGGTGCTCTACGATTGCCATTCTATCCGCTCGCATATTCCCTTCCTCTTCGAAGGCCGCCTGCCGGACTTCAATATCGGCACCGATACGGGAAAGACCTGCGCTCCTGAAATTGAGCAGGTAACCGCAGAAGTCGCAGCCGGGGCAGACGGTTACAGCCATATTCTCAACGGCCGCTTCAAAGGTGGCTGGACGACCCGTCACTACGGCCGCCCGGAACAGGGCGTGCACGCGATCCAGATGGAACTGGCGCAATCGACGCATCTGGCGACGGAAGCACCGCCCTTCGCTTTGGACAAGGCGAAAGCCGACAGGCTTCGCCGTCCGCTGAAGACCATTCTGGAACGCATCGAAACAGTCGCTAACGAGCTCAAAAGGACAGGGAGCGAGGCATGAACATGAACAATCCGCGCCACAATATTCGCGAAGTGCGCAGCCCGCGCGGCACCGAGATCAGCGCCAAGAGCTGGCTGACGGAAGCGCCGCTTCGCATGCTGATGAACAATCTCGACCCTGATGTCGCCGAAAACCCGCACGAACTCGTCGTCTATGGCGGCATCGGCCGCGCAGCCCGAACCTGGGCCGATTTCGACCGCATCGTCGCGTCGCTGAAAGACCTCAACGAAGACGAGACCCTCCTCGTCCAGTCCGGCAAGCCGGTGGGCGTCTTCCGCACGCACAAGGATGCTCCGCGTGTGCTGATCGCCAACTCCAATCTCGTGCCGCACTGGGCGACCTGGGATCATTTCAACGAGCTGGATAAGAAGGGTCTCGCCATGTACGGCCAGATGACCGCCGGCTCGTGGATCTATATCGGTACGCAAGGCATCGTCCAGGGCACCTATGAGACCTTCGTCGAGGCCGGCCGCCAGCATTATGGCGGCAACCTGAAAGGCAAGTGGATCCTGACGGGCGGTCTCGGCGGCATGGGTGGAGCCCAGCCGCTTGCGGCCGTCATGGCCGGCGCCTGCTGCCTTGCCGTCGAATGCAACCCGGACTCGATCGATTTCCGCCTGCGCACGCGCTACCTCGACGAGAAGGCCGAGACGCTCGAAGAAGCCATGGAAATGATCGAACGCTGGACCAAGGCCGGCGAGGCGAAATCGGTCGGCCTTTTGGGCAATGCGGCGGAAATCCTCCCCGAAATGGTCCGTCGCGGCATCCGCCCCGACATGGTCACGGACCAGACCTCGGCTCACGACCCGATCAACGGCTATCTGCCCAAGGGCTGGACGATGGCCGAATGGAAGGCCAAGCGCGAGAGCGACCCGAAGGCGGTCGAAAAGGCCGCCCGCGCCTCGATGCGCGACCATGTCGAGGCGATGCTCGCCTTCTGGGAATCCGGCGTCCCGACCCTCGACTACGGCAACAACATTCGCCAGGTGGCCAAGGACGAAGGCCTCGAGCGCGCCTTCGATTTCCCCGGCTTCGTGCCGGCCTATATCCGTCCGCTGTTCTGCAGGGGCATCGGCCCGTTCCGTTGGGCGGCGCTCTCCGGCGATCCGGAAGACATCTACAAGACCGACCGGAAGGTGAAGGAGCTGCTGCCGGACAACAAGCACCTGCACAACTGGCTCGACATGGCGCGCGAGCGCATCGCTTTCCAGGGCCTGCCCGCACGCATCTGCTGGGTCGGCCTCGGCGATCGTCACCGCCTCGGCCTCGCCTTCAACGAAATGGTGCGCAGCGGCGAACTGAAGGCCCCCATCGTCATCGGCCGCGACCATCTCGACTCCGGCTCGGTCGCCTCGCCGAACCGCGAGACCGAGGCGATGAAGGACGGGTCCGACGCCGTCTCCGACTGGCCGCTCCTGAACGCGCTTCTCAACACCGCCTCAGGCGCAACCTGGGTGTCGCTGCATCATGGCGGTGGCGTCGGCATGGGCTTCTCGCAGCATTCCGGCATGGTGATCTGCTGCGACGGTACGGACGATGCGGCGCGCCGCGTCGAGCGGGTCCTGTGGAACGACCCGGCAACGGGCGTCATGCGCCACGCCGATGCGGGCTATGACATTGCGCTCGACTGCGCTCGTGAAAAGGGCCTGCGCCTGCCGGGCATATTGGGCGAGTGAAGAACGGGCAGGTCGCCACGGCATCCTTCTGCCGCGTCTTCTTCAGGACGCAGACGCTTTTCCTCGGCCGTCGCCGTCGAGGAAAAGCAACAGCAAGAGCCCGGCGACGCCCGCAAGGGAGCTTAGAAGCGCGGTTCCCGAATAATCGCTGATGCGCGTTCCGAGTGCGAAAAGAACGGCGCCGAACCCCGCGCCCAGGAAGACGTTCACCGAGATCAGCGAACTGCCCAGACCGGGCCGGTCCGCGATCAATTCCTGCAGGTAGGTGATCGGAATGCTGATCAGCGCCGCTGCGCCGAAAGCGCTGATCAGCGTTAGCGCATAGATGTGCCAGCGCTCGGTCGAAAGCCCGAGCAGGGCCATGTTGACGACATAGATCGCCGTGCCGAGCGCGAGCGCATAGATATGGCTGAGCCGGTACTGGATACGTCCCCAGACCACGATGAACACCACCTCCAGCAATGCGACGATACCGACGATGATGCCGATGTCGCTCACCTGGCCGCCGGCTGCACCGGTGACGATCAGCGGCAGCACCGCCGCATTGACGTGCAGCATTGACGAGATCAGGGCGATGGCGAGAAGCCGCGCCAGAACGCGCAGCGACAATATCTCGCCGAGGGACGCGAGAAACGAGAGGCGTTTGCCCAAAGCACCGTCCGCGCCCGCCTTCTCCGGCAGCAGCCGCAAGACGATCACGAAATTGGCGAGGCAGCCGAGGCTTGCCAGAAATTAGGCCGGCAGCATGCTGCCGCGTGCCGACAGCACCAATCCGACCAGTCCGGGAACCAAAACCCAGGAAAGCGATATGGCCGCGCGAATGCCGGAATTGACGGCAGCCGCATGCCTGCCGCCCATGTCTTTCGCAGCCGTGCGGACATAGGCGAAGAGCAGCGGATTGAGTGCGCCGTGAACGGGCAACAGCATGAGGGCCGCAACCACGAAGCTCCCCTTCGTCGGCAGCAGATAAACCGCCCCGTAACCCACGACCCCGCAGAGAATGACCGCCAGCATCAGTGTCCGGTAATTGCCGACGCGGTCGGCGACGATGCCGATCGTCACGCTGACCGCAACATTGACCAGTGCCGCTGCGAAGATCAGCGCCGAATAGAACCCGTCGCTCAATCCCAGTTCGGTGATGCCGACGACCGACTGGTAGGGCGACGTCGCGGCCCCCGAAAAGCCGAACAGAACGATGGCGATCATGCTTGTCCGGATGACCGGGTTGCGCATGGCGATCGACAGCGGGGAAGACATGAGGGGGCAAAGTCCGCGGAAGGGGAACGTCTTCATGAAACCCGCCCGGAGACCAGGGCGGGTTTACTATCTCAGGTCCAGCGGGCTGACAGGCTGGCGCTGGGGTGAAACTCGAAATCGCGGTCGAAGGGGAAGATCGGCCGCTGCCGGCGCAGGCTTTCCAGCTTCTCGATATCCTGATTGACGACGCCGTTCGTCAGCGCCATCAGGTTCGGATTGGCGATCGGCGCAAGCTCCGGCGAGAGATAACCGGACTTGACGACGAGCAGCCGCACGGTCTTCGGGTGGAGACCGAGGAGGGCAAAGTCCTCGATGTTATGATAGGGGCGGCGCCGCGCCGACAACACGACCACTATGCCCCCGACCTGAACCACCGCCTGCCGCTCGGCAACCGCTCCCGGATCATTCAGATGCACCACTTTGGCCTCGACCTCTGCGGACGGGCTGGACGGGTCGAGACTGCCGCCGATCCGCAACGCCAGCGTCCTACCCGCGCCGGTCGCGAAACAGGCATTAACGGCCGGCCTATCGGCGATGCCGGCGATCAACGCATCGCGCCAGCCGCGCTCGAGAAGCGCGACCAACACATCCGCCCGGTCGCCGACCCCGCCACCCGTGGGGTTGTCGCCGGAATCGGCGAGGATTACCGGCGCCGTGGTCGCCCGCTCGGCGATGTCGAGCATCTCGGCAAGCGAGCCGGTGAGCGATCCGAAACGAAAATTTTCCCTCTGGTGCCAATAGTTTGCAGCAATTTCCTCAGCCGCCTTCGAAGCGGCGGCCTTGTCCGAGCCGGTGACGACGGCGCAGGCGGTCGCTCTCGGCTCATCCGCCCAGACGTAGCCCACCATCAGATTGGCGTCGAGGATGCCGGGCCGCGTGTCGAATTCAGGCAGGACGCGATAGAGGCTCGCCGCCGGCTCGTCCTCCGTCGAAGTGCGTTCCCCGGGAAGGAGAAGCGGAACAGGTGCCCAGGCGACACCGGGCCGCTTCCCGGAACGAAGCGTTTCCACCAGCATCGACCATGCCCGCCCCATGGTCTCGCGCGTATCGATATGCGGCGCGGTCCGGTAGGCCGCGAAGATATCGACCTGATCGATGATCCGCTGACTGACATTGCCATGGAGATCGTAGCTCACGGCAAGCGGGCAATCAGGGCCGATGACGGCGCGGGCGGCGGTGATCCAGTCGCCCTCGGCGTCGTCCTTCCCATCGACCTTGATCGCGCCGTGCATAGCGAGATAGAGCCCGTCGAGTGGGAGCGCCGCTTTCAGGCGCTCCAGGAACTCGGTCTTGAAGGCGTCATAGGCCGGGTGCGAAACCGGCCCGCCGGGGACGGCCCGCGCATGCAGGAGCGGAAGGTGGCTTATCCCTTCGGCGCTGAGGAAGCCGAAATAATCCGACCGCAAGAGGTCCTCTCCCCTCAACACCCGGAAATCTTCGGCCGCCATCAGCACGGGCGAATAGGTGCTGCATTCCGTATGGATTCCACCGACCGCGATCCGCATGGCTCAACTCACAGAATGGGGCTCAATGGCGCGATCGCTGCAAAGCGCAGCCAATCCTTCTTGTCCTTCGGGGTCCAGGCCGCCTCGGCGATTGCCGGCAGCCTTGGAAAAACGAGGCGGTTGAAATATCCGCGCGACAGGAAATGCTCGGACCAGATGCAGGCCTGGACTCCCTTCATCCGGCTCTTCAGCTCTTCCGGGAACTCTCCTTCCGCCTCGTAGGCATAGGTGTGCGCCGGCGTCGCCGTGCCGGCCCAGCTCGCGCCGGGTTCCTGCCAGGCATCCGCCTGGGCCATGTCGAGATAATAGGCCTGGCCAGGGGTCATTACGACGTCGTAGCCTTCGCGCGCGAGCTCGATCCCGACTTTCGGGTTCTCCCAGGCCATCAGCAGCGTGCCCTCGGTTCCGACGCCGCCGCCATGCGCGACCTCGTTCCAGCCGACGAGTTTGCGCCCGCGCGCCGTCAGCATCTGCTTCACCTTCTTGAGGAAATAGGACTGTAGCGCGAAGGTGCCGGAAATCCCTTCCTGCTCCATGAGGTTTCGCGCCAGCGGTGACGCGAGCCACGAGCCGTCGGCCACCTCGTCGCCGCCGATATGGATGTATCGGCTGGGGAAGAGCTCGACCATTTCGTCGAACACCTTCTCGAGGAACTCGTAGGTGAGCGGGATGGCCGGGTTGAGGGCGTTGTTCGGGTAGCCCTGGACCGAGTGGTAGCTTTCCGGCGCCTCCTGGCCGTCGGAGAGTTCGGGAAGAGCCACGAGCGCGGCAGTGCTGTGGCCGGGTATGTCGATCTCCGGGACGACTTCGATGCTGAGTGCCTCGGCATGCGCGACGATCGCCTTCACGTCCGCGTGGCTATAGAAGCCGCCGACCGGTTCGGCGCCGTTGCCGAGTTGAGGCAGCATGGGCTCGTCCGGGCCGCGCATGACGCCGAGCGTCGTCAGCGTCGGATAGGCCTTGATCTCCAGCCGCCAGGCTTCGTCGTCGGTCAGGTGCCAGTGGAAGATGTTGAGCTTGAACCAGGCGAGAATATCGATGAGCCGCACGATGTCGGCGGTGGGGTAGAATTGCCGCGAGACGTCGAGATGACAGCCGCGCCAGCCATAGCGTGGCCGATCCGCGATTGCGCCGCCGGTGGGAAACCTGAATTCGCCTCCGTGGTTTCGCGCGCCGTCGATCAACTGCGCGAGCGTCGTCAGGGCATATTGCCTGCCTGCCGCCGCTCCATATTCAAGCCGTATCTCCCGCTCGTAGAAGGCAAGCCTGTAGGCTTCGCCTTCGAGCTCCGCTTTCTTCGTGAAGACGATCGGCAGCCCTTGCGAGGACGGCGCAAGACTGAAGGGAGCATGTCCGGCCGAAAACAGCCTATGGAAGAGCGCAAGGACGTTGGAAACGGCATCGATCTCGTCCGCATCGCTGCCCGCTGCGGGATAGAGGACGTCGGGAACCGCGTCCCCGGGCGCCGCGTCGATCTCGGCAGGCCAGGGCTGCAGTGCGAAAGGAAGTTCGAGCCAGCCTTCCGGAAGACGCACCGGCGGCGGTTCGCTTATGGCGCCTTCGAGACGCAGATCGGAGACCGCCACAGGAACATGTCTGCCATCGGCGAGCGTCAGATAGGCCGATTTCGCCCCGTCGGTGCAATGCTTCGCCTCGCGGTGCAGACCACTGACGGTGAACGTCCAGTGTTCGCCATGGGCGAGCGTCAGGCCGTCGGGTGGCGCGAATTCATGGAAATTGGCGTTGCGGCGCAGGAAGACCGCGTTTTCGCAGGCGGCCCCGTCAATGACGCGGGTGAGCGAAGTGTAAACCAGCCGGAAGGCACTGAGCGGCCCGCCCGAGAGATTGAAGAGGCTGAAGGTGAAGCGCCCGAACGGGCCGCCATCCGGTTGCCAGGCAGATTCAAGGCGATAGAGAACCGGCACCATGAACATCCTCCCAAGATGGGTTTGTCAGTAATGGATCGATTGCGAGAAGGTCCGCGCGACTTCCGCCTGTCCTGCGGTCAGCCCGCAGTCGACCGGCAGGCAGATGCCGGAAACGGCTCCGGCGGCGGGGCTGGCAAGGAAATGCACCGCTTCGGCGACGTCCTTCGGCTCGACGATACGCTGCAAGGGATACCAGCGCTTCGCCTCCTCGAAGACCTGCGCATTGGCGGCCGCGCGTGCCTCCCAGGCCTGCGTGCGCACCGTCGCCGGCGCCACCGCATTCGCGCGGATGCCGAACTTGCCGTATTCGACGGCGATCAGTCGCGTCAGGTGCAGAAGGCCCGCCTTGGCGGCGCTATAGGCAGGATGGCCGAAAACATTCATGCCGTTCACGGAGGCGATGTTGACGACCGAGCCCCTGCTCTCTTTCAGCATTTCCTCGACTGCCCGGAAACAGAGAAAGGCCGCTTCGAGGTTGAGTGCGTTGTCCATGCGCCAGATGTCCTGCGTGGTGTCGTGCAGGCTGACCGCGCGGGCGGCACCCGCATTGTTCACGAGGGTGCGCACGGTACCGACGGATGCGGCAGCCTCCGCCATTGCGGCCACGCTTGCGGCGTCCGTCACATCGCAGGAAACGGACAGGAAGCGCTCCGTTCCGCCGAGATCAAGCGTCGTCCTCTTTACCGCCTCACTGTTGATGTCGGCTAGGAGAACGGCATCGTGTCCGTCGCCCAGGCGCGCGGCAATGGCGCGGCCGATGTCGCCGGCAGCTCCTGTGACGATCGCTACGGATTTCGGCATGGGCGTTCCTTCTGACACGTCAGTCTCCGAGAAGCTGTCGGTCGTCGCCATCCCTGTGCACCACCAGCTGCTGCTTGATGCGCCTGAGCGTCACCGTCGCCTGCGGCTGGACGCGATAGGCGACGAGGCTCGCGACGATATCGAGCACTGCGATATAGGCGATACGGGTGGAGGTCGGACGATAGATGTTGTTTCCTTCCGGCAGGTCGACCGGCACGGTGATATCGGCGGCCTGCGCGACCGGACTGCCGCTCTGGGTAAGGGCGATCGTCGGCACCTCGGCCTCGCGCGCAAGCGTGAAGGCGCGCACCATCTCCGCATTGCGTCCCGAAAAGGAGGAACCGACAATGACGTCGGCCGGCCGCGCGGCCGCCGCCATCATCATCTGCATGCTGTGATCGGAACTCGCGGTGATGCGCAATCCCAATCGGAAAAGACGGTTCTGGAACTCCCCGGCGATCATCGAGGAGTTGCCGCCGGAGCCGAAGGCATAGATCATTTCCGCTTGCGCGAGCCGGTCGGCTGCGCGCTCGATCGCTGCAAGGTCGAGCGAACGGTGCAGCAGAAAGAGCGCATTCTGCGCCTTGGTGATGATGTCCTGCGCCACATCGCCGGGCTCCTGGCTCTTCGGCTCGGGCTTCAGGTAGCGCATGCCGACATAGGGGGTGCGTGCCAACTGCACCTTGAAGTCGGAAAAGCTCTCGCAGCCGAGGCGTCGGCAGAATCGCGTGACCGTCGGCGGCGAAACGTCGGCCTTGCCGGCAAGCTCGATGATGGAAGCGTTCACCGCAAACTCGAAATCGTTGAGCAGGATATCGGCAATGCGGTTTTCCGATTGGGATAACCGCCCCTTCTCCTCCTGCAGTGTCGCGAAAATATCCATCGAACGGCGCCCTTCCCTGTTCAGGCGTCCTTCGGCTTGTAGGCGACGCAATCGATCTCCACCTTGCAATCGACCATCATGGAGGACTGTACGCAGGCGCGCGCCGGCGGATGAGCTCCGAAATATTCCTGATAGATTCGGTTGAAGCTCCAGAAATCGCGCGGATCGTCCAGCCAGACGCCAACTCTCACCACGTGCTCGACACCGTAACCGGCCTCTTTCAAGATGGCCAGAAGATTGCCGATCGCCTTGTGAGTCTGGGCGACGATGTTGCCGCCGATGATCTCGCCGTTTTCCATCGCCACCTGACCCGAGACGTGAAGCCAGCCGCCCGCCTCGACGGCCCGTGCGAAAGGCAATGTTTTTCCGCCTGCGCCAACCTGTTCGGCACCATAGCGCTTGATCGACATCGAGGACCCGTTCTGCAAATTATTTTCTTTATCCGTTGACAAATGACCATAGAATACGGAATTTGACCAGTGAAAATCGTCATTTATGAAAAGAATTTCAATCCGGGCGAACATACATGCGGAATCCCTTCCAGAATCCGTTTCCAGAAAGCGACACGGCCCGCCACTCCATATGGGAGATGCTGGTCACCCGCGATATCGACGCATTCCTAGCCGCAGATTGGTCGATGGTAGCCGACGATTTCGTCGAGGAGAGCTTCATCGGCATCGACGGCCGGCGGGAGACGAACCCGGACAAATGGCGGCTCACCTTTCCCTCGCTCGCCGTCTATCGGGACGAATGGCTGCGCCAGGCGCGGGACTTCGCCGGGCAGTCCTTTGCCGAGGATCCGCGGGAAGCGATCTTCGCCACTACGACCCTGGAAGACATCGAGGTCGACGGAGAGCTTGCCCTTGCGCGCAAGAAATTCGACGGGGGGCTGAAGAAAGCGGACGGCACGTTCGATATAATGAAGTGGCAGACGGTTTACTATTGCCGCCTCCACCGGGGCCGGTGGAAAATATGCGGCTTCACCGGCTATCTCCCTAATCCGATGGGGTCGAACTGAGTTGAGGGACAAGGCGAAGCCATTGCGCATCTTCACGGCGGCGCTCGCGACCGAGACGAACACTTTCTCTCCCATCTGCATCGACAGGCGCGCATTCGAGGCATCGCTTTACGCTCCGCCAGGAAAGCACCCGGAAACGCCGACGCTCTGCACGGCGCCGATCACGGTCGGCCGCCGCGTGACCGCGCAAAAAGGCTGGGAACTGATCGAAGGCACCGCCGCCTGGGCTGATCCTGCCGGTCTCGTCAATCGGCAGACCTATGCGGATCTGCGTGACGAGATTCTCGACCAATTGCGTGCCGCCCTGCCCGTCGATGCCGTCGTTCTCGGCCTGCATGGGGCAATGGTCGCGGACGGCTGCGAGGATACCGAAGGCGACCTGCTTCAGCGCGTGCGCGAAATCGTCGGTCCGGACGTGCTCGTCTGCGCCGAACTCGACCCACACAGCCACCTCACTGCAAGGAGAGCGGCGGCCGCGGATTTCTTCGTCTTCTTCAAGGAGTTCCCGCACACCGATTTCGTCGAGCGCGCCGAAGACCTCTGGCGGATCGCGATCGATAAGCTCGAGGGCCGCGTAGAGCCGGTAATGTCCATCTTCGACTGCCGGATGATAGACGTCTTCCCCACCTCGCGCGAGCCCATGCGCAGCTTCGTCGACAAGCTGATACAGATCGAACGGGACGATGCCGATGTGCTGTCATTGTCCGTCGTGCATGGCTTCATGGCCGGCGACGTGGCGGAAATGGGCACCAAGATGCTGGTCGTGACCAACGGCAAGGCGGAGAAAGGCGAGGCACTCGCCCGTGAACTGGGTCTGGAGCTCTTCTCCCGGCGCGGCACCTATCGCATGCCGGAGATCGACGAACGCCAGGCAGTGGCACAGGCGCTGGCGGCTCCGGCCGGGCCTGTGGTGATTGCCGATATGTGGGATAATCCAGGCGGCGGCACGGCGGGCGATGCGACGGTCGTGCTGGAGGAACTTATAGCGCAGGACGCGACCGACACGGCGATCGGCACGATCTGGGATCCAATGGCCGTGCAGATCTGCATGGCGGCCGGCGAAGGCGCCGAGATCCCCTTGCGCTTCGGCGCGAAATCCGCGCCCGGCACGGGGCGGCCGATCGATGGCATCGTCAAGGTCGTCAAGCTGGTGCGCAATGCTGAAATGCGCTTCGGCGAGAGCTTCGCTCCCTTCGGCGACGCTGTTCACATACGCGTCCACGGCATCGACATCATCCTGAACACGACGCGCGCCCAGAGCTTCGACCCGAGCCTTTTCTCCGTGATGGGCATCGACCCCACGTCGAAAAAGATCCTCGTGATCAAATCCACGAACCACTTCTTCGCGTCATTCTCCAGGATCGCGTCCGAGATCCTCTATTGCTCTGCCGGGACACCCTACCCCAACGACCCGGCGAGGACTCCCTATCGGCGCGCAAGGCGCGACATCTGGCCGATGGTCACCGACCCGCACGGGTTGGAAACGACGGCCTGAGCCGAGCGCCATCACTGGAGCGGGATTCAGCCCAGGGACGTGGTCTGGCTGGTGGACGAGCACAGCGATGAGGACATCAAACAAGCCGCGGCGGGAATCTTCGAATCTCAACGGGCCTCAGACCCCCAACATGCGCCCCAACCTTGCCGCATTTCGCCCGGTGCCTTCCTCAATCGCGGTCCATCCTCCAAGAAAACGCGACCAACTTTGAAAATTCACAGTTGCGTCGCTCAACCGGCGATTGCCCCAAAATATTGCGGGGCGCAATTTCTGCAACATGCCGCGAATCCGGGATTTTTCAAGAATGCGGCCCCCCTGCCGGCGGCTATCTTCTTTGCGCGAGCTCGCGGCTTAGGTGCACTGCAGCATGATTCTGTTCGCTTTTCTGCTGCAACGCCATATTTTTTCTTCGGGAGTGCCCTAGTTTCTCATCCTGCGGGCTGAGGTCTGCTCTGTTGAAACGGCTGCCGCGAGGCGCTGCCCGATAGGGAGTGACTGATATCGTGAGTATGGACGCGAATGTCTCGGCGCGCATCAACCTGATGCGTATTCTGCTGATCTCCGGCATCGTATTCGTGCACGTCCCGTACAATCCGCAGTGGAGTCCCTTTCTGGGCAACTACGGCATGTTGGACTGGATTCGCGTCTTTCTCGGCGAAAGCCTGTTTCGGATCGGTGTGCCCTGCCTCAGCGCGATCTCCGGCTATCTTCTCTTTCGCAGGGGCCTTGCCGATTTCGACTATTGGAAGACGCTGAAGACCAAGGCGCGGACCGTTCTCCTGCCGTTCCTTATCTGGAGCGTCTCCTTCTTTGTGGTGGTCTACGCCATGCAGCGCCAGGGCCTCGGCTTCGGCTATCTGCCCGACACGATCAATGCGACCCCGCGCCAGTGGCTGAGCATGGCCTTCGCGCTCGAGGCAACGCCGGTCAATCTGCCCCTGTATTTCCTGCGCGACCTGATGCTCTGTATCCTGCTGTCGCCGCTTCTGGCATTGCTGGTGAGCCGTTATCCGCGCGTGACGCTCCTTGCACTGCTCGCCTATGCGATACTGCCGCTGCCAAACGGAATATTTCTCAAGAAATCCATCCTGTTCGGCTTCTCGGCTGGAATCTGTGCGAGCCTGCATGGCGTGAACATCAAAATGCTCGATCGCTTCGCTGCACCGATCGCGGCCGGGTTCCTGGCAATCGCAGTCGTGACCGCCGTCGGCCTCTATTACACCGGCCCGGATTTCCCGCTTTGGCTCGACATGGCACTTCGCCTGGCGTCGATCGCTGGCATCATCGGCTCCTGGGCGATCTCGGAGCTGCTCGTGCGCACCCGCTTCGGTGAAAGATTTGGCCGCGGGAGTGGACTGAGTTTCTGGATCTTCTGCGGCCACTACCCGCTGCTCGTGTTGTTCTGGATGATCTGGAACCGCACCGGGCTCAGCTATTACCCGCTCTTCTATTTCACCGCGCCGTTCATCGCCATTGCGATCCTCGTCGCGTCCCACAATCTCGTAGGGCGCTTGGCGCCGGATCTGCTTGGAGTGCTTACCGGCAGCCGAACAGGTACGAAACGAATGGCCACGCAGCAGCCGCAAGGCGCGCAGGCAGGCTATTCGCCCCAGCAAAGGTAACGACCATGACAATCGATCGCTACAGACGCTTTGCCCGTCTCGCTTTCATCGCAACGCTCCCTCTCGCCGGCCTTGCAGACGCTGCGGCCGCGCAGGAAGGCGCCAACGGCACCTCCTTCAAGGACGACTTCGACACTCTCGACACCCGCGTCTGGTTCGTCTCGGACGGATGGAACAATGGCGGGCATCAGAATTGCACCTGGTCGAAGAAGCAGGTGAAGACCGTCGACGGCATTCTGGAACTGACCTTCGAGGAGAAGAAGGTAAAGGAGCGCAACTTCGCCTGCGGGGAAATTCAGACGCGCAAGCGCTTCGGCTACGGCACCTACGAGGCGCGGATAAAGGCGGCCGACGGTTCCGGGCTGAACTCGGCCTTCTTCACCTATATCGGTCCGACCGACAAGAAGCCGCATGACGAGATCGATTTCGAGGTTCTCGGAAAGAACACGGCGAAGGTCCAGATCAACCAGTATGTATCGGCAAAGGGCGGCAACGAATTTCTCGCCGACGTTCCGGGCGGCGCCAACCAGGGTTTCAACGACTACGCCTTCGTCTGGGAAAAGAATCGCATCCGCTACTACGTCAACGGCGAACTGGTTCACGAAGTGACCGATCCGGCGAAGATCCCGGTAAACGCCCAGAAGATCTTCTTCAGCCTGTGGGGGACTGACACGCTCACCGACTGGATGGGCACCTTCTCCTACAAGGAGCCGACAAAGCTCCAGGTCGATCGCGTCGCCTTCACTGCTGCCGGCGACGAGTGCCAGTTCGCCGAGTCGGTAGCGTGCCAGCTGGAGCGGTCGCAATCCGAGTGAATGGCGGGTAACTGAGTAATTTATCCATTTTGTTGCAGTGCACAAAGAATTGAACTAAGCTCAGCCCCGGGCTGGGCAGGAAAACGGACGTTTTCATGCTGCAGATACTCTATCTGGCACAGGATCTGGCCGATCCCGCAGTGCGCCGGAGAACCCTAACGCTCGTCGCGGGTGGCGCACGCGTGACGCTCGCCGGATTCCGCCGCGGCGACAATCCTCTGGCCGCCATCGACGGCGTCGAGCCGATCGAACTCGGAACCACCGCCGACGGCCGTTTCGCCCAGCGGATCGGTGCCGTCGCTCGCGCCTGCCTGTCGCTGCAACGCCAGCTCGGCCATGTCCGCAAGCCGGATGTGATCATCGCGCGCAATCTGGAGATGCTTGCCGTGGCGAGGAGAGCGGTCGCGTTCTTCGGCGGTACCGTTCCCATCGTCTACGAATGCCTCGATATCCACCGCCTCATGCTGCGCAAGGACATCGTCGGGCGGATGCTGCGCGCGGCCGAAAGCCAACTCGGCAAGAATGCGCGCCTGTTGATCACCAGCTCCCCCGCCTTCATCGAGCATTACTTCCGGCCGCTATCCGGCATCGGCGCTCCGCCGATGCTTCTGGAAAACAAGGTGCTCGAAATCGACGGCACGGTCGAGCGGCGGACGGCCTCACCGGCCGAATGCCCGCCGCCCGGCGCACCCTGGAAGATCGGCTGGTTCGGAGCGCTGCGCTGCCGCAGGTCGCTCGCCCTTCTCGCGGAATTCTCGCGAAAGATGGAGGGCCGCTTCGAGATCGTTCTGCGCGGCAGGCCCGCCTATTCCGAATTCGACGATTTCGACGGCTTCGTTCGCAACGAGCCCTTCATGCGGTTCGAAGGCGCCTATCGCAATCCTGAAGACCTGGCGGAAATCTATGGCGAGGTCCACTTCACCTGGGCGATCGACTTCTTCGAGGAGGGCCAGAATTCTGCCTGGCTGCTGCCGAACAGGCTTTATGAAGGCTGCCGCCACGGCCGAATTCCGATCGCCATGAAGGGGACGGAGACCGGTCGTTTCCTGTCCGTGCGGAGCATCGGCTTCGTTCTCGAGGGAGCCGACCCCGAGAGCCTCGCCACAACTCTCGGCTCGCTGACGCCAAAACGCTATGCCGACGCCGCAGAGCGTATCAGCCGCTGCAATCCGGGATCCTGGGTGTTCGACCGGGCGGATTGCGAAACCCTGGTGCGGCAGCTGGCAGCGCTCACGCTCCAGGCGCCGCAGACCGCTCCCGTAGTCGCGATGGCCGGTTCCAGCCACAACGAAGGTGGATTTCTATGAGCTCCGATGAACTGACGTCCACGTCGAGCCTTATCGTCATACCCTGCCTCAACGAGGCCTCGCATATCGAGGCGCTGATCGAAAAGCTGCGTCCGTCGCTCACGCCCTTGAACGCGCGGGTGGTCATTGCCGACGGCGGCAGCACGGACGGAACGCGGGAGATCGCCCGTCGCCTTGCCACTGAGGATCCGCGGGTGCTCTTCCTCGACAATCCGAAGCGGATACAAAGCGCGGCGGTCAATCGCGCCGTCGCCGAACTCGGCGCCGGCAGCGACTACCTGATCCGCATCGACGCCCACGGGACCTATCCAGACGATTATTGCGAGCGGCTTGTCGAGGACGCGCTGGCGACCGGCGCGGATTCGGTCGTGGTCGCCATGCAGACCGTCGGTTTCAGCACCTTCCAGAAGGCAACGGCCTTCGCGCAGAACTCCAAGCTCGGCAATGGCGGCTCGAAGCACCGCACCGGTGCCGTCGGGCACTGGGCCGAGCACGGTCATCATGCATTGATGCGCATCGAAGCCTTCGAGGCTGTTGGAGGCTATGACGAGAGCTTCAGCCACAACGAGGACGCCGAACTCGACTATCGCCTCGGAAAAGCGGGCTACCGGATCTGGATGACCGACAAGACGAGCATGGTCTACTATCCCCGTGCCAAGCTCGTCCCGCTGTTTTGGCAGTATTTCGGCTACGGCCGCGGCCGGGCAAAGAACTTCCTCAAGCACCGGGCAATGCCGGGGCTCAGGCAGATGCTGCCGCTTGCGGTGGCACCCATCGCTTTCGGCGCGCTTCTCGCGATCGTCAACTGGATGGCCGTGGTGCCGGTGGGGGTTTGGGCTGCCGCGTGCCTCGGCTATGGCGTCTGGATGGCGCTCGGCCAGCGTAATCCTTACGGACCGCTTGCAGCCGTTGCAGCCATGGTCATGCACCTTGCCTGGTCCGCCGGGTTCTGGCGGGAACTCCTCGACTTCCGCCGCAGGGTGGCCTGATGCCGAACAAAACGCTTCACATCGACATCGGCGTCTGCACGTACCGCCGGCCGGAGCTTGCCGAAACGCTTCGCTCGCTGGCTGCGATGAACGTGCCGGAGCGCGCCAGCTTGCGCGTCATCGTCGCCGACAACGACGCGGAACCGAGCGCCAGGGCTCTAGTCGAAGGGCTTCGGCCGCAGATGCCGTTCGACATCCTCTACGTTCACTGCCCGCACTCGAATATCTCGATCGCCCGCAATTGCTGCCTCGACAACAGCACCGGCGACTTCCTTGCCTTCCTCGATGACGACGAGACCGTTTCCGGCGACTGGCTGATCCGGCTTCTGGAAACGGCGCGCATCACGGGAGCCGCCGCCGTGCTCGGTCCCGTCAGGGCGCATTACGGGCCTACGGCTCCCGGCTGGATGCGCAACGGCGATTTCCACTCGACACTGCCGGTCTGGGTAAAGGGAGAAATCCGGACCGGATACACCTGCAATGCGCTGCTCAGGCGCGATGCGGCCTCGCTCCATGGCCGGCGCTTCAAGCTTTCGCTCGGCAAGAGCGGCGGCGAGGACACGGATTTCTTCGCCGGAATGCACAGCGCCGGCGGAATGATCGCCTTTTCGCCGGAAGCCTGGGTGCATGAGCCGGTACCGGAAAACAGGGCCTCGCTTGCCTGGCTCGCGAAGCGTCGTTTCCGCTCCGGACAGACCCATGGACGCCTTCTCGCCGAGAAAGCCAATGGCTTGCGTCAGGCCTGGAATGTCGCCCTTGCCGGCGCAAAGTCCGGCTTTTGCGCAACTGCCGCGGTCCTCTGCTTTCCTTCGGCCGCAAGGCGGAACCGCTTTGCGCTACGCGCCGTACTGCATGCCGGCGTCATCAGCGGCCTGCTGGGGCTGAAGGAAATCGAACAATACGGAGCCCGCGAGGTGACCTCGGCATGACCCGTCCGGCGATCGATAAGGTCCCCGACGTCACATTCGTCGTGGCCGCCTATAATTCCGCGGACACGATCGTGCGCGCGATCGAAAGCGCACTGGCGCAGGAAGGCGTGACCGTCGAGGTCGTCGTCGTCGACGATCGCTCGGCAGATGCGACGCCCGCGCTCGTGGCGGCAATCCCGGATCCCCGGGTCCGCCTGATCGCCCTCGATCGCAACCGCGGTCCGGGCGGCGCGCGCAATGCCGGCATCGACGCGGCGCGCGGCCGGTGGATCGCCGTTCTCGATTCGGACGACACGGTCCGGGCGGACCGGCTCAGGCGGATGATCGAACGAGCGGACACGGCCGGGGCGCAGATCGCCGTCGACAATCTCGACGTGGTGTCGCTGGACGGGCGCAGTCTCAGGATGTTCTCCGAAGCCGACCTCGCCCGGCTGCCGCAGCTCACGCTTCCCGCCTTCATCGAATCCAACGTGCTCTTTCGATCCGAGCACAATTTCGGCTACATGAAACCGATCTTCGAGCGCCGTTTTCTGGAAAACCAGCAGCTTCGCTTCGACGAGACGCTGCGCATCGGCGAGGACTACATCCTGCTGGCATCGGCGCTTGCCTGTGGCGGGCGCTGCGCGGTCGAGCCGTCCGCCGGCTATATCTATCATATCCGCGAGGGTTCCATCTCGCGTGTGTTGAGGCTCGATCATATAGACGCGATGATCGCCGCCGACGAAGCCTTCCTGCGCCGCTACGCGCTCGACGGCCCGGCGCAGAAAATGCAGCGCAGGCGCATGCGCGGCTTCCGCGAAGCTCGCTCGTTTCTGGTCCTCGTCGAGCAGTTGAAAAAGAGATCGTTGGCCGGTGCGTTCAAGACCGCGCTGGCCGACCCAGTTGCGCTCCGGCATCTCAGCATGCCGATCGCTGCCCGATTGCGCCGCCTTGCCGCGCGATTCGTGCATCCCTCCTCCCATTCGGCCCCCCGTGCCGCCCCCATGACGGCGGCGGCTGAACGATCCCCGCTGGGCAACGACCCCCAATAAGCAAAGGATGATAAAATGGACCGTGTCAGGACCGTCAGAAAAGCAGTAATCCCGGTTGCCGGAAACGGAACGAGGTTCCTCCCGGCGACAAAGGCAGTGCCCAAGGAGATGTTGACGATCGTCGACCGGCCAGTCGTTCAATATGCCGTGGATGAGGCCCGCCAGGCCGGAATCGAGCATATCGTCTTCGTCACCAGCCGGAACAAGCAGGTAATCGAGGACCATTTCGACGACGCGCCGGAACTCATCTCGTCGCTTTCACGCTCTGGCAAAAGCGCGCAGATTTCCGAACTCGAGGCCATGTTGCCGGCAGCCGGCTCGGTCAGCTTTACCCGCCAGCAGGCCCCCCTCGGTCTCGGGCACGCGGTATGGTGTGCGCGTGACCTGATCGGCGACGAGCCCTTCGCGCTTCTGCTGCCCGACATGGTCTCCTTCGGCGCGCGCGGTTGCATGGCCGGCCTCATGGATCTCTATCACGAGGTTGGCGGCAACGTCGTCGGCGTCGAGCAATGCGCCCCCGAGGAAGCATCGAAATACGGCATCGTCGGCAAGGGCGAGACGGTCCGGCACGGTTTCTCCGTGACCGAGATGGTCGAAAAGCCCGCCGCAGGAAAGGCGCCGTCCAACTACTATCTCAATGGTCGCTACATCCTTCAGCCGGAAATCTTCTCGATTCTGGCCCACCAGACGCGCGGCGCCGGCAATGAGATCCAGTTGACCGATGGCATGCTGACGCTTTCGCAATCCCAGTCCTTCCACGCGCATCCCTATGAGGGCCGCACCTTCGACTGCGGTTCGAAGCAGGGCTTCATCGAAGCCAATGTCGCCTTCGCGCTTGCTCGTGCGGACATCGGCGATATCGTTTTCGAATCCGTCCGCGACATGGTTCTGTCTCACGAAAGCCGCATCCGGGCGGCATAAGCGGCGGCTTCCGGCAGTCCTTCGGGACTGCCGGAACAAGGACCGGAGAAGAAGATGAACAGAACGGCCCCCATGAAACAAAGAAGCGTTCCATTGAGCAGCATCATGCCCAGCGAAGAACAGTCAGACGGCTTTATCGACCTCGACCGGCTTGTCGCCGCAGTCTTTCGTCGTGCCCGGCTCGTGGCCGCATTCGTCCTGCTCTTCATTGCGCTGGGGGTCGCTTATCTCCTGTTTGCCACCCCCTATTACACGTCGATGACGCAGATCCTTCTCGACGAAAACCTGTCCAAATATGCCGAGGAGGAGCCTACCCCGGTAAACAGCCAGATGCTCGACACGCAGATTGCGAGTGCGGTCGAGATCCTGAAGTCCGGCGAACTCGCATTGCGCGTCGTCGACAAGCTCAAACTCGACGAAAACGATACGATACTCAATCCGCCGCAGTCGCCCGTTGCTGTCGTCAAGGACTGGTTGAAATCGGCAACCGGGCTTTTTTCCGGCGGTCCCGACGTTACGGAAGAACAGGCGCGCAACGGACGACGGCAGAAGGCAGCCGCGATCATACAGCAATCGCTCGCGGTCGAGCGTGTTTCGCGCAGCTCGGTCGTGGCCGTTGCCTTTCGCTCAAGCGACCCCTTGCTTGCGGCGACCATCGCGCGCGGTTACGCAAGTGCCTATCTGACAGATCAGCTGAACGCCAATTTCGAGGCGACCGAGCGCGCTTCCGTCTGGCTGCAGGAACGGCTTACGGATCTTCAGCAGCGCTCGCAGGCCGCCGCGCTCGAAGTCGCGCATTTCAGGGCCGAGAACGGTCTGACGGCTGCGCGGGGCGAGTTGATGTCCGAGCAGCAGATGGCCGATCTCAACAGCCAGCTCATCGTCGCCCAGGCCGATACGGCAAGTGCGTCGGCCCGTTACAACCAGTACAAGTCGATCGTCGACCAGGGTCCGGAGAACGCGGTCAAGAACGCCACCATTTCCTCAAAGGAGGGTGACAATTCGGTGATCCGTGACCTTAGGACCCGCTATCTCACCGTCGGCAAGCGTGAGCGGGAAGTCTCGGATAATTTCGGCGCCGACCACCCGCAGGCGGTATCGCTCCGCGCCGAGCAGGAGGATGTCGCGCGGCAGATCTACCAGGAACTGCAGCAACTCACTGCAAGCTACAAGAACGAATACGAGGTCGCGCAATCGCGCGAGGCATCGCTCAGGAAGAGCATCCAGGGCATTGCCGGCAAGACCTCCGACGCCAGCGAGCAACTCGTTCAATTAAGGGAGCTCGAACAGAAGGCAGCGGCTCTGAAGACGCTCTACGAATCCTATCTCGGCCGCTACGAACAGGCGACGCAGCAGCAATCCTTCCCGATCGCCAAGGCGCGCGTCATCTCCGAGGCCGGCGTGCCCGTGTCACCGTCGAGCCCCAAGAAAACGATGACTCTCGCTCTCTCGGCCGTACTCGGCATGATGGTCGGCGGGGCTTACGCGGCCTTCCTCGAATTCCGCGAACGGACTTTCCGCCTGGAAGGCGACATACGCTCGATCCTCGGCCATCGCTCGCTCGGCTACGTCCCGCTGCTCGGAACGCGCATGAAGAAGAAGGCACAACTGGTCCATGCGCATTTCGGCTCGGTGAAAAGACATGACGACGCTGTCGACGACACGATGCCGTTCCAACGACTTTCGCGCATTGTCGTCGATGCGCCGCGTTCGACCTTCGCGGAGACGTTCCGCAACGCCAAGCTTGCCTGCGACCAGATGCTCGCCGGCAGCGAAAGCCGCGTGATCGCCATTGCATCGGCCCTTCCGGACGAGGGAAAGTCGATCATTGCCGCGAACTTCGCCGCACTTCTGGCGGCGAGCGGCAAGCGGACCCTGCTCATCGATGCCGATATACGCAAGCCGGGACTGACTCAGATGATCACGCCCGCCCCGCGCACCGGGCTCGTCGAAACGCTGACCGGAGAAGCCACCTGGCCCGCCGGAATCAAGGTGGACCAGCGCACCAAGCTCGCAATCCTTCCGGCCGGCGGCGCATCGCATCAGCGGCATCAGAGCAATGAACTGCTCGCCTCCCCGGCCATGGCGAACCTCATCGAGAACGCCCGCAACGCCTTCGACTACGTCGTCGTCGATCTTGCCGCACTCGCCCCCGTCGTCGACGCCAAGGCTTTCGCGCCGCTTGCCGACGGTATTCTCTTCGTGGTCGAGTGGGGAAGGACGCCTTCGCGGCTCGTACGCGATCTGCTCAACTCGGAACCATTGATCAACTCGAAGGTGCTTGGCGTCATCCTCAACAAGACGGACATGAACGAACTCGGCAAATACAGCGACTTCGACGGGGCGGAGAAATACCGCCACCGTTACGGCAAATATTACGTCGAGAATACGATTACCGAAAACAACGCCGCTTGACGCGACCGCGGCCGCGCCACCTGTGCGCGGCCTTTTCGCCCTTCGCCGTCAGGCCTTGCGGCGATCGACGATCCAAGCGGCTGCCATTAGCGCGATGACCGCCGTAAGGGCAACGAGTGCCAGCGCATAGAAAAGCGAATATTCGACCAGCGACGGCAGCATCGAAAGACAACGCCGCACCCTGCCAGGCGACCGCCGCCAATCCGGCAGGTCGTCACGGTTGAAAGCCTCCAGCCGGCGGGTAAGAAAATGCATATCGCGAGAACCGATCGCCAATCGAAGCCATGGATGCGGTCATGCTGCTGAACAACAGTGGCGATAGCGAGGCACTTCAGCTCCCCCGAGCCCTCACCCGGCAGTCAATCTTCCCACCACCGGTGGAAATGATGGACCGGGCCGCGCCCCTGACCTATCTCCAGGCGGTCGGCCGCGGAGATTGCGGCATGCAGATAGGACTTAGCGGCACTCACCGCTTCGACCAGCGGCAAGCCTTTCGCAAGGCCGGCGGCAATGGCTGCCGACAGGGTGCAGCCGGTGCCGTGGTCGTTGCGCGTCTCGATCCGCGCGGCGGGAAGGCGGACAAGAGTGTCGCCGTCGAAGAAGAGGTCTGTGGCCTCCTGGCCCTTCAGGTGCCCGCCCTTGACCAGAACCGCATATGCGCCGGTCCGCATGATCGCTTCCGCCTGGCGCGCCATCTCCGCCTCATCCTCGGCGATTGCGCGCCCGGTCATGAGCGCGGCCTCGGCAAGATTGGGCGTGGCGACGAGCGCCAGCGGCAACAGCTCTTCGATGAGCGCCGTAACGGCATCCGGCCGAAGCAACGCGTCGCCGGAGGTCGCAACCATGACCGGATCCACGACCGCCCGTTTTCCGGACCGGCGCAATCCATCGGCAATGGCGGCGATCGTTTCCCGACGCGAGACCATGCCGATCTTGACGGCCTTCACGTCGAGATCGGAGAAGACGGCGTCCATCTGCGCCGACACGATTTCAGCGGAGACATCCTCGACGGCCGTCACACCCCTGGTGTTCTGGGCCGTGATCGCAGTGATGACGCTGGCGCCGTAAACGCCGAGCGCTGAAAACGTCTTGAGGTCCGCCTGAATACCGGCGCCGCCGCCGGAGTCCGAGCCGGCGATGGTGAGAGCAATCGCCGTCATGCCGAGGCCTCCTTCGCACGAGGGCGGATGATGCTTGCGAGCGGTACGGCAGTGGACGTCATCGATCGATCTCCAGACGGAACATCACGGAGATCCAGGAAAGGCGATGAAAAGGAGAACTTGCCGCTGGCGGCCTTCTTTCCGTTCCTACGCCGGCATGACCCGGATCAGGTTCAAGGGTCCGGCTCAACGCCATCTCAGCACCGTCTGGTGCTCCCCTCGGAATGCGCTATCTATGCGGCTGTGCCAAAGCGATGTCAACACGCCCGCGCAAAGGCTTGTAAGACCTGGCTTTTAGGCCAGCCGGCAAAAGTATACCCGCAGCCTGGCCACCTATGATGCAGTCATTCCTTCTGCCGCCGTCAATCGCTCGTTTCCTCCTCGAAAACGGCGGCGATTGCGTTATTCTTAGCAAAATTTCGTCGTACAGGAGGGAACACGCCATGAGTCTGCGCATCAACGATACCGCCCCTGATTTCACCGCCGAGACAACGCAGGGCACGATCAATTTCCATGAATGGATCGGCGACGGCTGGGCTGTCCTTTTCTCCCATCCGAAGAACTTTACTCCCGTCTGCACCACGGAACTCGGCGCCATGGCCGGCATCGAGCCGGAGTTCCGCAAGCGCGGCGTCAAGATCATCGGCATTTCGGTCGACCCGGTCGAAAGTCACACCAAGTGGAAGAACGACATCAAGGTCGCGACCGGCTTCGAGGTCGACTACCCGCTGATCGGCGACCGCGATCTGAAGGTGGCAAAGCTCTACGACATGCTGCCGGCCGGCGCCGGAGAGACGTCCGAGGGCCGGACGCCTGCGGATAACGCCACCGTGCGTTCGGTCTACGTCATCGGCCCCGACAAGAAGATCAAGCTGATCCTCACCTATCCGATGACCACCGGCCGCAACTTCAACGAGATCCTGCGCGCCATCGACTCGATCCAGCTCACCGCCAAGCATCAGGTGGCAACACCCGCGAACTGGCAGCAGGGCGAGGACGTCATCATCACGGCCGCCGTCTCCAACGAGGACGCCGTGCAGCGTTTCGGGTCGTTCGACACCGTGCTTCCCTATCTCCGGAAGACGAAGCAGCCAACGGCCTAAGCAAACCCACTGGCCAACGGTCAGTCGATCGGGCGCGTCAATTCATCAAGGTCGACGCGCCCTTGGCGTTTTTTTTTAACATGTTTGTTTAACGCGCACACAGAGCAGAACCATCTGCCTCAATCCGCTTTGGCGATGGAGATGATCTCCGCCAGAACCCCGTGCAGAGCGTCGCGATAGCCGTTGCGTGCCGAGGGGCCGCTTTCATCCGACGTCATGACCACCGTCAGGTCCAGGGACGGCACTATGTAGAGCATCTGGCCGCCATAGCCCCAAGCGTAATACACATCCTCGTCGCCGATTCGGCGCGTGAACCAGCCATATCCGTAGCCGTCGCCGGTAAAACGGGAGGCCGTGCGCGGCTGCCAGGAAAGCTCCACCCAATCGGCCGGGACGACCTGCCGTCCGTCCGCGGTGCGGCCGCGGTTGCGATAGAGCTCACCGAAGGCAAGGAGCGATCGCGCGCTCATCGCCATCTGGTTGCCGCCGAGATAGATGCCCTGGGGATCCCGCTCCCAGGCGCCGATCCGGAAACCCTCGACCGGACCGAGCCATTCGCGCGCAAGCGCCAGTGTCGACTTGCCGCCGACTTTGGTCAGTATTGCCGAGAGCAGATGGGTCGAGGCGGTCGAATAAAGCATCCGCCCTCCGGGCTCGTCGTCGAAGGGCTGTGCCAGTGCGAAACGAACCCAGTTGCGGCTCGACACCCAGCGGCCGTAATTCGGTCCTGACATGCGCCCCAGTCCCGCTTGCATCGAAAGCAGGTTGCCGATGGTGATGTCGTTGATCCGGGGGTCAGCCTGCGACGGGAGGTCTTCCTTCAGGAGCGGCGCGATCTTCTGCTCCGGGCCGTCGAGCAGACCCTTGTCGATCGCGATGCCCACAAGTGCGGATACGATCGATTTCGACGCCGACTTGATGTTGGTCGACTCCGAGGGCGTGTGGTCGCGATAACCCTTCTCGGCAATTGTCTCCCCGTCCCTGGCAACGACCACGGTCTTCAGCGGTTTCAACTCTTCTCTGGTCGCCAGGGCCGTCAGCAAGGTGGTGACGGACTGATCCTGCGCGGCTGCCGCCGAGTGGAAACCGAAGAGCGCAAGGAACGTAACAACGAGCATAGTCATGCGTTCGACCTAGGGCGAATGGCACGACAAGTCATCAAGTGCAGTCCAAGCTCACGACGATGTGACCTTGCCTGAAGGTCGGCTACATCGATGCTCCGGGGTTCATTCCCTCCAGATCGCAACATCGACGGGTTTCAGCGTGCGGCCGCCCAGGTAGAACTCGGCCGACGGCCCTGCGGGCACCTCCGCGGAGGTCCGGCCGAAATTGAAGGCGAAACGGAGATTGCCGCGGCGCGTCACGCGAAGATCGCCGAGGTCGGGCAGGCTTTCCAGTCCAGCCCAGCCGAGCGCGTCGCCGATCACCTTGTCGAGCAATGCGCCGTTGGCCGCAACGGCCAGATAGCGTGCCTTGTCGTTGCCGACGAGCGCCGGAGCGCCGTTACGATACTCCCCGTCGAAGCTTGCGAGAACGGTCTCGTTCGTCCTGACCGTCTCGCGCCAGCCGCCCGCCTGATAAGCCTCGTTGCCGTAGAGAACGGTCTCGCTATGAAACTCCGGCAACGATTCAACCCGCGAGACGCTGATATCGATGAGCTTCGCCAGCGGTCCCGGCGGCAGTCCCTCAGGGATGTGCATGTCCTTCGTCTTGCTGCCGCTGCGCGCGCCGAAGACCACCTTGGCGTCCGCTCGCGCGAGCCGCTCGACGAAAGCCTCCTCGGCAATGACGAGGTCCGGCGCAAGGATCAGCTTGTATCCGTCGAGGTCCGAGTGCTGGCCTATGAAATCCACATCGACGCCCAGACGCGCCGCTGTCGAATACCAATCGAGCGCAACCGCCGAAGCGGAATAGCTCCGCCCCTGCGGCAGGACGCGTGTCGCCCAGCGCGATTCGTAGTCGAGAAGGATCGCGACTTGCGCCTTGCCACGCACCTCTCCCTCGGGCAGGCGCTTCATTTCCGCGACGACTTCGGCGACTTCAAGATAGCCCTGATCCGCCTCGCTGTTTGGAAGAAGGAGGCCTGCGTGAAACTGTTCCTGCGCGAAAGGCGCCTGGCGCCAGCGAAAATAGGAGACCATGTCGACCCCATGGGCATAGGCGAGCCAGGTCCAGAGCCGAACCATCCCGTCGGCCGGCGACTGGTTGTGCGCCGCCCAGTTCACGGGCCCCGGCTGCTGCTCCATGACCCAGACGCGGCCGCGGCCGACGGCGCGGTAGAGGTCGTGGTTGAAGGCCGGCTGGTCGGGATCCCCCACCCGGAGATAATGCTCCTTGTCCTTCGCTGCGAGCCGCCCGTTGAGCAGGCCGCCCATCGGGTAGACGTCCCAGGAGGCAATGTCGATGTCCTCGCCGACGGAGTAATGGTCGAAATCGGTATTCTGCGACATGAAGTTGTGCGTCACCGGACGGCCGGGGGAATGCGCCCGGATAATGTCGACCTGGGCCTTGTTGAAGCTCTTTACCTGATCGGAAGAGAAGCGGATGAAATCAACGCCGTGGGTCGGGCTCGGCTCCTCCACCAGGCTGTTCGGCAGGTCGATTTCCTCAAAGCTGTTGTAGTTCATCGACCAGAACGAGGTGCCCCAGGCGCGGTTCAGTTCCTCGATCGAGCCGTAGCGTTCGGCCAGCCACAGGCGGAACGCCCTGACCGCTTCGGCGGAATAGCTGTAGATCGTGTCGTGGTCGCCATATTCATTGTCCGTCTGCCAGGCATGGACATAGATGTGTTCGCCATAGCGGCGCGCCATCGCCTCGGTGATGCGCGCCGCCTCGGAGCGGTAGCGCCGGCTCGAGAAGCAATAGTGGCGTCGCGCGCCGAATTTGCGGACCGCCCCCGTCGCGTCCACCGGCAGAATGTCGGGATAGCGGTCCACGAGCCATTTCGGCGGGGCCGCCGTCGGCGTGCCGAGGATGACCTTGAGGCCGGCCTTGCCCAGAACGTCGATCGCTTCGTCCAGCCATTCCCAATGAAATTCGCCCGACCGCGGCTCTATCTTCGCCCAGGCGAATTCGCCGATGCGAACCCAGGAGAGGCCGAGCTCGACCATCCGCCCGGCGTCTTCCGCCCATTTTTCGCGCGGCCATTGTTCGGGATAGTAGCACACGCCGAGTTCGAGCCTGTCAGGCGTCCGAAAGTCGGAGTTGAAGCGATTGGGGCTCGTCAGCGGCATGTGCAAGGTAAAGTCCTTTGTCGTTTTTCTGGATTGGCGGCGGACGCACGTGGCGAGCAGGCGCGACGCGGCAGGATCGAACTTAAACGTTTATATTAACCGGCGACCTCGATGGCGGATTGGTCGCTCATAGCGGCCTCAGTCGGTCGTCCGAGCGCTCGATGAGATCCGGCATCAGGAGCGTCTGCAGGGCCTCGGGCGGTTCTCCCTCCATCCGCCGCAGGATGAATTTGCCGAGCAGCGCGCTCGGCTCGCCGATCGGCAGGTAGTAGCTCGTGATCGGCGGTGCGAAATACTGGCTGACGTTCAGGTCGTCGGTCGCATTGATGACCGCGTCACGCCCATGCACCAGCCCGCGCGCGTGGAAGCCGGAAAAGGCGCCGAGCGCAGTGGCTTCGTTGGCACAGATATAGGCGGTGGGCGGATCGGCGAGCGCAGACATGGCCACCACATTTTCCCTGCCGAATGCGGGCGTCAGCCGACCATGAGCGACGAGCGCGGCATCGTAGGACAGGCCTGCCTCTTCGAGCGCTTTGCGGTAGCTTTCCAGGCGAACGACACCGTAGGTGAACTGCTCTTTCGGATTGAGCAGCGCGATGCGCCTGTGGCCACGCTCGATCAGCCGCGCCATGGACAGGCGGATCATCTGTGCGTTGTCGGCGTCGACATAGGCGTGCGGCGCATTGTGGATGCTCATGCCGTAGGTCACGAAGGGGAACTCCGCTTCCTGCATCAACCGGATACGCGGATCGTCGGCGCGCGTGCCCGAAATGATGATGCCGTCGGCCTTCTTCATCGAAACGATCTGCCTGATCGTTTCCTGGCTTTCCTCGAAGTCGCGCACGGCGTAGAGCGAGACGCGATAGGGGCTTTCTTCCAGCGCCCAGGAAATACCGCTGAGGAGCTGCGCATATTCCACGCCCTCCCATTCGTTTTCCTTCGGGCCCGGCGCCGTCATGATGGCGGCAACCTGATAGGTCTTGCCGGTGCGCAGCTGCACGCCATGAAGATTGAGCTCGTAGCCCACGCGCTCGGCCGCATCGAGCACGATGGCCCTCGTCTCCGGGCGAACCTGCGGAGAATGCTTCAGAGCCTTGGAGACCGTCGCAATCGACAGTCCCGTCTCCCGCGCTATCGTCTTTATGGTCGGTCGTTGCATGACGGCTTCAACTCTTCACCGGTTTTCGTCGCGGAGGGATTGCGCCAGCAGCAGGTAGACTGCGGACGTCCAGGCGAATGCCCGATCCCGAAGGCCCCTGCCCGAGCGCGCGTCGAAGTTTTCGGCCATACCGTGTGCATTGGCAAGTGCACAGAACCTCTGCGCGATTTCCCGCGCCAATGCACCCTCGCCCTGGCGGCGCAGTCCGTCCCAGAGGAGATAGGTCGTCGGGGCCCAGATAGGCCCGCGCCAATACCCATCATCCTCGTAATAGGAACTCCGGGGGCTTTCCGTCGCCGGGCCCCAATCGGTAATGAATGCGCCTTCCACCAGCCGGGCGACGAGCTGGCGGCACATCGTTCCGGGCAAGCGGGAGCCCAGCAGCAGCGGCATGAACTGGATCAGACTATCCCCAGGGAGAATTCGTTTTGGCTCGGCGGCAAGACGCGCGGCAAAAGTCTCGCCGGTCCAGAGCGTGCCGACGAGGAGCGCTTGAAGTTCGTCTGCGGTGCGAAGCCAGCGGGCTGCCTTTTCCGGATCGTCCTCCAGCAGATTGGCAAGCGCCTCGCAGGCCAGGATGAGGAAGACCGGAAGGTCGGGTGACAGAACCGGGCCGCCTTCGGCAAAGAAACTCGCATTGTCCCAGCCGCTGTCATTGCCGTGGAAGTAGCTCGGCAGCACGCCGCCGCCGGCGCGGCCGTGGGTCAGCCAGTAGGAGACCTGCCTGCCGATCGCATTGCGCAGATAGGCCCGTCGCTCCGGCGTCAGGAAGGCGGGATTTTCGCGCGCCAGGCAGGACACGGCCCAGCCGTGAACGGGGGGCTTGGTGAAGGCGAAGAGCGCTTCGCGGTCGTTCACGTAGTCCGGCAGCAGGCCGGAAGCGTCCTGATGGTCGAAGATCGCTGCGAACTGGTCGAAGGCGAGCTCTTCGTCGAAGGCGGCCACGCCAAGTGCCGAGAAGGCATTGTCCCAGCTCCAGATATTGATCATGGCGTTTTTCGACATGTAGATCGCCGGTCGGGTCAGCACGCCTTCGGCCGGCACGGTATTTGCCCAGAGGAGATAGGCCGCGAGCCGTTGCGCTTCCTCCTGTCCGGGGACACCTGCCGGGATCGATCGATACCAGGCGCCGAACTCGGCTGCGACGGTTGCATGCGCCTCCTCGAAGCTGTCGGCGCCTTTCGGCGGCGGGAGGGCGCGAAAGAAATCGACATTGCCCTCGAATGTCCCCTCGCCCGAGAGCGTGAAGGAAACGTCGGTGGACCGGTCCCTGTCCCATTTGCCGGAAACCGCCAGATCACCGAGACAGGCCCGCGGAATGAGTTTCACGTTCTCACTTGCTGCCACGAGACACCATTCGCCGCCGGGCGTGCGGTAGACATAATCGTAGCGCGATCCTTCGACATGGAAACGCACGCCGGCATTCTCGCCGCGAATGTGCAAGCGTTCGCCGTCTCCGATGACGAAGCGGACGATGCCCTCGCCGGCCCGCGCCACAAGCTGGTCCGGCGACAGTTCGAAGCGCGCCGCCGCCGGTCGGCCGTTCCCGTCCAGCAACTCGACCCGGCACAGCCGTCCAAGCGAAGGACGCTCATCGCCGCCGCTGACGCATCTGAGATAAAGCGCACGCTCGCCGTCGCGCCCGGGAACACGCATGGTCGACAGCGTCAGGAAGCGCGCCTTTCGGCTGAAAGGAACATGGTCGATGTCGAACATCATCGCCTATCCCTTCACCGAAGAGCCGACGGCTCCATCCATGATATAGCGCTGCGCCAGGAAGAAGAGGGCGAGCGGCGGAAGGCAGAGGATGACGGTGATCGCCGCGATCGAGGTGACGTCGATCTCATGCAGGCCCTTGAACATCGAAAGCCCGAGGGTGAGCGTGTATTTCGACTGATCGTTGAGGAAGATCAATGGCCCCAGATAGTCGTTCCACGCATTCATGAAATGGAAGGTACCGACCAGCACCAGGGCCGGCAGCATCAGAGGCAGATGGATGCGCCAGTAGATGTCGAAACTGTTGGCACCGTCCATGCGGGCAGCCTCGTCGATCTCCATCGGTATCGTCATGATGTATTGGCGGAGCAGGAAGACGAAGAAGGCGTCGGCGAAATAGGCCGGCACGATCAGTGGTTTGAGCGTGTTGATCCAGCCCAGCATGTTGAATTCCATGTAGAGCGGGATCATCTTCACGTCCCAGGGGATCATCATGGTCGCGAGCAGCAGCACGAACAGGGCGTCGCGTCCGGGAAACCGGAAGCGGGCGAAGCCGAAGGCGACGAGCGAACTCGAGAGAAGCTGGCCGAATGTCGAAAGGACGACGACGATCAGCGAGTTCGAAAGATAGGTGCCGAAGGGCTGCTTGTTCCAGGCGGCTGCGAAATTCTCCCAGTGCCACTCGGACGGCCAGAGGACCGGTGGGAACTGATATAGCTCCGCCGTGCTTTTGACCGCCGTCATGAAGGTCCAGTAGAACGGCGCGATGAACAGGGCGGACAGCAGGATCAGCGTCGCATAGAGGACTGTCTTACGCATCGCGGTCTCCATCGGCCGGCCGGACCTCGCCCTCGTAATAGACCCATGCGGCGGACCAGCGCATGACGACCAGGCTGAGTGTCAGCACGATCGCGAACATCACCCAGGAGCCCGCGGCGGCATAGCCCATGTCGAAATATTTGAAGGCGTTGTCGTAGATGTACATCGCAAAGAAATAGGTGGAGCCGAGAGGGCCGCCCTTCGTCAGCAGAAGCGCTATCGTCAGTTGCTGGAATGCGGAGATGATCGAGGTGATGAAGGTGAAGATCAGCATCGGCCCGAGCATCGGCAGGGTGATGAACAGCATCTGCGCCCAGCCCGGAACGCCCGAGACGGTCGCGGCCTCATAGAGCTCTTTCGGGATGGCCTTGAGACCGGTCAGAAGGATCAGCATCGTACCGCCGAGGCCCCAGAGGCTTGCGACGATGATGGCGACGAGGGCCAGGCTGGGATCGCCGAGCCAGTTCGGTCCATCGATGCCGACGAGCGACAGCATGAAGTTCAACAGCCCGTATTCCCTGCTGTAGATCCAGCTCCAGATCGTCACAAGCGCAACGCCCGAGATCACGCTCGGCAAATAGAACACCGTGCGAAAGAAGCCGCTGGCGAAAGTCGCATGGTGCAGCAACAGCGCCAGCAGAAGCGACATGACGATGTTGAACGGCACGTAGATCGCCGCGAACTTCACCGTGATCCAGAGGCTCTCCCGGAATTGCGGATCCTCCATGAACATGGAGCGGTAGTTGTCGAGTCCGACGAAGGTGCGCTCGCCGACGACGGGCCAGTCGAAAAAGCTCATCGTCAGCGAGAAGCAGAGCGGGCCGAGGGTGAAGAAGAGGAATCCGAGGATCCATGGGGAGATGAACAGGAAGGGCGCAAGATGCCTTCCGACATTCGCTCGTCTGCGCCGAACGACATCCACCTTCGGTTCAGCATGGGCGGCCATGTCCATCCCCCGCACTCCTTACTTCAGCAGGCGTTCGGAGCGCTTGACCGCATCGTCGAGATGGGCCTTGGCATTGCCCTGCTCGATCATCGTCGCCTCGATGGCGCGCGCCAGATTGTCCTGGATCTTGCTCCAGTTGGCGTTCTTCAGATAGGCGTGCCTTTCGGTGTTGGAGGTGGCGAGAATATCGAAGAAAGGCTTGTAGACGGGGTCCTTCGTCATCCCTTTCGCCTCGGCCACACTCTTGCGCACCGGCAGGTCGTTGACCCGCATCGCGACCGACTCGGGCGAGGAGAAGAATTTCACGAATTCCCAGGCGAGGTTGGGATGGGCGGCGTCCTTGGCGATGGAGATCGCCGAAACGCCGAGTGCGGAATGGGCGGGGCGGTCGCCGAATGTCGGCAGCGGTGCGACGCCATAGCTGAAGCCCGCGGCATCGATATCTGCCTTGTCCCACATGGCGCTCTGGAACATGGCGATCTTGCCGCCCTGGAACAGCGTGTCGCCCCCCGTTTCGTCTCCGAGGTGCAGTGTCACGGCTTCTTCTTTCCGGGCCATGTCGGCGAACATGCCGAGCACCGCGGCAGCCGCGTCGCTGTTCATGTAGCCGTCGATCTCCTTGCCGTCGTCCGAAATGTATTTCGTGCCGTTCGACCAGAGGAACTGCTCGAAATCATAGGGGTCCGGCTTGGCGTCGACGGCGAACCCGTAGACCTTGCCGGCCTCGTCGCGGAACTTGGCTGCCTTGGCGCGCAGATCGTCCCAGGTCCAGCCCTCCTTCGGCTCTTCCACGCCCGCCTTTGCGAACATCTCCTTGTTGTAGAAGACCACCTGGGTGGTGAAACCCGAGGGCATGCCGTAGGTCTTGCCTTCGATACGCGCCGTGTTCATCAGGCCTTCCGGAAAATCGTCCGGCTTGATCTCGGCCGAGTCGCGCGCGATCAGCTCATCGAGCGACATCAGCGACGTGTAGTATTGCGGGAAGTTCCACATATACATGACATCGGGCGGATTGCCCGCGCCGAAGGCGGCGACGAGCTTCTGGTCGTAGCCCTCGGCATAGGGCTCGACCTGAACCTTCACGCCCGGGTGCTTCTCCTCGAATTTTTTGGCGATGGCCTGCTGGATGGCAAGGCTCTCGCCTGTGTCCCAGGTCGCGAAGCGCAAGACCTCCTCTGCGCGCGCAGTCGCCGCGCCGGCAACCGACAGGGCCAGAAGCGATCCGATGATCGTCGTTTTCATATCAGGCATGTCTCTCCTCCAAAACCGGCGCACGCGCGCCCCTTGCCTTCTCGTTATCGATAAGTGCCTTCGTCTCTGGATCGAGCCGCCTTGCGATCGCCGTGCCTTCTGCATCGAACAGATGGCAGTGCTGGGGGGGAAGGCGGAGATGAACTTGATCTCGGCTCGCGACGGGATGGGTGCCGCGCACCACGGCGGTCAGATCACCGCCCTCGACACGGATGTGAACGTGACTTTCGGTGCCGAGCCGCTCGACGAGCCTCACCGTGCCTGCGAGATGCGCCTCCTCCGGCGAGGTCAGTTCGAGTTTGTCGGGGCGAATTCCCAGGGTGACCGGACGAACCCGGTCGATCGGTTCGGACGAACACATATCGAGCGTCACCGGCCGCGATAAGTCGCCTCCGGCAAGCGTCACGCCGGTTGCGCCCTGCTCCGCGACACCCGCCGGCAGGAAATTCATCCGCGGCGAGCCGATGAAGCCGGCGACAAAGAGATTTGCCGGACGGTAGAACAGTTCGAGCGGCGTGCCGAACTGGCTGACGCGTCCCTTGTCGAGCACCACGACCCGGTCGGAGAGAGTCATGGCCTCCACCTGGTCATGCGTCACATAGATCATCGTCACGCCGAGGCGTTCGTGCAGCGACGCCAGTTCGACGCGCATCGTCACCCTTAAACCGGCATCGAGGTTGGAGAGCGGCTCATCGAGCAGGAAGAGCTTCGGCTCGCGCACGATCGCCCTGCCGATCGCCACACGCTGGCGCTGGCCGCCGGAAAGCTGGCGGGGCTTGCGGTCCAGGAGCTCCGTGATCCTCAGAATTTCGGCCGCATTGTTGACACGCCGCTCGATCTCATTTCGCTTCATGCCGTTCAGCGCAAGGCCGAAGGAAAGATTCTTGCGCACGTTCATATGCGGATAGAGCGCGTAGTTCTGGAAGACCATGGCGATGTCGCGCCTGGCGGACGGAAGATCGGTGATGTCGCGCTCGCCGAGGCGGATCGATCCCCCGTCGAGATTTTCAAGTCCCGCGATCGAGCGCAGGAGCGTGCTCTTGCCGCAACCGGACGGCCCCAGAAAGCAGACGAACTCGCCGCTGGCGATCTCGAGATCGATACCCTTCAGAATTTCATGCGAGCCGAAGGACTTGCGAAGATTGTCGATGCGAATAGCGGCCAAACTCTCCTCCCGACAGGCGGCGGATCAACCGCCTGTTCGTCAGTCTGTTAAACGTTTTTTTCAGAAATAAAAACGTTTAACTTCGTTGTAAAGAGAAAACTTTCGTCAGCCGGCCTCTACCCGCGCCAGCACCGCGTCGAGGGCATCGAGGAAACGGTCGCAATCGTCCGCGCTGAATGGCGCGGGCGGCTTGATCTTCAGTACGTTGTGCTGCGGTCCCTCGCTCGACAGCAGGATGCGGTGCCTGTCCTTCATTTCGGCAATGACGAAGTCGAGCTCCGCTGCGGCCGGTTCGAGGGTGTCGCGATCGCGCACGAGCTCGATGCCGTTGAAGAGACCGTAGCCGCGCACGTCGCCGATGATCGCGTGGCGGCTGGCGAGTTCGCGCGCTCCATCCATCAGACGGTTTCCAACGACCGCGCAATGGTGCATCAGGCGCTCGTCGCGGATTACGTCGAGTACGGCGAGGCCGATCTCGGCCGATACCGGATTTCCGCCGAAGGTGTTGAAATATTCCATTCCGTTTGCAAATGCCGCGGCAATCGCCTCAGTCGTCACCACAGCCGCCATCGGGTGGCCGTTGCCGATCGGCTTGCCCATGGTGACGATGTCGGGCACGACCCCTTGCGTCTCATGCGCCCACATGTGACTGCCGACGCGGCCGAAGCCCACCTGAACCTCGTCCGCGAGGCACAGCCCGCCGGCCGCACGCACATGCGCATAGGCCTCTCTGAGATAACCTTCCGGCAGCACCAGTTGGCCGCCCGTGCCGAGAATACCCTCGCTGAAGAAGAGCGCGGGTTTGCGCCCGTCCGCCGCCAGCGCATCGATCTGCCGCTGCACGTCCCCGGCATATTTGCGCCCCGCGTCCGTATCGCCATAGCGATAGCGTCCCCGATAGAGGTCCGGCATCTCGGCAACCCGCACATGCGCCGGCCGCCCTTCCCCGCCCTTGCCCGCGAATTTATAGGGACTGACATCGATCAGGCTCGTCAGATGGCCGTGATAGGCGTGATCGACGGTGATGACGTCGCGGTTGCCGGTATAGGCGCGCGCCAGCCGGATCGCGAGATCGTTGGCTTCGCTGCCGGAATTGACGAAGAAGCAGACGTTCAGCGGATCAGGGAAGAGCGCCGCAAGCCGTCGGGAATATTCCACCAGACTGTCATGCAGATAGCGCGAATTGGTATTGAGCCGCGCCGTCTGCATCTGCGCCGCCTTCACGACGCGTGGATGGCAATGGCCGACATGGCAGACATTGTTGACCATGTCGAGCCAGCGCCTACCCTCGTCATCGATCAGGTAGGCGCCCTCGCCGGCGACGATCTTCAGAGGCGCCGCGCCGTAGGCGATGCTTAAGGAACGACCGATGCGGCGCTGGCGTTCGCGCACCAGGAACGCCTTGTCGCGCTCGACGATCACCGACGCCGGAACGGAAAGGCCGAGCACGACGCTAGGATCCGGGCTGATCTCCCGCCAGACCTGCCACTGCTCTCTGACGCCGACGCCGTGCATGCGGCCCTCGAGGCCGAGATGATCGGTGACGATCTGGAAATGCAGGTGCGGAACCCAGCCGCCGTTTTCGGCGCGATCCCCCAGGGTCGCGAAAGCTTCGCCCCTGGCGACCGGCTGGCCGATCGAAAGCCGTGAGGCGCTTTCACGGGAGAGATGCCCGTAGAGCGTCCAGAACGTGTCGCCCTCGCCCGTCGTGTGTTCGAGCAGAATTGTCGGCCCGAAACCGTAAGGGACCGCGTCGTCGTGGTAGAAGGCGACGTTGCCGGCGAAGGGTGCATGCACCGGCTCGTTGGCGGGAGCGAAGAGATCGATGCCGAGGTGAATCGTGCGGCGCAGGCTTGCAGTCGCCTGGTAGGCGTCACCCTTGTAGACCGCTCTGTCCTCCCCGTAGAGGCCAAGGCCGAAATCCGCCCCCTCCGCATGGATATGCGCTTCGATGCGCGCTTGCGCCACGTCCTTGTCGAGACCTGCCCAGTTCTCCGAGCTGTTCGCCGAGAAATCGAAGACGGCTGCCTTCGGCCTTGCAATGCCCGGCTTCATGACGCCCGAAAAATCATGCGCATTGCGCTCCAGCCACTGCACCACCCGTGCGGCCCCCGGGATGGGTGCGAAGCCGCAGACGTCGCGAAGGCGGGCGATGGCGAACAAGCGGTTCTCTTGCTCGAGGCGTCGCAGTTCGCGCCAGACGTCCTCCTGGCTGACGAGCAGATAGGCGTTCTCGGGGTTGTCGCGGATCTGCCTTGCCGCCATGCATATGCTGACGGCGTAGCGGGTGCGCACGAGATCGAAGATCAGCTCGGCCTCCGTTTCGCCGAGCGGATTGACGCCGTGATAGGCGCCCGCCAGCCGCGCGATGGCGCCGATCGGATCCGGCGAGCCGATCAGCGCATAGGCAGAGGCGACGGCCACTTCCACCACCCGATAGCTCTCGACCATATCGCCGAAGTCGAGCAGACCGCTGACGCAGCCGTCGGCGCCGACGAGCACGTTATAGTCATTGGCATCGTTGTGGATGACCTGCCGGGGGCACGCCTCAAGGCGCGGCAGCACGGTGGAGACGAAGTGATCGAGGATCGCGCGAACCGCGCTCCGCTTTTCCACATCCTCGATCAGATCGACATTGGCGAGGTGCATTTCCGCCCGGGCGATATCCCAGGCGTACTCTCTCCTTGCGCCGGGATGAGAGAAACCGGCGAGGCTGCGGTCGAGCTTGCCGAGCAGCGCCCCAAGGGTCTCGATGCTGTTGCTCGAGCGGTTGGCGGCTCGTGCCCAGATCTCCCCGGGCAGCCACGTCAGCAGACGTGCGACACGCTCTCCTTTGAATTCGACGCGGGTGAACGAGGCGCCGGAGCGGCTCGGCAAGGCCTTCGAGACGGGCAGATCCGTCGCCTCGCGCGCGAGATGGTCGAGAACTGCAATCTGCATGTCGAGCTCCTCGGGCGCGCCGAGGGCATGCAGTTTCAGGAGGAACGCGCGACCGTCGCTCGCCTGAATACGGAAATTGAGATCGTGCTCGCCGGGCAGCGCCACGATTTCTCCCGCGACGCCGTATTCGCGGGCAAGGAGCGCTTCGATTGTTTCGGTTTCCTGCACGTTCTTGAACTCGCTCGTCGTCATCGTCCCACTCGCTTCACCACGATACCGTTCTTCCGTCGAAGGCCCGGAAGCTGCCGCTCTCGGCGAGCCCGGCCCTGTCGATGATCGCCTTCAGGCCGGCGGCGCTTTCCGCAACCGGCACGCTCGCCTGATGGCCGCCCATATCGGTTCTGACCCAGCCGGGGTGGAGCGACAGCACGGTGACCCGGTGGGGGCGCAAATCCTGGGCGAGCTTGACCGTGGCCATGTTCAGCGCCGCTTTCGAGCAACGATAGGCATAGTCTCCTTCGTCGTCGTCGAGCGTGCCCTCGGCGAGCGATCCTGCGCGGCTGCTGATATTGGCGACGATGCGATCGCCGCCGGCGAGGAGATTTCGCAGCAGCGCCTGCACGACCAGGATCGGCGCAAGGGCATTGACACGCATGACCTCCAGGAAATCCTCGGGCCTGACGGTCGACAGTCCGCCTGTGTCGCCGCGGACTCCGGCATTGTTGATGAGGGCATCGATCGGCCGCTCGCCGAGGCTTTCGGCAAGCGCCGCCATCGACCTCGCGTCCGTGACGTCGAGTATCCGACGTTCGATGCCGGTTTCCCCATCCCTCGCCGACGGTTGGCGGACGCAGGCGATCACCCGCCAGCCGGCGGCTGCATACTGCCGTGCAAGCTCCTGACCCAGGCCCCGCGATGCACCGGTGATCAGCACCGTGCGCGGACCCTCTTCCCCTCTCCTATCGATGCTTGATGTCATATTTCCGCTCGATCATGTTGATGAGGCTCGCCGCCGCGAGCGTCAGGAAGATGTAGAAGATGGCTGCCGAGTTATAGGGCGCAAAGGGCAGGAAACTCGCCGACTGGAACTCGCGCATGCGCTGGGTGATGTCGCGGATCGACAGAATCGATAGGAGCGACGTGTCCTTGAGGATCGCGATCAGCTCGTTGCCCAGCGGTGGAATGATGATCCGGAACGCCTGCGGCAGGACCACCAGCCGCGCCGTCTGCCACCGGTTGAGCCCGATGCTGCGCGCCGCTTCGATCTGGCCGACCGGGATGGCGTTGATGCCGGAGCGGAAGATTTCCGCCAGATAGGCGGAATAGGCAAGCGCCATGGCGACGATGCCGCGCATCAGATTCGGCGGGTCGAGCACGCCTTGCGTCGCATCCTTCAACGCCCCGCTCAAGGGCAGGCCGACATAGAGCACGATCACCAGCATCGGAATGCCGCGGATCGTATCGACGACGAATTCCGAGCCGATCGCCAAGGGATGACGACGGTGCAGATAGCCGCCGAAGGTGAGCAGACCGAGGATGATTGCCAGGACGGCGAAAGTGATGCCTGCGGCCCGGTCTCGATCGTTCAAAGCCGCCGTTTCCCAAAGGAGCGGCAACCCCCCGGGCACGGCTTCGGCCGGCAGAAGCGCGGCCGTCACCTCGTCCTTTTCTATCGCCGCGACTGCCTCCGCCGGGCCAAGGAAGGTTCGTACCGCCGCCTCTTCAGCGGGCGCGCCCGGATATTGGCCGAAGCGCACCGCGCCTATGAGGCCGGACGGCGTGTTGCTGACGATCGCGACCGTGCCGTCGAGCCGCCCCGCAAGCACATAGGGCGTGCGAGGCTGCAACAGGAACCAGGCGGCGACGAGCACCAGGCCGAGGGTCGCGAGCGCGAAGAAGAGGCTGGTGCGCGCCTTATAATGCAACTGAAGCAATCCGACCCAGATGAGACCGATGATCGCGGCGAGAAGATAGGCGGCAATGGCCGCGCGGACCGTCGTCGCCACGCCGGCGGCAAAGGCCATATGCGCAAAGAAGAGGATGAACAGGAGCCCCGTACCGTTGACGAGGCCGATGCTCCACGCTCCTGCGCGATGCAGGATGCTCTCCCGCGCAGATGCCTTGCCGGCACCGAAGAAAAGCATGGAGCCGAACAGGGTCAGCGCAAAATAGGCCGGAAAAAGCACGGCTTCGATGCCGCGCAGGGTCATGTCCGCGGCGTCCGTCAATCGCCGGGGGCTAAGCCCCTTCACGACGAGATCGGACGTGAAGGGATCGACGGCATTGGCGACGACCGACGCAAGGTAGGGATGAACCGCGTCGCTCAGAAGCAGGACGGCCGCCGCAGCGAGATTGAGCACGGCGGCAGCGAGCGCCAGCCGCGGCCGCGGCGCCTTGACTCGCGAAAAGACGAGAACGGCGATACCCGAGCCGAAGGCGACGAGCAGGGCAAGGAAGCCAGGTACGAAGGCGGACGAGCCGTTCTCGACTCCGAGAATGGCTCTCAGCGAACGTTGGTAGTCACCGGAGGAGGCGAAAAGATAGATGATGAACGGCAGCGCTGTCAGAATGATCAGATTGCTGGGCCGCACGGTTCTCAGGAACGACATTCATCCCTCCGGGGATTCTGCGCAGAAATTCGGCCCCGGAGCGCAGACCGCTCCGGGGTGTTCGGATGAGGTTACTTCACGCCCCAGTATTTGTTGACGAACTGATCCAGCGTGCCGTCGTCGCGGATCATCTTCAGTCCTTCGTTGAAGGCGGCGACATTGGCATCGCCCTTGCGGAAGACGAGGCCGAGCGGATCGGATTCGAGGTCCCGGATCGCGACCACGAGTTCGCCGACGAACTCGCGTTCGTAAGCGGCAGCATTGGCTCCGTTGATGACGACGCCGTCGACATCTTTGTTCTTGAGCGCGATGATCGCGGCGCTGAAGCTGTCATAGGCGACGACGTTTTCTTTGCCGACCACCCCTTCGGCGACCTGCGCATCCGTGGTGTTGGCCTGGGCGGAAAGCTTCTTCCCCTTCGACTTGAAGTCTTCCAGTGACACGCCCTGGTCCTCGACCCGCATCAGCACCGCCTGGCTGTTGACGATGTAGGGATCGGAGAAATCCATGGCCTTCTTGCGTTCCTCGGTGATCGACACGCCCGAGGCGACGAGATCGAAGTTGCCCTGATCGAGCGCTGCGAAAATGCCGTCCCAACCGGTGGTCACGAATTCCGCCTGGCAGTTGATCTTTGCGCAGATCGCATTCACCACGTCGATATCGAAACCGACGATCTGGCCTGTCGCGGGATCGACGCTCTCCATCGGCGGCGAGGTCGTGTCCGAGCCGACCTTCAGCAGCTTCCCGCCGAGATCGGCGGCCGACGCGCCGCCTGAGACGAGGGCCGCCATCGCAAGTGCAATTACGAGTGTTTTCACCTTGGTTCTCCTCCGTTGTGAATTCTTTTCCTACGCCGGCTGCTCCAGGCGCCCGCCGAGATTGTCGGGCTGCCTCTCGATCAGCGTTGGCCTGAAAACCTGCTTCAACGTTTGCGCGTCCTCTCCCGCCATGCGCCGCAGCAGGAACTCCCCGAGGGTTCGCCCGAGTATCTCGATGGGCTGATAGAAGGTCGTGATCGGCGGCGTGAAATAGGCGCTGACATTGATGTCGTCATAGGCGACCACGTCGACATCGACGCCGATCCGCCGTCCACGCGAGCCCAGGCCCGAAAGCACTCCGAGCGTGGTCGACTCGTTGCTGCAGACGAAGGCCGTCGGCGGCCGCGCCGCGTCGAGAAGACCGAGCGCGCTCTCGCGGCCGAACTGGGTAGAGAGATCGCCTTCGGCGATCAGATCGTCGGACGGCGATAGCCCCGCCTCGCGAAAAGCCCGCATGAAGCCGTCCACCCTGTCCTCGGCGTAGGAGAGATGCCGGAGCGGATTGACGAGCGCGATCCGCCGGTGTCCGCCGGCAATCAGCCGGGCGGTCGCCGCATGGGCCGCCCATTCGTTGTCGATATCGACATGTGCGTAATCGAGGGGTTTCCGACAGCGACCGAGAGAGACGAAGGGAAACCGGCTCTCGACCAGAAGATCGATGCGCGGGTCGTCGGCGCGTATGCCTGAGAATATCAGTCCGTCCGCCAGACCCTCATCGATGACCCGGTGCGCCGCCTCGCAGCCGTCCTCCACATTGCGCACGACATGGACCGACATGCGATAGTCGCTGCCTTCCAGTGCCTGACTGATGCCGCTGAGTATCTGGGTATATTCGACGCCGTCCCATTCATAGTCGCGCGCAGCCGTTACCGGCATGAGCACGGCAGCCTGGCAGGTCCGGCCGGTCCTCAGCGCCATGCCGCGGGCGTTGGCACGATAGCCGATCTCCGCCGCGGCACGATGGATGAGTGCCTTCGTGGCCGGGGCAACCATGGGAGAACCGTTGAGCGCCTTCGACACGGTCGCAATGGAATAGCCCGTAGCCTCGGCCAGAGCCTTGATCCCCGGCCGTGCGCGCGGCGACTGCGTGTTTTCCATGATCGGCCTCCCGACGAAAGCCGTATCAGCTGATAAAAACGATTTCAATAAAAAATATAAACGTTTTTATTCCGTGTTCGCATTATGCGATCGATGGAATATGTCGGCGGACGGAATTCTGGAGAATGGCTGCGCTACGAGACCCGGCGGTGCAACAGGATGCGAGGGAAACGAGCTCATGCCGATTACGGCGACGCCGGCAAGCGAACGCTCGTTTTCTTCGGTTTCTGTTTTCTACTTCTCGGTCTTGCCGACAAAATCCGCGGGGTTCTTGTATTTCACCGTTTGCAGATGCTCGCAGTAGAGCACCAGCTCGCCCTCGTTCTTGAAGACCTGGTAGCTGGCGCGAATGAGCCCGAGGTCTTTGTAACGGGGCGTTTTTTCCATGTTGGTCCGGATCGTGTAGATGGTGTCATCGATGAAGACCGGCTTGATGAATCGGAGCTTGTCGTAGCCATAGGAAAAGGCGTTGACGCAATTGGTGGCGACGAGGCCGAGACCGGCCGAGAACACGAAGGCGCCGGCAACGAGACGACGGCCGAAGATGCCTTCCCGCTCCGCAAACATCTGATCCTGGACATAAGGATGGATGTCGACGACCAGGGTATTGAAGAGGTGGCTATCGCTCTCGCCAATCGTGCGGCGTAACGACCGGATGCGCTGACCGACGGGCCAATCCTCGTAGAACCAGTTTTCGGCGTTCCAGACCGGCAAGGCGGCATGGTCTTCCGGCATGTCGGCGGGACGTGTCGAAGAAACTCCGACGGTGGGCGTGAACTCATCCATGGTCAGTACCTGCGTAAGAAGTCGGGATTATCCGAGCCGTTTCCGGCCTCTGCGCCACCATGGCGCAGAGGCCGTATTTCGTCGCGCTATTGGACCGCCGTCGTCCCATAGACCAGGTTCGGCAGCCAAAGCGACAGCTGCGGGAACATGCTCAGCATGACGAGAATGACCATCATCATCGCCAAGTATGGCAGCACCTCGCGGGCATAGGCCATCATCGGCACTTTCAGCACCATGGACGAAATGTACATCAATCCCCCGACCGGCGGCGTGATGCCGGCGATGGTCAGGTTCGTGATGAACACGACGCCGAAATGCACGCGATCGATGCCGACGCCATCGATGATCGGAATCAGCATCGGCGTCAGAATGATCAGTGCCGCCGACCCCTCGATCGCCGTGCCGATGACGATCAGCAGGACGTTGATGAGGAGCAGCATCAGGAGCGGATTGTCGGTGGCTTCGCCGAGCCAGCCGGACATGGCCTGCGGCACCTGCTCCCAGGCGAGATAGAAACCGAAGGCTGCCGCCGCGCAGATCATGATCATGACCACGGCCGAATCGCGCACGGCCTCGGCAAGCACCTCCGGGATCTGGCGGAAGGTGAATTCGCGGTAACCGAACACGGCGACGAAGAGCACATAGACGACGACCACCGCACCGGCTTCGGTGGTCGTGAAAAGACCGTATCGCGTACCGGCGAAGATCACCACCGGGATCGACAGCGCCCAGAGCCCGTCGATCAGCGCTCGGATGCCCTCCGCGCGGGTGGCACGCTCCTTGCGCAACGGCTTGTAACCGCGTTTGCGGGCGATGAAATAGGTGGTGACCATGAGCCCGGTCGCCAGCACGAGGCCAGGCACCACACCCGCTGCGAAGAGCCGGCCGATGGACGTCTCCGCCAGAAAACCGTAGACGATAAGACCGATCGACGGCGGAATGAGGCTCGTGATGATGGCCGCCGACGATGTGATGACCGCGGCAAAGGCCCGGCTGTAGCCCCGTTGCGACATCTCGACGCCGAGCGTCTTGGCGAGCATCGCCGCATCGGCATTTGCAGATGCGGTAAGTCCGCCGAGCAAGGTGCCGAGCACGGTGCACATCTGCGCCAGCGCGCCCGTCATGTGGCCGACAAGCACGTCCGCAAGCGCCAAAAGGCGCCGGGTGATGCCGGACGCGTTCATGATGCAGCCGGCAAGAACGAACAGCGGCAGCGCCAACAAGGACACGGACTGGCTGCCCTCCGCCATTTCCTGGGCGAAATTGGCGAGCGGGATCATGTCCATATTGATGAGGAAGAAAGCGAACGCTCCGATCGCCATGGCCCAGGTGATCGGCGTCGACAGCAAAAACAGGACGACGACGAGAAGCGAGGGACCGGCCAAATGGAACAGGGTCATATCAACGATTCCAAATTGCGGTGCTGACGGACGGTCCAGGGCCTCTCCACGATCAGATGCTGGACGAACATCCCGGCAGAGGCGAGCGCCAGAGGCGCATAGGACAGGCTGCGCGACAGATCGAGGGCGATCGTATGCACATTGCGTGAGATCCAGGCCTGCCACGCGAAGAGGATGGTCATGACGATGAAGAAGAGTGCCAGCAGCAGATAGTTGAACCAGGCGACGGCTTTTCGCCAGCTGTCCGGGAGAGCCGCGACAAGCACGTCGATCGCCGCGTGCGTGCCGAGACGGACGCCGGCGACGGCACCGAAGAAGACGAGATAGGCGAAGGCCATCATCGCCAGCTCATAGGTCCAGGCGGCCGGCTGGGGGAAGACATAACGGCTGACGACCCCCCAAAGGATCGAGAAGACGATGACGAGGAGCGCCACGACGCCGATTGCCTCATCGGCGCGGCGCAGGCTGATGAGAGGAATTATCTCCTCCGGCGGGCGTGAGCTTTCCATGATGCCTCGATTGTTGAGGGGCAATCCGAGCTGGCGTCGATTCAGGCGACATTCGGGGGCGCGATCCGGCCGGCGACGACGCGGCCCTCGCGGCGCCAGCGTCCAGGAGCGGGATGAAGTGTATGCGGTCTTTCCGCCCGCATCCCGCTCAAACTTTCGAAACGGCGTCGCCTACTCTGCCATCGCCTTTTGCACCTGATCGTAGATGCCGGGCGTGATGTTCGGCACCTTCTCATAGGCTGCACGCGAGGCCTCGATGAATGCCGGAATGTCGACATCGGTCACGATCTCGACGCCGGAGGCGGCGAGCTGCTTTGCATAGGCATCGTCCGTGTCCAGCGTCATCTGCGTAAGCTCTTTGGCAATTGTCTGCCCTTCCTCCAGAAGAATCTTCTGCAGGTCTTCGGGCAGGCTGTTGAAGAGCTGGCTGGAAGCCACCCAGGCCGTGAACATGATCTGGTGGCCGGTTTTCGAAATGACCTTGCGGGTCTCGTTCAGCTTCGCTCCGGCTATCGAGCCGAAGGGGCCTTCGGCCGCGTCGACGACTCCGGTCTGCAACGCATTGTAGACGTCTCCCCACGGCAATTCCGTCGGCCTTGCACCGTAATTGCCGAAAGTCGCCATCATGATCGGCGAGGAGGGCACGCGAATGGTGACGCCGGCCAGGTCCGCGGGTGAGCGAACCGGCTTGTTGGCGATGATGTGGCGGTAGCCGAACAGGCCGTTCGGCATGATGATCTTGATGCCCCGCGCCTCCAGCTTGCTGGAAAGGTCCCTATAGAGATCCGAAGCGAAGAGACGGTCCGTCGCCGCCAGATCCGGATAGACATAGGGTCCGGCAAGGATCGATAGATCCGGCACGAACTGGCCGAGCTGACCATAGTCGGTGGCGCTGAGCAGGCTTGCGCCGCTCATGACCATCTCGTTGACCTTTTTCTGCGCGCCGAGCTGATCGCCCGTCATGACGGTAATGGCGATGCGTCCGCCGGAGCGCTCACCGACACGCTCGGCATAGGTTTTCATGGCCTTGATGATCGGCTCGTCCGGATTCACCTGCGAGGTCGAAAATCGCAGGCTGTATTCCTGCGCGTTGGCAATGCCGCAGAACGACAATGCAGCCATTGCGGCCGCAGCGATCAAGGTCTTCATGCTGTCCTCCCTATTCCGGACTCCGCCTCCGGACTTTCACAAGTTTGAATAATATATTCACAAATGAACGAATGGCGTCAAGCCGTGAATCGTCGCTCAAAGGCCATGAGGACAAAGAAAACCTTCAGGCTTTTCACATCGCCAGGGTTCCAGATTGCGCGAACAATCCATTCCCAAATGAATTTTTTCGGGCCGTCGGGATCTGGAGCGCCTGCAGTCAATCCTTCCGCAGCCCGCGATCCTCCGGCTTCTCACAGCGTCATCCTTGACCAAGGTCAAGCCGAAGGATGACGGAGTTAGGCAAGAACGGGCGCGGCGAGACCCGTGCACAATCGGCTGATCAGAGGCGAGCCGCACAAAATTTCATCACTGCACGCAAACAGCTTATTTTTAAATCAGCGGGCTTACTTCGAAGACAAAGGGCGTTGTCCGCCTTTTGCAGATTTTTCAAGGAGATGGCCGGCGGGCGGATATCTGGCACGGCACTTGCATTTCTACACCTGCTTCGGTCAACGGCGATTGAAGCGAGCCAGGCGCCACATACGCCTGCCGAAGACACCGACGTCGCAAGGTCTTTGCCTCCGTAAGGGATTCCTCCCGGTCCCGGAGCGCAAATTTCCGAGCGGCGTTTTTTTATGCCGGTTTTCGGCCGGCCAAATCGAACCGACCTGAACTGCCGCGAAGCACTGCTCGAATTCTTCTATGAGCGCCCGCTTCGTAAAAGCTGCGGAGTGACCACATGACTGAAACTGCACTCGAAAAACTCGTCATCGTCGGCAACGGCATGGCTCCGGGCCGGATGCTGGAAGAGCTCTTCGAAAAGGCGCCCGGGCGTTATGCCGTGACGATCTTCAACGCCGAGCCGCGCGTCAATTACGACCGCATCATGCTTTCGCCGGTGCTATCCGGTGAGAAGGAGTATGAAGAAATCATCATCCATGGCGATGGATGGTACATCAAGCACGGCATCACCCTCTACAAGGGCCACAAAATCGTTGCGATCGATCGCGACGCCAAGACCGTCACTTCCGACCACGGCGTTACGGAAAGCTATGACAAGCTGGTGATCGCCACCGGTTCGGTGCCCTTCATCATCCCTGTGCCGGGCAAGGAACTGCGCGGCGTCATCACCTATCGAGACCTAGACGATGTGCAGGCGATGTTGCTCGCGGCGCAATCGCGCGAAAAGGCCGTCGTCATCGGTGGCGGCCTGCTCGGGCTGGAGGCGGCAGCTGGTCTTCAGGCGCGCGGCATGGACGTCACCGTTCTGCACGTCATGCCGACACTGATGGAACGCCAGCTCGATCCGGCCGCAGGTTACCTCCTGCAGAAGGCCGTAGAAGAACGCGGCATCAAGGTCGTCACCAAGGCGAACACGAAACGCATCCTCGGCGAGGAGAAGGTCCAGGGCATCGAGCTCGACGATGGCCGGATCATTCCGGCGACGCTGGTGGTGATGGCTGTCGGCATCCGGCCGAATGCCGGTCTTGCCAAGGAGGCCGGGCTGGCCGTCAATCGCGGCATCGTCGTCGACGCCGGAATGCAGACGTCCGACGGGGACATCATGGCGCTCGGCGAGTGTGCCGAAGTCGGCGGCATGGTCTACGGCCTCGTCGCGCCCCTTTACGAAATGGCGCGCGTCGCCGCCTCCCACCTCGCCGGCGACCGCCGCGCCGCCTTCGCGCATTCCGACACGCCGACCAAATTGAAGGTGACGGGCATCAACCTCTATTCGGTCGGCGACTTCGCCGATGCCGACGGACGCGAGGAGATCGTACTGCGCGATGCCACCGCGGGCATCTACAAGCGGCTCGTACTGAAAGACAACCGCATCATCGGTACCGTGCTCTACGGCGACACCGCCGACGGCGCCTGGTTCAACGATCTTTTGAAGCGCGGCACGGACATCTCCGAAATGCGCGACACCCTTATCTTCGGCCAGGCCTATCAGGGGGGATCTCCGCTGGACCCTACGGCGGCCGTTGCAGCCTTGCCGGATGATGCGGAAATCTGCGGCTGCAACGGCGTGTGCAAAGGCAAGATCGTCGGAGCGATCGTCTCCAAGGGCCTGACCTCGCTCGACGACGTGCGCGCCCATACCAAGGCTTCCGCCTCGTGCGGTTCCTGCGCCGGCCTGGTCGAGCAGATCATGTCGCTGACGCTCGGCGACACCTACAATCCGGCTGCGGTGCAGCCGATGTGCACCTGCACGGATCTCGGCCATGACGACGTGCGGCGCCTGATCAAGGCGAAGAAGCTGAAATCCATTCCCGCCGTCATGCAGGAACTGGAATGGAAGACCTCCTGCGGCTGCGCAAAGTGTCGCCCGGCGCTCAACTACTATCTCGTCTGCGATTGGCCGGACGAATATGCCGACGATTACCAGTCGCGCTTCATCAACGAGCGTGTCCACGCCAATATCCAGAAGGACGGCACCTATTCCGTCGTACCCCGCATGTGGGGCGGCGTCACCAATGCGAAGGAACTTCGCGCCATCGCCGATGTCGTCGACAAGTTCAACGTGCCGCTGGTGAAGGTAACAGGCGGTCAGCGCATCGATCTGCTCGGCATCGAGAAGGAGGATCTGCCCGCCGTCTGGGCCGATCTCGGTCAGGCGGGCTTCGTTTCGGGTCAGGCCTACGCCAAGGGGCTCAGAACGGTGAAGACCTGCGTCGGCTCCGATTGGTGCCGATTCGGCACACAGGATTCGACCGGCCTCGGCATCCGCATCGAGAAATTCATGTGGGGCTCCTGGACGCCGGCCAAGCTGAAGATGGCCGTCTCCGGCTGCCCGCGCAACTGCGCGGAGGCGACCTGCAAGGACGTCGGGGTCATCTGCGTCGACTCCGGCTTCGAGATCCATTTCGCAGGGGCCGCCGGCCTCGACATCAAAGGCACCGAGGTTCTGGGTCTGGTCAGGACCGAGGACGAGGCGCTCGAACATATCGTCGCGCTGACGCAGATGTATCGCGAGCAGGCCCGCTATCTCGAGCGCATCTACAAATGGGCAAAGCGCATCGGTCTGGACGAGATTCGCCGGCAGATCATCGAGGATGCGGAAAAGCGCAGGGCCTATTTCGACCGCTTCGTCTTCAGCCAGAAATTCGCCCAGGTCGATCCCTGGTCGGAGCGCGTCTCCGGCAAGGACAAGCACGAGTTCCGGCCGATGGCGACGGTCGGCTTCAATCAGGCAGCGGAGTGACGATGAAGATGAACTGGATTGCAATCGGCGACATCGACGACATCCCGCTGCGGGGGGCCCGCTGCGTCAGGACGCCCAACGGCAAGATCGCCGTCTTCCGGACCGCCGAGAACGAGGTCTTTGCGATCGAGGACCATTGCCCGCATAAAGGGGGCCCTCTTTCCCAGGGCATCGTGCACGGCACGGCCGTCACCTGCCCGCTGCACAACTGGGTGGTCTCGCTCGAGACCGGCAAGGCGCTCGGTGCCGACGAGGGCGAGGTGCGCACGATCCCCATCCGCAACGACAATGGCGCGCTGTTCGTCGCTCTTGAGAGCCTCTTGCTGGCAGCGGCGGAATAAGCATGGCGCAAGAGGTCAAGACCACCTGTCCCTATTGCGGTGTCGGCTGCGGCGTCATTGCCCGCGTGGGTGATGACGGTGCAGTGAGCGTCAAGGGCGATCCGGAACATCCGGCCAATTTCGGCAGGCTCTGTTCGAAAGGGTCGGCACTCGCCGAGACCCTCGATCTCGACGGCCGCCTCCTTCACCCGGAAATCGGCGGCCGTCGCGCAGGCTGGAGCGAGGCGCTCGATCTCGTTGCCGAACGCTTTTCGCACAGTATCGCCAATCACGGTCCCGATTCGGTTGCCTTCTACGTCTCGGGACAATTGCTGACGGAGGACTATTACATCGCCAACAAGTTGATGAAGGGTTTCATCGGCTCGGCGAATATCGATACCAACTCCCGGCTCTGCATGTCCTCCTCCGTCGCGGGCCACCGCCGGGCCTTCGGTTCCGACACCGTGCCGGGCGTTTACGAGGACCTGGAACTCGCCGATCTCGTGGTGCTGACGGGCTCCAATCTCGCCTGGTGCCACCCGGTGCTCTATCAACGCCTCTCCGCAGCCAAGGCAAACCGCCCGGAGATGAAGATCGTCGTCATCGACCCCCGCCGCACGATGACGGCGGACATCGCCGACATGCATCTGGCGATCGCATCCGACGGAGACGTCGCCCTCTTCAGCGGGCTGCTTGCCCATCTCGCCGCAAGCGGTGCGGTCGACCGGAACTACGTTTCGAATTACACGGGCGGCTTCGACGAGGCCGTCGCGGCCGCATCGAGGCTCGATCCCCCGTCACTTCCCAAGGCGACCGGGCTGACGCCGACGCAGCTTCGCGCATTCTTCCGTCTTTTCGAGACGACCGAAAAGGTCGTGACCTGCTATAGCCAGGGCGTCAACCAGTCCGCTACCGGGACCGACAAGGTCAACGCCATCATCAACTGCCATCTTGCGACCGGCCGTATCGGCCGGCCAGGCATGGGGCCCTTCTCGCTGACCGGGCAGCCCAATGCGATGGGCGGGCGGGAGGTCGGGGGCCTGGCGAATATGCTTGCCGCCCATATGGACATCGAAAAATCACTCCACCGGGACAAGGTACGGCGCTTCTGGGGCGCGCCGGCAGTCGCGAACAGGCCCGGCCTCAAGGCGGTCGATATGTTCCGCGCCGTCGCCGACGGGCGCATCAAGGCGCTGTGGATCATGGCGACCAACCCGGTCGTCTCGATGCCCGACGCCGATGCCGTCGAAGCGGCGATCAAAGCCTGTCCCTTCGTGATCGTCTCCGACATCATGAGAGACACCGACACCGCCCGGCACGCCCACGTGCTCCTGCCCTCGCTCGGCTGGGGCGAGAAGGACGGTACGGTCACCAATTCCGAGCGCCGCATCTCGCGTCAGCGCGCCTTTCTCGCAGCTCCCGGCGAAGCGCGGCCCGACTGGTGGCAACTCGCCGCAGTCGGCAGGCGCATGGGCTTCGCCGCGGCCTTCGCCCATGTTTCACCAGCCGAGATCTTCGCCGAGCATGCCTCGCTTTCGGGCTTCGAAAACGACGGACGCCGCGACTTCGACATCAGCGCCCACGCGGAGATCGAAGGCCCCGCCTATGACGGCCTGAAGCCGTTTCAGTGGCCGCAGCCCAAGGGCAGCGCGCCGCACGAGAGGCGGTTCTTTGCCGAGGGCGAATTCTATCATCCGGATGGCCGCGCGCGCTTCGTCGCCGTCGAGGTGCCACGGCCAAGAAGCGCCGACGATGCCTTCGCCTTCACGCTCAACACCGGCCGGGTGCGCGACCACTGGCATACCATGACGCGCACGGGCAAGAGCGCCAGGCTGTCGGGTCATCTCGCCGAGCCCTTCGTCGAGATTCATCCGCGTGACGCACAGGCGCTCGGCATCAGCGACGCCGACCTCGTCACCCTGGAAAGTCCGCACGGCGCGGCGATCGTCCGGGCGCTGGTCACCGACCGGCAGGCGGAGGGCAATCTCTTCGTGCCCATGCATTGGAACGACCAGTTCGCCTCCAGGGCGCGGATCGATGCGCTGGTTGCGCCGGTAACCGACCCGGTCTCCGGCCAGCCGGCGTCGAAGAACATGCCGGTCCGCGCGAGGCGCTTTGCGGCTGCCGCCTATGGCTTCGCGGTTTCGGCGCGTAAACCAAGGGAACTCGACGCCGCCTATTGGGCGCTCGCGAGAGCCGAGCGCGGGTGGCGGGTGGAACTCGCCTTCGCCGAAACGAATGTCGACTGGCTCGACTGGTGCCGGAAGACTTTTGCGATCGCCGCAGAGATCGAACCGATCGGCTATACGGACCGCACCTCCGGCGAGTTTCGCCTGGCCTTTTTTGAAGGGGACCGGCTGCTCGCCAGCCTGTTCCTTTCTCCGCGGCCGGTCGCCGTGGCGCGCAGCTGGGCGGTATCGCAGCTCGGCGCTTCGCACCACAACCTCGCCAAGCGCTTTGCGGTCACTGCCGGTCGCCCGGGCGCCGATACGCCCGATCCGGGCGCGACCGTCTGCTCGTGCTTCAGCGTCGGAGTCAACCAGATCACTGCGGCCGTCCGCGACGGTTGCCATAGCGTCGAAGCGGTGGGCGAGAGGCTCAGCGCCGGCACCAATTGCGGCTCCTGCCGCGCCGAGATCAGGGGGATCATAAATGGCTGCCTCACCCTCGCTGCTGAGTGATCCGGCCCAAAAGCCTCAGCGCGTGACCGCTCTCGCGACGCTGCCGCTCTTCTGGCCCCTGAACGGCAAACGGGCCGTTGTCGCCGGCGGCAGCGATGCGGCCGCCTGGAAGGCCGAACTGCTGGCGGCCTGCGGCGCGGAAGTTCATGTCTACGCGCCGCGGACGTCGCTGAGCGATCTCTTCCTCGACCTCCTCGCCCGTGGGCCCGCGCATGAACACGGCTTGCTCGTTCACCACGACCAGGCGTGGCATGAGGGTGTTTTTCGCGATGCGGCAATCGCCATTGCCGATTGCGACGACCAGGCCGACGCAGAAGCATTCTTCCGAGCCGGTCGGAGCGCCGGCGTGCCCGTCAACGTCATCGACAAGCCGGCTTTCTGCGCGTTTCAGTTCGGATCGATCGTGAACCGCTCGCCCGTGGTCGTTGCGATCTCGACGGATGGCGCGGCACCGATCCTGGCACAGGCGATCCGCCGGCGGATCGAGGCCCTGCTGCCGCCGGCACTCAAACGGTGGGCGACGGTGGCGCAGGCGATCCGCGACCGTGTGAACGCGCGCCTGAAACCCGGTGCCGCGCGCCGCGCCTTCTGGGAGCGCTTCGTCGACAGGGTCTTTCTGGATACACCGGAGGAGGGTGTAGAGACGCGGCTGATGGCGGAGGTGGATCGTCTGGTCACGCGCCCCTCCGCCATCGGCCGCGTCACCATCGTCGGCGCCGGACCCGGCGACGCGGAACTCCTCACCTTGAAGGCAATTCGCGCCCTGCAAGCCGCCGACGTGATCCTCTTTGACGAATGGATTCCTGACGACGTCCTGGAACTGGCGCGCCGGGAGGCAAGGCGCGTCCCCGTCGCGCCGAGCGCCAAGGGTCGAAACAGAGACATCGCGGCTCTCGTCGGGGAAGGGAAACGGGTGGTGCGCCTTCGGTCCGGGAACCCGATGGCGCCTGCCGGTGCCGTCGAGGAGATCGCAGCGCTTGAGAGCCTTGGAATTCCTGTCGAGATCGTTCCGGGTGTCGAGGCGGCACCTTGCCGTTCCGACGTAATCCAGGTGGCCTTCCGCAGGAGGGAAGTCTCGCAGCCGGGCCTGGGCGCTGCCCATTGATGCAGATCGGGCGTTCGCAACCGCTCAGGAGGCGGAACCCGCGGAGCGGCTGGCGTTCCGCGAAGCCTCCAGCCGATCGATGAACGGGCGTTGGGAAACATTTATCTTGCCGCGCGCCTCTTCGAGCGTGAACCATCCGGCGCGGTCGACCTCCGGGAAGACCTGCATCCTGCCGCTCCGTGGCGGCCACTCTGTCTCGAACACGTTGCTGCGCAGGCTGGCGACGTCGAATTCGCTCTCATGCGCATAGGCGGTGACGAGCTTGCCGCCCTTTTGGCGCTCCTCGCCGAGAAACTCCAAGGGGCCCGTTATCGAGATGCCGGTCTCCTCGAGGAACTCCCGGCGCGCAGCGGCTTCCGGCTCTTCATCGGCATCATACTCACCCTTCGGGATCGACCAGGCGCCGAGATCCCGGTTCATCCAGAATGGCCCGCCCGGATGGACGAGCAGAACCAGGAGGTCGCTCGCCTCGTATCGATAAAGCAGAACGCCCGCACTTCTCTTCGGCATTTTCGACCTCTGTCTGAAGCGGCACCGAGCGCCAATCCATGTGTCCATTGATTGTAGCCGATCAATGGACAAAAGCATGCAGCAGCTCAAAGTGCTACAGCGACCTGCAATCTCTCCTCGCCTCATCCTCTGAGCTTGTCACAGGGATGAGAGCAGCGCCGCGTCTGCGGCGCGGAAAACGTTCTTTCAGCCCAAGGACTTGGTCTGGCTGGATTCCTGTGACAAGCACAGGAATGAGGCGATCAAACAAGCCGCCCCGGGTGGCCCGAATTTCAACAGCCCTTAGGAAGGGCTTGGAGGACCGCACCCTCTCTGCCCCTCATCCCTGTGCTTGTCACAGGGATCCAGCAGCACCGCGTCTGCGGCGCGGAAAACGTTCTTTCAGCCCAAGGACTTGGGCTGGTTGGATTCCTGTGACGAGCACAGGAATGAGGAAATCAAACAAGCCGCCGCGGGTCTGATCTCAACCGGCCTTAGGAGGAACCCTCCTTGTTCGTCGCCAGCATGTCGGCGATCTCCATCGGGAACGGAAAGATTATCGTCGAGTTCTTTTCGCCGGCGATGACATTCAAGGTGCTGAGATAGCGCAGCTGCATGGCCTGGGGTTTCCGGGCGAGAATTTCTGCCGCTTCCAGCAGTTTCGCAGCGGCCTGCTGCTCGCCCTCGGCATTGATGACCTTGGCGCGCCTTTCGCGTTCGGCCTCCGCCTGGCGGGCGATCGCCCGGATCATCGATTCGTTGATGTCGACATGCTTGATTTCGACGGTAGCGACCTTGATGCCCCATGCGTCCGTCTGCACATCGAGGATCTTCTGAATGTCCTCGTTCAGACGATCGCGCTCCGCCAGCATCTCGTCCAGATCGTGTTTGCCGAGCACGGATCTCAGCGTCGTCTGGGCGAGCTGGCTCGTCGCGGCCATGAAATCCTCGACCTGGATCGTCGATTTCTCTGCGTCGATGACGCGGAAATAGATCACAGCGCTGACCCGCACCGAAACATTGTCGCGCGAGATCACGTCCTGGCTGGGCACGTCGAGAACACGGGTCCTGAGATCGACGCGCACCATCTGCTGCACATAGGGGAGGAGCAGGATCAGCCCCGGTCCCTTGACGCCGGTGAAACGGCCGAGCGTGAAGATCACGCCGCGTTCATATTCCCGGAGGATCCTGATCGCAAAGGCGATGACGATCAGCAGGAACAGGAGCGCGGCGACAAACGGCGCAAGATTTCCAAGCCAGGTCATGAGCGGTCTCCTTTTCCCCCGTGGTCGATTGGGGAGTTGGTGCGGGACGCGGGCGGAAAACCGCGCATGCTTTTCATCATCCCGCTCCAGCCGGTTTGCGCGCCACCTTGAGCGTGAGGCCCTCCCGGCCGACGACCATGACGTCCTCGCCCGGTCCAAGCGGTTCGCTGCTGACGGCTCTCCACCGCTCGCCGTGGGCGATCACGTAGCCGTCCGCTCCCGCCCAACTGTCGACCTTGCCGGAAATGCCGATCATCTCTTCCGCGCCGGTGGCGACCCTGTGCCGGCGCGAAACAAGGGCGAGACGCGCAACCAGCAGGCTGAACGCCAGACTGGCTATCGCAATACCGCTCAGTGCAGGCCAGGACACCTGCAGTCCGGGCATGTCCGTGTCGAAGAGAATAGCAGCGCCCAGCACCAGGGCCACGGTGCCGCCGAGGCCGAGCACGCCGAATGACGGCGCATGCGCCTCCGCCACCAGCAGTCCCGCCCCAAGGAGGATAAGGCCCACGCCGGCATAGCTCACCGGCAGCACCGCAAGTGCGTAGAGACCGAGCAGGAGGCTGATGCCGCCGATTGTACCCGGCACCACTGTGCCGGGCGCGAGAAACTCGAAGATGAGCCCGTAGATTCCGACCATCATCAGGAGGAGGGCGACGTTCGGGTTGGTGATCACCGACAGCAGCCGCGTCCGCCAATCCGGCGGAAGATCCTCTATGGCGAGCCCGGACGTATCGAGCCGAACGTCGGATTGGCCGATGCGGACGGGGCGGCCGTGGGCCTGCTTCAAAAGGTCGTCGACGCTGACGGCGGTGAAGTCGATGACCTGCTCGCGCGCGGCTGCGGCGGAGGAAAGGCTCGCAGCCTCGCGCACGGCGCGCTCCGCCCAATCGACGTTGCGGTTGCGCAATTCCGCCAGGCCGCGGATATAGGCGACCGCATCGTTGATGAGTTTCGCTTCGCCGGCATTGGCCGGTTTGCGAGGTTCCGGCTCGTCCGGCTTGCCCGTCTTTTCCTCGCCTTCCTGCTCGTCATTGCCAAACAGTCCTCCGCCGATGGCGATCGGCGTCGCCGCGCCCAGATTCGTCCCCGGGGCCATGGCCGCAATATGGCTCGCATAAAGGATATAGGTGCCGGCGCTTGCTGCCCGCGCTCCGCTGGGCGCGACGAAACTCGCGACCGGCACGGGCGAATCGAGGATGGCGCGTATGATGTCGCGCATCGACGTATCCAGTCCGCCGGGCGTGTCCATCTGCAGGACCACCAGCGCGGCACCGCGATCCCTGGCCTGTTGAAGACCGCGCGTCACATATTCTGCCGCGGCGGGACTGATGGCTCCGTTGACGTGCAGGACGATTGCCGTGCGCTCGGCTCCGGGCACCGGCGTGACAGGAAATGCGAAGGCCGACAGGAGACTGAACAACAGGATGAGGATGCGGGCCATTCGCCGTCGATACCTCACGGCTTCTCGTCTGCGGGCGCAGGCGGATAGCTGCAAACCACCTCGCCCGCTCCACCTTTCGTCGAAATCAACACATCCTAATATAGTGCAGAATCGCGGAAAGCGTAAGCGATGCCGCAGGCATGCTGCCGCAGAAGTTGCATCGGCGTCGCCGCTCGGTCAGCGGGCCGGTGCCGCGGCCGAGCGCGGAGGCGCGCGCCGGTGCACTCGGCGCGCCTGCGCCAGCGCAGATATCTGCGCCGCCACGAAAATGGCGTGGTCGTTGACCTGCGGCAGGCCCATAAGTTCGCCAAAGGTGCCGCGGGCGAGAGGACCGGCGACGAAGAGGTCGTCCACCTCCCTGTTTTCGCTGTCGAGCGCCCTGCTCGTTTCGCTGCAGGCGAGGCCCAGCCCAACCGTATCGGGGCGCAGATAACCTGCGGCTCCGAGCGAATCCAGCCAGGATTGGCTTTGCAGGATCGACCGGTGCGCCGGGCCGGTGGTGATCACCACGGCGTCGAATTCCCCTTCTTCCGTTCCGCCAGCCCGCCGCCTCCGGAAAGTGACCGCGACATTCTCGCCGACGCGCGCCATATGAGCGACCGAACCGGCGAGGACGCGTATATCGCCGTCCCTCAGCCCCGCGCTCACGACCGCATCGATTTGCGGAGCTACACGAAAGCGGTGCACATCCCAGAAAGGCCGCACGTGACGGACAAGCCGCCGCCGCTCGCTCATCGGCAGATTGCGCCAGATCTCACCGCCTTGTGCTCTGAGCGCATCGAGGACCGCATGCCATGTAAAGCCTTCCGCTTCCGCATCGCGGATCGTCCGGCGTACCTGGGAGAGCAACTCCGCGGCCGATCTCCAAGGTCGTGAGATGAAGTCGCCATAGGGGTCCTGCGCCCGGTCGGAATGTCCACGAGAACGCAGACCGCGCCGGGAAAAGGCGGTGATCGGCCCCTTATGCCCGCCTCTGCGCAGGGTGGCGATCACATCGGCCGAAGTCAGCCCGGTCCCGATGATCAGCACGCGGTCACCGGCCCGGATTCTGTCGAGCGTGCCGGGCTCGGTCGAATCCGGCACGTAGCGGGGGTGCCCCGTGAGGATGGCGCCTACGCCTGCGGGAGCCTCCGGAGCCGGGTGCGTCGTCGCCACCACCAGCACGTCGGCGCGGCTTAGCGTCCCGCCGTCGCCGCGAACCGCCCAGGCCGCTCCCTGACGCTCGACGGCGATCACTCTCTCCCGATGGTGTGCGATGCGCCCGTGTTCCAGGAACGGCGCGATCGTTTCGGCGACATAGCGGCCGAAGAGCTGCCGGGCGGGATAAAGATGGCCGTCGCAGGCAAGCGCCTCGGGATCGTCGCGCGGTTCGCCCCGAAGCTCGAGCCAGCGCATGAAATGGTCGGGATCGCCCGGATCGATGCTCATGCGTGCGGCCGGGACATTGACGCGATGCGCGGGCTCCGCGGTATCATAGGCAAGGCCGCATCCCAGCCGCTCCCGCGGCTCGAAGACGGAAATCTGCCAGCCATCCATGGCGCGAGCCCGCGCCAGGTGCGTCGCGACCACGGCACCGGTGAAGCCGCCGCCGATGATTGCGACGGTGGGGCGCGTGAGGTAATGGCCGACGGCATCCGTCATATCGAAGACCTGCTGCGCAGCGACGACCCTGTCGTCGTTGAGTCTACCGTTTGAATTTGCCTGACCGCTACTGCCTGCAGCGGGCCGGATCACCGGCATTCGCCGGCCGCCATTCCGGCCGCCGAGGTGGTGTCTATCCGGCCTTCAGCGCCAGTCGCTTGCCTGTCGCGATAAGCCGTGCTGCCGCATAGGTCTGGGTGACGATCTCAGGCACCAGGTCGATGTCGGGCAGGCTTCCCAATCCGAGCGGACCGATCGCGAAGAGGTTCGGCGTGCGTCCGGACGGGCTCAAGACTTCTCCCGTCGGACTGACCGCGACGCCGAGCTCGAGTTCATCGGGTTCGGCAAGCCCACCCGCAAAAAGACTCCGGAGCAAGGGCGTATCAAGCTCCGGGGCGGAACAGCGGCATTCGATCACCTGATCTGCCCTGAGCAGTTCCTCGGCATGCCGACCCGCCCAGCGCACCATGATGCCTTCCGGCAGGCGCCGCCCTGCCCGTCCGCGGCGAAGCACGGTCCGCCCCTCGGCAAGTTCCTGCTGCAGCCGCGCGTGGACAGCCGCCGGGAGGCGGTTTCTGTGGCTGTCGTAGATGGCCCGCAGGTGGCGGTTGAACTGCCGCTTTTCCTGCGCCGAGAGCGATTGCCAGAGCGAGCGCGCCCGCCGGCGCAGGCCGTTCATGGCCGACTGCCAGCTTTGCCCCTTCGCTTCGGCTTCGGCGCAGGCCTGACGCACGAACCGGACGATCCGGCGCAGGCCCTGCGGCATCGGATCGACCGGGAAACTCGGGGCTGCTGCGAGCTGCGTATGCGCCTGCGGCAGAAAGCCGTGGCGCGAAACGAGCGTGATTTCTCCCGCATAACCGTTATCGCGCATCTGGAAAAGCTGGTCGACCACGCGAATGCCGCTGCCGAGCAGGACCGCGTGGCGCGGGTCGACGAGGCGGCGCGTCCGCACAAGCGGTCGCTCCTCGTCAGAAACCTCGAGGTCGCGCGGATGCACGCCGAAGCCCGTTGCAAGAATGACGATGTCGCATGCGTCATGTCCGCCGTCACGCACAAGACTGAAGCGACCGCTTGCGAGTTTGCGCAAGCCTGTGACCTGCTGGTGGGAAAACCTCACCGTGATGTCGGAACGTCGGGCAAGCGCCTCGGAAAAGCGTTGATGCACGTAGTCGCTGAAGATGCCTTTCGGCACGAAAATCTGCCGAAAGCCGGGAATGGCCGCCGGAACGGCTGTTCGGAACTCATCATTGGCGCAAAGCCAGTCGTTGAAATCGTCGGGCTGGCCGGCCGCGACCGACAGGTCGCGCACCCGGCTGTTGAGGATCTCGCAGCGCTGCGCCGCGGAAAAGGCCTGGCCGCCGCTGATCGATGGATGCGGGTCGTACATGGTGAGGTGAAAAGTTCCCCGCATCGATTTCATCAGCGCGATCGCCATCATGATGCCGGAAAATCCACGGCCGACGATCGCAATTTCCGGCTGCGAGGACGAGGCGGCCGCCGCTGACCTGCCGGCAAACAATCCACGAACGGTCATGTGAGCTCCTTTCGCGAGCTGGCTGTCGCTCCGTGGTCGGGGCGACTCTTAAGCAGGACTTCGAGACACACAAAAGCTCTGGTGAATTTCACGGGCTCGTATACCGCTCGCCCGTCGGGATTTTCCGGAACGACGCGCTAGCCAAGAACGCCTTGCGCCGCCTCCCTCCCGCTTCAAGCGAAATAAAACTCCGGTCGAATACCGCCTAATGCGCGCAATGACCGCTGCAGGACTTCCAGTTCTTGGATGTTGTACCCTCAAATCGGCTCCGACGTAAGAAACATGCAGCAGCGTTTCGGCCTGACGGTCATCCTTTTCGGAAGTAGTCTATAATTTTTGTATTCTATTGCAAATGCACCCAACGGCAAGCTATTTTTCTGAAGGTAACGGCAAAGGCGCGCCGTCGTCACGCACAACTCATTGATTCTACCTGAGAAATTTTCATTTTCCAAAGCGATTCCCCTACCGGGCGTCCACCTGCGCGACCGCCTCCGGGAGGGACTGGAAGAAAATAGCGCCTGCTCCATACTAAAGGGCGGCGGCAATGCTCCACGGAGGGACAAGGATGGGGAACATCTCGCAATTCGCCGGAAAGACCAAGCCGACGCCGCACCGCATCGAGAGCGAGGAAGAGGCCCTGGCGATTGCAAGGGAGCTGGCGCTCCGGTTCTCCGACCGCGCCATCGAGCGCGACCTGGAGCGCGTCCTTCCTCACGACGAACTCGACCAGTTGGCCCAATCGGGACTGCTGGCGATCAGCATTCCATCGGAATACGAGGGCATCGACGTCTCCAACGTCGTGCTTGCCGAGATAACCGCGATTCTGGCGGAGGCCGACAGCTCCATTGGTCAGATCCCGCAAGGCCACTTTTACGTCCTCGAGGCGCTGCGTCAGCATGCCACCGAAGAACAGAAGCGGTTCTTCTTCGGGCGCGCCATGGCAGGCGACCGCTTCGGCAGCGCACTTTCGGAAAGCGGCGACGACAAAGCCCGGATCACTGGGAATGGCGCCGGGTACCGGATCAACGGCCGGAAGCAAAATTCCACGGGCGCTCTCTTCGCCGACTGGCTCGCGATCTCCGCGCTCGATCCCGCCGACCGCATGACCATGTCGTTCGTTCCGCGCGCGACGGACGGCGTCCGGATCATCGACGACTGGGACAGTTTCGGGCAGCGCGTCACCGGCAGCGGCACCGTGGTCCTTGAGGACGTTCATGTGGATCTCGGTTCTGTCGTGCCGCATCACCGCGGCTTCGAGCGACCGAATACGATCGGTTCCGTCGGCGAGATCATCCATGCCGGCGTCGATCTCGGTATCGCGCGGGCGGCGTTCCGAGAGACCCTCGATCTCGTCCGAAACGCGGCAGCAGCCAAGAGCGATGTGCTGGAGCGGGCATCGGAGGATGCTTTGACGATCGCAAGGGTCGGCGAAGTCGCAATACGCATCGAGGCCGCCACCGCGCTCATCGAGCATGCCGGTCGCAAGGTCGATACCGCTCAGGTCGATCCGACCGAGGAACACGCGGTCGAAGCCAGCCTCTCGGTTACCGCCGCCAAGGTCCTTGCCGCCGCGGCCGCGCTGGAGGCAGCCAATGCGCTTTTCGATCTCGCCGGCTCCGCCTCTGCGAAAGTTGCGCTCAATCTCGACCGCTATTGGCGCAACGCCCGCGCTCACACGCTGCAGGACCCGGTGCGCTGGAAACATCACCTTGTCGGCAACTACCACCTCAAGGGCGTAAAGCCGCGCAGCGGGTCACTGTGAGGATGAACGCTCGCATTGATGAGGAACGGACGTACACCTAAGTCTGCCGCGGGGGGACCGCACCCTCCGCGCTCAGCCCGCTTCGCTGAGAAGCGGCGCTACGGCGGCCTCTCTCTCGCTTGCTGCGAATTGCGCGAGCGTCATGTTGTCGAGAATGTCGGCCACGGCATCGCGCACGACGATCATCGAACGGCGCACGTGACAGGTTTCCGGATCCGAACAGTCATCGCAGACTTCATAGGCGGTGCGGCTCGCACAACGGATCGGCGCCAGCGGCCCGTCAAGCGTGCGGATCACCTGACCGACGCGGATCTCGGATGCGGGCCGCGCCAGCGCGTAGCCGCCGCCGGGGCCTTTCTTCGAGCGAAGAAAGCCGGCATTCCTGAGTTCGAGCATGATCGTGTCGAGAAATTTCTTCGGCAAGTTGTTGCGAACGGCGATTTCCGTGATGAAAGCCGTTTCGCCCGGCTGAAGCTGGGCAAGATCGACCATCGCCTTCAAACCGTACTTTCCTTTTTTTGTCAGCATGAGAACATCGCTTTCGAGACGGATCGCGGCAAACGAGAAAAGCACGCGATCTTCATCCGCGACCGCGCGCAGAAACATCGATCCCGACGACGCGGATCGTCCAATTCTCGCAGAGCCAAGTGCCGTTTCCCAGCCTGCCGAGCCAATCTGCAACGGCTCGCCAACTTCGGCACCCTAGGATTCAGTTATAGATCAAGCCTAATTTGGCGGCAAGGAAATCAATTCACCTGCTACATAGATTTACTCTATTAGAGCGGTAGATGGCATCAAAAAGCGCCGCAGTGCGAAACGAATCGTGAGTTCGTTTGCTGCCGCCGGAGCTCTCAGCGCCTTTTGCGCGCCTTCGACTCGAAAGGATTCTCCGACGCGCGGAAATGCACGCGGATCGGCACGCCCGGCAGGTCGAAGTCGTTTCGCAAGCCGTTGATGAGGTAGCGGGTGTAGGACTCCGGCACCGCCTCGGGACGTGTACAGGAAATCATGAAACCCGGTGGCCGCGCCTTGACCTGCGTCATGTATTTGAGCTTGAGGCGGCGACCCGAGACAGCCGGCGGGGGATGCTGCACCTGCTGCGTTTCCAGCCACCGGTTGAGGCGCGCCGTGGAGATGCGCCGGTTCCAGACCTTGTCCGTTTCTATGATGGCCTGCATCAGCCGGTCGAGGCCGTAGCCGGTGTGCCCGGAAATCGGCACTGCACGGATGCCGCGCGCCTGCGGCAACAGCCGCTCGGTCTTTTCGCGCAAATCTACAAGCAGTGCCTGCCAGTTCTCGACCAGATCCCATTTGTTGAAGGCAAGCACGGCTGCACGCCCCTCGCGCAGCACCAGATCGACGATCTGCAGGTCCTGCTTCTCGAAAGGGATCGTGGCGTCGAAGACGATGACGACGGTCTCGGCGAAGCGGATCGCCCGCAGCGCATCCGCAACCGAAAGCTTTTCGAGCTTCTCCTGAACCTTCGCCTTGCGGCGCATGCCGGCCGTATCGAACATCTTTATGGTGCGGCCGCGCCAGTCCCATTCGACAGAGATGGAGTCGCGGGTAATGCCCGCCTCCGGCCCCGTCAGCAGCCGGTCTTCGCCAAGGAACCGGTTGATCAGAGTCGATTTTCCGGCATTCGGCCGGCCCACGATCGCCACCCGAAGCGGCTTGGTCTCGTCATAGGCGGGCTCGACCTCCTCGTCCTCGGTACCTTCACCGGCAACGGGGCGGATATCTACATTCGTCTCGGCAACGTCTTCCGCCGGCGGGAACGCCCTCTCCTCGCCGAGTGCGGCGACGATCGCGTCACGCAGGTCGAGCATGCCCTGGCCGTGTTCGGCCGAGATCGGGCAGGGTTCGCCGAGGCCGAGCGTGAAGGCGTCGTAGAAACCGCCTTCGGAGCCCCGGGCCTCGGACTTGTTGGCGACGACGACGACGGGTTTGCCCCGGCGGCGCAACATTTCGCCGAGCGTTTGATCTGCCGGCGTCAGGCCGGCCTTGGCATCGACGACGAAGAGCGAGAGATCCGCCTCGTCGATGGCCGCCTCCGTCTGCGCCCACATCCGCCCCTGGAGGCTGTCTGGTGACGATTCCTCGAGACCGGCCGTATCGATGATGCGGAACTTGAGGTCGACCAGCTTCGCGTCGCCCGGACGCCGGTCGCGGGTAACCCCCGGCGTATCGTCGACGAGCGCCAGCTTCTTGCCAACCAGGCGGTTGAACAAGGTGGACTTGCCGACATTGGGGCGCCCGATAATGGCGACGGTGAAGGTCATCTTGACATCCGTGCTAAAGCGCCTCGCGTTCAGTGGTTACGCGACGCGCTTTAAGTTTCTGTTTTTGTGCATGTCGTTATCCCAAAACCGCTGCGCACTTTTGGGCGACATGCTTTTCTTGTACATGTCGTTACCCCAAAACCGCTGCGCACTTTTGGGCGACATGCCTGCGTCAGGCCTTGCCTGTCGACGCGATCACATCCAGCAGCATCTGCGCCCGATTCATGATGCCGCGCGGGCTTTGCGCATCGTCGACGATCTGCTGGAACCAGCTCTTCGCCTTGGTATAGTCACCGGCCTTGTAGGCCGAAAGGCCGAGCGCCTCGCGCGCCGAATGACGCATGGCGTTCTGCGGAACGGCCAGTTGCTCGACCTCGGAGGACACCTGCTCGTAGGATCCTGCGTCGATAAGCAGATAGGCCGCACGCAGCCGCGCCGCATCGCGAAGCGCGGCCGGAATACGCGTATCCCTGCCGATTTCGGAGAACGCCGCGACTGCCGCATCCGTTTCACCCTTTTGCGCCTGCAGCGTCGCAACGCGCAACTGCGCCAGAACCGGATAGGATCCGTAACCGTCCTTTTCGAGCTCGGTCAGAGCGGCGAGCGCCTCGTCCGACTTGTTCTCCCGGGCAAGGTTGAGCGCCGCGAGGAAGGTGTCGCCCGATTGCGACGAGGAGGCCTCCTGCCAATAATCGTATCCGACCTTGCCGACGGTGCCGAGCACGATCAGAACGGCAATCCCGATGATGATACCGCCGAAGCGCGTCCAGACGGCCTTCATCTGGTCCGAACGGAGTTCGTCATTGACCTCGCGGATAAAGCTGTCGTCCTGGTTTACCATGTCCCGTCCCGGCCGCCCGGCCCTGATGTGAAGAAGTTGGCGCGTTCTACCCGATTTTACGCCTGATGTAAGGGGGAGATCGACATTTAGAGAACGACCGGCTGAACGCCTATCAGAAGTTCATGCAGCTTCCAGACGAAGAGCACAAAGGCGACGAGGCCGATAAGAACCGCCAATACGTCGTTGCGCGTCGATTTAAACACGGGAAGCACCTTCTCACCGGCGCGCTCGCGCCGTTTCAACGAGATGCGCAGGATCACCGCCCAGGCGAGAAAGGAACCGAAAAGCAGGACCGAGGACGTCTCGCCATTCGCAAGGAGGTGCGCCAGCGCCCATATCTTGATCGAGAGGACCTGCGGATGCTTGAGCGCGACGGCGATGCGGCCCGCCGGCAGGAAGCCGGCGGCAAGCACGATGAAGGCGACGAGCATCAGCAGAAGGGCGATATGGCGCAGGAATATCGGCGGATCGTAGAGCATGCCCGTTTCGCCACGCGCCTGACCAAAACCGTAGATGATCAGACAGAGGCCGACGAGGCTGACGATCGTATAGAGCCCCATCCAAGTGCCCTTGCCGCGGCTTTCGATAATGCCGGCACGAAAGCCGGGCGCAACCACGCGGACGAGGTGCATGCCGAGAAATATGATGATGCCGAGAACGAGTATGGCCATGGGTCACCGCTTGTTCGAGAATGTCGGACCGCTACAGCGCCGCGCTTTGCCGATCCACCTGACTACGTACTACCTTCGATAGCGCCTGTTTTCCAGCCCAATCAAAGGATTGCCGCAATTTCCGGACAACTGCGACGAAACCAAACGTCACAGTTGAAACATGATTCGTATTTTCCTGGCTTTATCACTCGCTCTTTTTCCCGCTCTCGCCCTCGCCGATCCGCCGCCGGCACCCCCGTCGCCGGACGGCAAACAGCTCGTTGTCATCTCCTTCGACGGCGCGCACGACAATGCGCTTTGGGAGAAAAGCCTTGCCCTGGCAAGGCGAACGGGCGCGCATTTCACCTATTTCCTCTCCTGCACCTTCCTGATGACGAAGGCCGACGGGAAGCAGATCTACCGGGCGCCCGGACAGAAGCAGGGACGTTCGAATGTCGGCTTCGCACAGAGCCGCGAAGAAATCGCGATCCGCGTCGGCCATATCTGGCAGGCACATCGCGATGGTCACGACCTCGGCAGCCACGCCTGCGGCCATTTCGACGGCAAAGGCTGGAGCAAGGCCGATTGGGAGCGGGAGTTTTCAGCGTTCCGCGCGGCGCTCGCCGAAGCCTGGAAGAGGGCCGGCAAGCCGGAAGCCGAGCCGGAAGGCTGGGCCGATTTCGCGAAGAACGGCATAAAGGGCTTTCGCGCCCCCTACCTGTCACTCAGCGACGGCCTGGTGCCTGCACTCGAAGCGTTCGGTTTCAGCTATGATGCGAGCCTCGTCACCAAAGGGCCCGGCTGGCCCAGCTTCGCCGACGGTCTGCCGCGCTTCGGCCTGCCGCTCATTCCCGAAGGCCCTTCGCACCGGCCCGTTATCGGCATGGACTACAATCTCTTCGTCCGCCATTCGATGGGAGTCGAGAACAGAAAGGACAGCGTCCGCTTCGAGGAGCGGACGCTTGCGGCGTTCCGCAATGCCTTCCGTAAAGAATATGAAGGCGAGCGGATCCCTCTTCAGCTCGGCTTCCACTTCGTCGAGATGAACGGCGGCGCCTATTGGCGGGCGCTCGATCGCTTTCTCTCGGAGACCTGCAACAAGCCGGACGTCGCCTGCGTCAGCTATGCCGAGGCGTTGCCGATGATCGAGGCTGCAAGAAAGAAGGCGGATCGCTCCGCCTTCTGATGCCGCCGCTACAGAGCCAGCTCTTCCTTACCGCCAGCGTCGATGAACTGCCGGTCGATCTCCGGCAGCGGCTCGTCGACCAACACCGACTCGAAGGCTTTAAGACGTTTGTAGATCGACAGGAGCTCGACGATGGTCGTCCAGGAGCCGACCAGGTATTGGAAGGACTCCCGAACCTGCCCAAAAACGTTCAACACCTGATTCATAACGCCGAGCGTGAGTTTTCCCGCCACGATCGCAGGTATCAGCACGAGCGTGCCGAATATGTTGTCGGCCTGCAGGTAGAAAATGCGCGCGATATTGAAGTACATATAATGGAAGTAGAGGCGGAAATAGTTGCGCCTGACATTGTCGAAAAGCTGCGCGAGCGTTATCGGGTCGGCGCGGTCCTCATGATCCTCGCCATAGACGAGTTCCTTCCGGTATGCCGCTTCGACGCGCTGATTGCGAAATTCGAGGCCCGGAAGCTTGATACCCACCACGGCGAGGAAGACCGTTCCAAACAGCGACCAGGAGACGGCGGCCCAGACGAGCGCATGCGGTATTTCGCCGACGACCGGCAGCACGTTTACCTGCTCGGAAAACCTGAAGAGAACCGGGAGAAAGGCGATCAAGGTCATAACTGAGCTCACCAGGCCGACGCCCAGCCTTTCCATCGTGCTGGAAAATCGCATCGTGTCTTCCTGTACACGCTGCGATGCGCCTTCGACTTGGCGCAGCCTCGGCCAGTGCGAGACATAGTATTCGTTCATCGCGGTACGCCAGCGAAAGATGTAATGGCTGACGAAGAAGAGGTTCAGCACGCCTACGGTCACCGCCAGAAAGGCAATGCCTGAGACGCCGATCATTCCAATGTAGAGTTGTTCGGCAGTGACCGGTGCCGTTCGCGCGAGCGCCTGCTGGATCATATCATAGAACGGGCCGTACCAGGCATTGAAGGCGACACTGACCTGAACCGAAAAGTAGGTGTTGAAGATGATCAGCGCCGTGCCGAGAACGGACCAATACTGCCACCGATGCGGGCTGTAAACGAACCAGAACGCGGCAAATATCCCTACGACCACCGCATAATAGATGTAGAACCAAAGAAAGGGCGTCGACCAGAAGACGGACACCCCGATGATAGGCTCCTGGCCGGGCGGCAGCTGCGGCAAACCGAGATAGGCGCCGATATCCCGTCCGCCGCCATACCATACGAGAACGGCAAGAAGGCTCCAGACGGCGGAAGATATGAAAAACAGCTTCGGCTTGGGAAAGAAGGATTGGAACAAGGGACGGCACTCTCGTTTCGGGGAGGTCAAGGACTTGCCTCCTGATGCGCCGAAACTAGGGCAAATCACATTGCGCAACAATTACGGAATGCGAATGTTACTGTTATTTCATGTGGCTGCCGACGCTGCCTGCCCGGCTTAGTGAGGACCCGTCATCGTGCCAGGGCTTCACTTATCCGGCGCAATTCGGCGAGCACGACGATCCCGCAGATCATGAGAACGACGGCGGCGACCAGGGTCGGCAAAGCGTAGCTTCCGGTGCGCTCGGCGAGCCAGCCGGCGACCAGCGGCCCGACGATCTGGCCGACCCCGAAGGCAGCGGTCATGAAGGCGAGGGCCCGGCGCGGACTTTCGGGGGCGAGTTGTCGTCCGATCTGCAGTCCATAGGCCGTGACCATCATGAAGGTGGCGCCCAGCATCAGCCCGCCGACGAGCGGCGCAAAGGGGGAAGGCAACGAAACCGTGAGAATGAGGCCTGCCGCCTCTACCAGCAATCCAGCCGCATAGACCCCGGCCAATCCGAGACGCGGCACGGCGAAGCGCCAGAGATAAACCGACAGGGCGGCGCTCACTCCGGTGATCAGCCAGGAAAGAAACTCGATGCTGTGGTCGCCGCTCGCGTCGCGGGCCATGGCGACGAGGAACGTGGCAGTGATCACGTAGCCGAACCCGAAAAGGCCGTAGGTCAGCGTCATCGTCATGAGCGGCCGAGATCGGACGAGCCGCGCCTCCGGTGGACCGCCGATGGCGGCGTGACGGCTCGACGGCAGCATCGCGGCCACCAGAACCGTACCCGCCAGCGCGACCAGACCGCCAGCGAACCAGTCGGCCTGCGACTTCGAAAGGTCCGCGATGCCTGCGAGCGGCGCGATCCAGACCACGACGGAGGAAAGCGCGATGCCGAAACCGACGCCGCCGAAATGCACCGAAGGCACGTTCTCGGATCTGGCGGCGAGCCCCTGCCCCAGCACTATCCCCGAGATGAAGATCATCGCAAAGGCGCTCGCCAGACCCGCAAGAAAGCGGATGATGGAATAGGCGAGCACCGAGGATGTAAGTCCCATGGCGGCAAGCAGCACGGTCGTCGCGACGAGAGCCGCGAGACCGACCCCGCGCTCGCGGCCGTGCGCCCAGCCATAGCCGGCAAGCACCGCGCCTGCGAGATATCCGATGAAATTCGCCGAGGCGACCACGCCTGCATCAGCAGGAGAAAGGCCGGTGTCGATCATCATCGCCGGCAGGATGGGCGTATAGGAGAACCGGCCGAAGCCCATGGCCACCGCCATGGCGACCGCACCGGCGATCGCGGTCGCTGCGAGACTTCCGCTCGAGCCGCTGCCGGCGGACTCGAAGCCGCTCGGCTCTGTCGAGTGCCTGGGCGCCGGTTCGCTACGGTCCTGCCGTCTCTGGAGAGTGCTCATGCCCCCTTATTGCATCGCAGCAAGAGAGCGGCAAATCATTATAATTGAACGGTTCATTGATGGAATCGAATGATCTGCGCCGAGAAAAGCGGGAGCGGGTGTGATACCCCCTCTGCCCGGCAGGGCAGAAAGGGGTGAGCCTCCGTCGCACACTTCTCCTAAGTTGCCTAACCCGGCAGCGTCACGACCAGCGGCCCGCTGCGGGTGACGACCACCGTATGCTCATATTGGACAGTCGGTGCGCGCGGTTCGCTGTAGAGGGTCCAGTCGTCGTTGCCTCCTTCAGCCCATTGCGCGCCCATGGACAGGAAGGGTTCGACCGTGAAGACCATGCCCTCGGTCATCCGCCGGCGCTCGGACGGGTCCGGCCAGGTTGCAATTTCGCTCGGTTCCTCGTGCAGCGACCGGCCGATGCCGTGGCTCGCCAGATTGGCAACGAGGGAGTAGCGGTTCTTGCGCGCGAACTCGCCGATCGAATTGCCGATCGCGGCAAGCGACTGGCCTGGCTTGACCTGTTTCAAACCTACCCACATCGCCCGCTTGCCGTCGCGGCACAGCCGGTCGATCTCGGTCTTGACCGGCGGCACGGGAAAGGACGCCCCCGTATCGGCGAAGAGCCCGCCCTTTTCGGCGGAAACGTCGATATTGACGAGATCGCCCGGCTGGATCACCCGGCGGCCCGGTATGCCGTGGGCGATCTCCTCGTTGACGCTGATGCAGGTCGCGCCGGGGAAATCGTAGCAAAGTTCGGGTGCCGAACGGGCGCCTGCCCCTTCCAGCACCTTGCGGCCGATCGCGTCGAGCTCGGCCGTGGTAATGCCGGGCTCCAGCGCCTCGCCCATCGCCTGTAGCGCATTGGCGCAAATCCGGCCGATTTCCTTCAGCCTTTCGAGGTCTTCGTCGTTGTTGAGGGTCATGGATGTCTCGCTTTCGCGGCCACATTTAGCGCTACGCCGCCGCATATGCCAGTGCCGACGGAAGCGGCCGGCTTAGGAAGCGCGCTCCTCCGCCAGCATCTCGCGTACCAGAGGCGCGACCTTGGTGCCGTAAAGTTCGATGCCGTGCAGGATCCGGTCATGCGGCATCGGGCCGATCGCCATCTGCAGCAGGAAGCGATCGTTTTCGAAGAGCTTCCGATGCGCAACGATCTTCCTGGCAACGGTTTCCGGATCGCCGAGGAAGAGATTGCCCGTCGGGCTGATCGCCTGATCGAAGTGGGCGCGGTTGGTCGGCCCCCAGCCGCGTTCGCGTCCGATGCGGTTCATCACCTCGGCCTGCGGCCCATAGAACTGATCTGCAGCTTCTTGCGTGCTGTCGGCGATGAAGCCGTGGACGTTGATGCTCGTCTTCAGCTTCGACGGATCCTGCCCCGAACGGCGCGCAGCTTCGCGGTAAAGCTGGAAGAGCGGCGCAAACCGCGCCGGTTCGCCGCCGATGATCGCAAGCGCCATCGGCACGCCGAGCGCACCGGCACGCGCAACCGACTGCGGCGTGCCGCCGACCGCAATCCAGAGCGGCAGCGGGTCCTGCAGCGGGCGCGGATAAACGCCCCGATCGTTGATCGGAGATCTCAGCGCACCCGACCAGGTGACCCTTTCACGATCGCGCAGCGCCAAAAGGAGATCGAGCTTTTCGGCGAAAAGCTGGTCGTAATCGTCCAGCGACTGGCCGAAGAGCGGGAATGATTCGATGAAGGAGCCACGTCCGGCCATGATCTCGGCGCGTCCGTTCGACAGGAGGTCGAGGGTGGCGAATTGCTGGAAGACGCGGACGGGATCGTCGGAGCTCAACACCGTGACCGCGCTCGTCAGCCGGATGCGGCTGGTGCGTGCGGCAGCCGCCGCGAGGATCACCGCCGGTGCCGACGCCGCATAGTCGGGCCGGTGATGCTCGCCGAGGCCGAAAACGTCGAGGCCCACCTGGTCGGCAAGCTCGATCTCCTCCAGGAGATCGGCCAGACGCCGGCGCCCCTCGGCTCCCTTGTCGGCTGCATTCGGATCGACATCGGCGAATGTATAGAATCCGAGTTCCATGACTGACTTCCTGCGAGGTCTGCGCGCGATGAGGAAAAGTGCGTGAGGCTCCCCGCCCGCATTCCGCGCCTCAACTTATTGGATCTAGCGTGAGGCTAGAGATAATCGGCGCAGGACCAGGTCGCAAATGCGCCTTTGGGAAACGCACTGTTTCCCGCTGATGTCCGCTGGGGTCAGGCGCTCTTCGGCTTCTTCTGCGAACGGGCGCCTGTGCGTACTGATGTGTTCAGCGCCACCGCGGCACGAACGAGCGCGATGAACGCCTCTTCATCGATCTTCTCGCCCTGACGGAAATCGATCGCGCGCCGCGTATTGCCTTCCAGGCTGGAGTTGAAAAGGCCCGAAGGGTCTTCCAGCGAGGCACCTTTGGCAAAGGTCGTCTTCACAACCGCCTTGTAGACTTCGCCGGTGCAGATTATCCCGGCGTGTTCCCACACGGGGACCCCTCTCCACTTTACTTCCTCGATCACATCCGGGTCGGCCTGCTGGATGAGTTTCCGGATCCTGGCGAGCGTCTCACCGCGCCAATCGTCAAGAGCATCGATTTTCGCATCTATCAGTTTGGAGGGAGACGCTTCGTTCGAACCGCTCGTCCTGTTCTCCATGGCCGTCACTTTCCTGATGGTTGTGGCTTACATACGTTCGCCGGCCTGATAGTCGTTGTGGCTCACATACGTTCGCCGGGCAATCGGCTGGCTTGCCTTACCCAGGCGGAGAATTGAGCTTCGTCGAGTTGCCCCTCGTAAACATCGAGGTAGCGTACTTCCGGATATTTGGACTTGCCGGGCGGCACAGGATCGAGCGCAGCGCCGCGGAAGAACGTCACCTTGATGTATTTGGTGAAGCAGTGGAAGCTGAGAAACCAGACATTATCCTCGACACCGTAGAAAGGCGAGTTCCACTTGACCGCCTTGTGCACGCCGGGAACGGCCTCAACAATCAGAGCATCGAGGCGCCGCCCGACATCGCTCTTCCAGCCCGGCATCGCCGTGATATAGGCCTGCACCGGAGCATCGCCATAGCCCTTCGCGATCTGGGGGTTGCCGCCCGAGAGCAGGGTCGGCCGTCCCGAGGCCGGCTCGGCGGCGGCCTTCTTCGCAACATTCGTGCTCTTCCCGGGCGTCTTGCCGACCATCGTCTTCACCTCATTGCGCCGCGGGCCGGCCGCTGCGCCTCCTCGCGGCATAGGGTAGCACGAACATATAGAGGCCGGTGAACAGCAGCAGGAAGAGCGGCAGCAGCGGGGAATAGACCACCCATGCAGGAGGTTCTCCCAATCCCATGGCCGCGAAGTTGGCGATGACAGTTACCGTGAAGACGATAGACAACCACCGGTGGATCTGACGTATCCAGGCGTTCCAATCCATTGAATGATCTCCCATTGACATGAAGCGAGCGAGCCCCGATCGGCCCGACGGTCGGGTTTCAGTTCATACCCGCGAGAACGCGCTCCAGATTTTCGAAGAACTGCTGCCATCCGGCCCTGGCGCCGCCATAGGCCTGTCGCTGATCCGGCCGGAATCCAACCTGCTCCATGCGCAGCTGGGTTCCCGTGCTTGTCGGGACGAGGGTGAAAGTCACCACGCTCTTCAAGTCGTAGGCCGGATCCTCATGGGCGAAATTCCAGGCGTAGCTCAGCCTTTTGTTCGGCTCCACGACGAGGACCTCGCAGTCCAGCACGCCACCCCACTCGCCGCGCAGGTTGAAACGGTGCCCGACGACAGGACTGAAGTCGTTCTTCATCAGCCACTCCTCCATCAGGTGTGGTTGGGTGAGCGCGCGCCAGATCTTCTCCGGCGGATGAGCGATCTCCCGCTCGACGACGACGGAACGTGTTTCGCTCGACGTTTCGTTCATTGGTCCATCCTTTTCAGTAGGTCTTCGAGATCGTCGAAGCGGCTCTGCCAGAAACCGGCCATCTCACGCGTCCAATCGACCAGCGGAGCGAGCGCACCGAGTTGCGCGCTATAAAAGGTGTGGCGGCCTTCGTGGCGGTCGCGCACCAATCCAGCCTGCTTCAGGACGCCGAGGTGTTTGGAGACGACCGGCTGCGAGACACCGGCGCGAGCCGTCAGAGCCCCGACCGTCCTCTCCCCTTCCCGGCACAGCCGCTCGAAGAGAGCCCGCCGCGTGGGATCGGCAAGCGTTTTGAAGAGCATGTCGTGCGCGTCGGACATCTGGGATATATACCCGATTGACTATGGGTTAATCTATAGCCAATGAGCTATGGATGAGTCAAGGCGTTCGTTCGAGACTTTTACCCAGCTTACCGCGGAGCACTGGAAGCAATACCCTGATAGCGATGCGTTGAATGTTATCGATATCCTACCCCCCTGCCCTGCCGGGCAGAGGGGGGTGCCGCCTTCGCATCGTAGACAGACAGCGGCCTATTCAAGCCGCAATCAACGTCCGCTTGACCGCGCTGCGCCAGCCCTTGAGCTTCACCTTGCGCGTGGCCTCGTCCATATCCGGTTCGAAACGGCGGTCGCGGGCCCAGGACTTGGCGAACGCTTCCTGGTTCGGCCAGACGCCGGCGCGGCTGCCCGCAAGCCAGGCGACGCCAAGCGCCGTTGTTTCGAGAATGACCGGGCGGTCGACCGGAGCGTCGAGCAGATCCGAAAGGCGCTGCATCGTCCAGTCGGAGGCAACCATGCCGCCATCGACGCGCAGGACCGTATCATTGCCGTTGCGGCGCCAATCCTTGTGCATGGCCTCCAGCAGGTCGCGGGTCTGGTAGCAGACCGCCTCGAGTGCCGCCCGCGCAAACTCTGCCGGGCCGGTATTGCGCGTCATGCCGAAGATCGCGCCCCGCGCATCCGGATCCCAATGGGGCGCTCCGAGCCCGGTGAAGGCCGGCACGAGATAGACCTCCTGCGAGGGATCGGCGCTTTCGGCAAGCGAGCCCGTATCGGGGGCCGCCTTGATCACCTTGAGCCCGTCGCGCAGCCACTGTACCGCAGCACCGGCCACGAAGATCGAGCCTTCGAGCGCGTACGTCGTTTCGCCGTCGAGGCGGTAGGCAATGGTGGTCAGGAGACGGTTCTTCGAGCGGACCATGTCCTTGCCGGTGTTGAGCAAGGCGAAGCAGCCCGTACCATAGGTCGATTTCAGCATGCCCGGCTTGAAGCAGGCCTGGCCGATCGTTGCCGCTTGCTGGTCGCCGGCAACGCCGAGGATCGGGATCGCGGCGCCGAAGAGGGAGGGCTCCGTGACGCCGAAGTCGGCCGCGCAGTCCTTCACTTCGGGCAGCATCTCCTTCGGCACGCGCAGAATGTCGGTGAGCTCGTCGTCCCAGGCATTCTCGGCGATATTGTATAAGAGGGTACGCGAGGCATTCGTCGCGTCGGTGCAGAAGCACTTGCCGCCCGTCAGCCGCCAGATCAGAAAGGTGTCGATGGTGCCGAAGCAGAGTTCGCCCCTGGCGGCGCGCGCCTGAGCACCCTTCACATTGGAAAGCAGCCAGTTGAGCTTCGTTCCCGAAAAATAGGGATCGAGCAGCAGGCCGGTCTTCTTGACGAAGGTCTTTTCCAGTCCCTTCTTCTTGAGCTTGTCGCAGAAGGCGGCAGTACGGCGATCCTGCCAGACGATGGCATTGTGGATCGGCTTGCCGGTCTCGCGATCCCAGACGACCACAGTCTCCCGCTGATTGGTGATGCCGATCGCGGAAATATCGTTCGCGGTGATGCCGGCCTTCTCGATCGCTTTCTTGACTGTGCTGACGACCGTCTGCCAGATCTCCTCCGGGTCGTGCTCCACCCAGCCCGATTTCGGAAAATGCTGCTTGAACTCTTTCTGCCCGACGCCTGCGATTTTCTGGTTGCCGTCGAAAACGATCGCACGCGTCGACGTCGTGCCCTGATCGATCGCGAGAATAAATCCGCCCATATGCCCCTCCTCGGCACGCGATTGAAAAGGCCGACCGGAATGCGAGCGGAAGCCCGCATACGCTTTCCTTATACCGCCCCCTCGCCCTTCCTCGAGGGCGACATTCGAAAGACTTCAATACGATAGAAAAACGAATGTCAAACGAAAACAAAACGCAACTTTTGCCAAGTGCTCCCGCGGACAGGGACTCTGCTTTGCGGGGCGGAAAAACACAATTGTCACTGCCGCGCATTTGCGCGTAGGCTGATGCTGTTGCGTCGCAATAACCTGTGCGGCATCAGGACGGAGAGAGCGGGAATGACCAGAACTGCGGTGATAACGGGTTCCACGAGCGGCATCGGATTGGCGATCGCCCGGACCCTGGCAAAGACCGGCGCCAATATCGTCCTGAACGGCTTCGGTGCGCCGGACGAGATCCGGACCGTCACGGACGAAGTCGCAAGCCTGAGTTCCGGTACGGTGCTTCATCACCCGGCCGACATGACCAAGCCCTCCGAAATTGCCGACATGATGGCGACTGTTGCCGATCGCTTCGGCGGCGCCGATATCCTCGTCAACAATGCCGGCGTGCAGTTCGTCGAAAAGATCGAGGATTTTCCAGTCGAGCAATGGGACCGGATCATCGCCGTCAACCTCTCCTCCTCTTTTCACACTATTCGCGCCGCCATTCCGCCGATGAAGAGAAAAGGCTGGGGCCGGATCATCAATATCGCGTCCGCACACGGGCTCGTGGCCTCCCCCTTCAAGTCCGCCTATGTCGCCGCCAAGCATGGTATCATGGGGTTGACGAAGACCGTGGCGCTGGAGGTGGCGGAGAACGGCATCAGTGTGAACTCGATCTGCCCCGGCTACGTTCTGACGCCGCTCGTCGAAAAGCAGATACCGGATCAGGCGAGAACGCGCGGCATCACCGAGGAGCAGGTGATCAACGAGGTGATGCTCAAGGGACAGCCGACGAAAAAGTTCATCACCGTCGAACAGGTTGCCTCCCTGGCGCTTTATCTTGCAAGCGACGATGCCGCCCAGATCACCGGCACGCATGTCTCGATGGATGGCGGCTGGACGGCGCAGTAATCGACGGCTGAGGGACAAGGAAGTGGCATGGCACAGGCATCCGACAGCATCCGCTTCATCCTGAACGACACCGAGATCGCCCTTTCCGACGTGGCGCCGACAGCGACGCTGCTCGATTTTCTGAGGCTGGAGCGGCGCCTCACCGGCACCAAGGAAGGCTGCGCGGAGGGCGATTGCGGCGCCTGTACGGTGCTCATCGGCCGGCTTTCGAGCGACGGCAGCGGAGCCGAAAACCTCGTCTATGAAAGCGTCAACGCCTGCATCCGCTTCACAGGATCGCTGAATGCCACGCATGTGGTGACGGTCGAGCACCTGGCCGCCGCAGACGGCACGCTTCATCCGGTGCAGCAGGCACTGGTGGATTTTCACGGTTCCCAATGCGGCTTCTGCACTCCGGGGATCGTGATGTCGCTTTACGGGCTCTGGCTTACCACTGAAAAACCAAGCCGCGGGGCGATAGAAAAGGCGCTGCAGGGCAATCTCTGTCGCTGTACCGGCTACGAACCGATCGTGCGCGCGGCGGAAGCCGCGGCGGCGGAGCGCCCGGCCGTTCTCTTCGACCCGATCACCCGCACGCGGGAAGCGGTTACGGCGCGCCTCCAGGCGCTGGGGCAAACGGAGAGGATCGTCGTCCGCAGCGGCGCGGACTGTCTGATCGTACCCGTGGATGCCGCGGATCTTGCAGGCGTTCTCTCGGATCATCCGAGCGCGACGATCGTCGCCGGCTGCACCGATGTCGGGCTCTGGGTGACGAAGCAGATGCGCACCCTCAATCCGGTGGTCTTGATCAACGGCATCGCCGAACTGCAGCGGGTCGAAAGCTCGAAAGCAGGGCTGACGATCGGTGCAGGCGTAAGCTATACGGCGGCGCACGAGGCCCTTTCCTCAGCGTATCCGTCCTTCGGCCGGCTGCTCGACCGCATCGGCGGCGACCAGGTGCGCAACATGGGCACGATCGGCGGCAATATCGCCAACGGCTCGCCGATCGGCGACAGCCCGCCGCCCCTGATCGTTCTCGGCGCGACGGTTACCCTGCGCTCGAAGGACGGTCAGCGCACGCTCCCGCTCGAGGATTTCTTCATCGCCTATGGCAAGCAGGATCGCAGGCCCGGAGAATTCGTCGAGAGCCTCTTCGTCCCGGCTCTGCCCGCGGACGAGCGTTTTGCCGCCTACAAGATCTCGAAGCGCCGCGACGAGGATATTTCCGCCCTGCTCGGCGCCTTCCGCATAGCGTTCGACGGCGACCGGGTGAAAGCCGCACGAATAGCCTTCGGTGGCATGGCGGCAACGCCGAAGCGGGCGAAGACCGTCGAAGCCGCCCTTGTCGGTCAGCCATGGAACGAGGAGACGATCCGTAAGGCGCAAGCCGCCTTCGAGACCGATTACCAGCCGATCACCGACTGGCGCGCCACCGGCGCCTATCGCATGTTGGCGGCGAAAAACCTGCTGATGCGCTTTTTCCTCGAGAGCATGGGGGAAACGGTGCAGCTTCAGCGGTTCGAGGAGGTGGCATGAGTACCCGTCGCAATATCGGCGAGTCGAGATTGCCCCTCACCGGTTGGTGGGAATGGCCCCTCACCCTAGTTCTCTCCCAGCAGGCGGGGAGAGACGAGGGCGGCGCGGCAACGTCCCTACTCCCCGTCAAAACGGTGAGAAGGTGGCCGGCAGGCCGGATGAGGGGTCTCTCCATGCATGGGAGCTCGCGGCATGGATAAGTCCACCCTCGAAGTCAGCACCATCACCGGCCCGATGCACACACCGATCCGTCACGACAGCGCCCACAAGCATGTGGCGGGCACCGCGGATTATATCGACGACATGCCGGAACCCGCCGGCACGCTGCATGGCGCGCTCGGCCTCACGGACCGGGCGCATGCGGAAATCCTGGAGATGGACCTCTCCGACGTCGCGGCGGTGCCCGGCGTCGTTTGCGTGATCACCGCCAGGGACATGCCGCATTCCAACGACATCAGCCCCACCCATCTGCACGACGAGCCGGTGCTAGCCGACGGGCGGGTGGAGTTTCATGGCCAGCCGGCCTTCGCGGTCATCGCCGAAACGCGCGACATCGCCCGTCGCGCCGCGCGGCTCGCTAGGATCACTTATCGTGACTTCCTGCCGGCGATCGATGTCATCGATGCCGTGGCAACCGGCGGCGAGCTGGTGACCCCCCCGCTGACACTCGAGCGCGGCGACGCCGAAGGCGAGCTGGAGCGCGCGCCCCGCCGCATCCAGGGGCACATGCGAATCGGTGGCCAGGAGCACTTCTATCTGGAAGGCCATATCGCGCTCGCTATTCCCGGCGAGGACGACGAAATGGCAGTCTGGGTGTCGACGCAGCATCCGAGTGAAGTCCAGCGTATGGTCGCGCAAGTGCTTGGCGTTCCATCCAACGCCGTCACGGTGAATGTCCGCCGCATGGGCGGCGGCTTCGGCGGCAAGGAGACGCAGGGCAACCAGTTTGCGGCACTCGCTGCCGTCGCCGCGCGCAAGCTTCGCCGAGCCGTCAAGTTCCGCCCGGACCGGGACGACGACATGACCGCCACCGGCAAGCGGCACGATTTTCTGGTCGATTACGATGTCGGCTTCGACGAGGAGGGACGCATCCAGGCGGTCCAGGCGAATTATGCCGCGCGATGCGGCTTCTCCGCCGATCTGTCCGGCCCGGTCACCGACCGCGCCCTTTTCCATGCGGACAACGCCTACTTCTATCCGCATGTGAAGCTCACCTCGCAACCGCTTAAGACCAATACGGTCTCCAACACTGCCTTTCGCGGCTTCGGCGGGCCGCAGGGCATGCTCGGCGGCGAGCGGATTGTCGAGGAGATCGCTTACGCCCTCGGCAAGGACCCGCTCGAAATCCGCAAGCTGAACTTCTATGGCGACGCGCATTCCGGCCGCAACGTCACGCCCTATCACCAGAAGATCGAAGACAACATCATCGGCCGGATAGTCGATGAGCTGGAAGCGAGCGCCGACTATCAGGCGCGCCGGGCGGCGATTATCGAGTTCAACAGATCGAGCCGCGTGATCCGCAAGGGGATTGCATTGACGCCGGTGAAATTCGGCATCTCCTTCACCCTTACCCATCTGAACCAGGCCGGCGCCCTCGTCCACATCTACACGGACGGTTCGGTCCACCTGAACCACGGCGGCACCGAAATGGGCCAGGGCGTCTATACGAAAGTGGCGCAGGTCCTTGCAGACAGTTTCCAGATAGACATCGACCGGGTGAAAATAACCGCGACGACGACCGGCAAGGTGCCGAATACCTCTGCGACCGCCGCCTCCTCCGGCTCCGACCTCAACGGCATGGCTGCCTTCGATGCTGCGCGTCAGATCAAGGAGCGCCTCGTCGCCTTTGCGGCCGAGCGCTGGCAGACGACGGCCGAAAACGTCAGCTTCATCGCCAATCATGTCAGGATCGGTGACGAGCTCGTGCCGTTTGCACAGTTTGTGCAGGAGGCCTACGGTGCACGTGTCCAGCTCTCCGCCGCCGGCTTCTATGCGACGCCTGGCATCCACTGGGACAGGGCCGCCGGCCGCGGCACACCCTTCTACTACTTTGCCTATGGCGCGGCCGTTTCAGAGGTCTCAATCGACACGCTGACAGGCGAATACATGGTCGATCGCGTCGACGTGCTACATGACGTGGGCCATTCACTCAATCCGGCGATTGATCTCGGCCAGATCGAGGGCGGCTTCGTCCAGGGGATGGGCTGGCTCACGACGGAAGAGCTCTGGTGGGACGAGAAGGGACGGCTGAGGACGCATGCGCCCTCGACCTACAAGATACCCCTTGCCTCGGATCGGCCGAAGATCTTCAAAGTGCGCCTTGCCGAATGGTCGGAAAACGCGGAAAAGACGATCGGCAAGTCGAAGGCCGTGGGAGAGCCGCCCCTCATGCTGCCGATCTCGGTGGTCGAGGCCCTGTCGATGGCCGTCGCCAGCGTCGCCGACTATCGCGAGTGCCCCCGGCTCGATACGCCGGCAACGCCCGAGCGTGTCCTGATGGCGGTGGAGCGGCTTAGAGGGACCTGAACCCCTCGAGGATATCTTTCCCTATCGCAGGATTTCATCGTCCGGCCGCGGTTCGCGACCATCCATGAAGCCCAAATCTCTCTTCATGTAATCGGATGTCGATTCCAGATCGAGCCGCGCGCTGCGCCCTCGCACCCGCCGCAGGGCGGATGCGGCAAGCCGCATCGTTCCGTTCAACGAGAGGAGCGGTTTTCTTTCAGTATATTCCAATGTATCGCAAGACATCTGAGCACCCTTTGCAAGCGGTGAAGTTGACTTGCAGGATGCCGGGAAAGATGCTCGAATTCCAATCGAACATCCGTCTGTATGCATCAAGAGACCTTATCCATGAAGATGTCGAAGCAGTTCCCGCTGAATGCGCTGAGGGTCTTCGAAGCCGCCGCCCGGCTCGGCAGCTTCACCAAGGCCGGCAACGAGCTCGGCATGACCCAGACGGCCGTCAGCTACCAGATCAAACTCATCGAAGAGAGCGTCGGCGAGCCGCTGTTCCTGAGGCGTCCCCGCCAGATCGCACTGACCGAAGTCGGGCAACGCCTGGCGCCGAAGGTGACGGAAGCCTTCGAACTGATGCAGGAGGCGGTCGCCTCCGCGCGCGGCGATGCAGCGTCCGCCCTGCTCATCAGTTCGACTGCGACCTTCGCCTCGCAATGGCTCGCCCGCCATATCGGCACCTTCCAGCTCGCCCAGCCGAACATGGCCGTTCGGCTGTCGGCGAATGATGCGATGATCGACTTCAGCAAAGAGGCAGTGGACGTGGCAATCCGATCCGGGTTGGGCGTTTGGCCGGGTCTCGTCAGCCATCGACTGATGAAAGTAGAATTTACGCCGATGCTCAGTCCCGCGCTCGCCGCGACGATCGGCGGCGTGAATGAACCCCGCGACCTCCTGAAGCTGCGCATCATCGACCCTCAGGACCGCTGGTGGCCGCAGTGGTTTCGCGCTGCCGGCGTCCACGACGCGGACCTCGACGGTCGGGTCCCGACACGGCTCGGCGCCCAGTCCTTCGAAGCAGGCGCCGCGATCGCCGGGCAAGGCGTTGCGATCCTCACTCCTCAATTCTATACCGATGACGTCGCGCTCGGTCGGCTTTATCAGCCCTTCGATTTGCGCGGCAGCGATGGCCACGACTATTGGCTGGTCTATCCGCATGCTCGACGCAACGTCCCGAAGATCCGCAATTTTCGCGACTGGATTCTTTCAGAGTTCAATCAGGATTGCGGCGCCTGAACCTGCAGAGTGGATTGCCGAGAACGCCCCTTTCCCGTTTCGGCTTTTTCTCGCAAGCTGCGTCAACGGAGAGAAAAGGGACCCCGAATGTATGAATTCGCCATTGCCTGGGAATGGCTGGCCTTCGCCGTCCGCTGGCTGCATGTCGTCACCGCCATCGCCTGGATCGGCTCGTCCTTCTATTTCATCGCGCTCGATCTCGGTCTCGTAAAACGCGATCATCTGCCTCCGGGCGCCTATGGCGAGGAGTGGCAGGTCCATGGCGGGGGGTTCTATCACATCCAGAAATATCTGGTGGCGCCGGCCGCCATGCCGGAGCACCTCACCTGGTTCAAGTGGGAGTCCTACGCGACCTGGCTCTCGGGCTTCGCCATGCTCTGCATCGTCTATTACGGCGGCGCCGACCTCTTCCTCATAGACCGGTATGTCCTGGACATTTCGGCCACCACCGCGATCCTGATCTCGCTCGCCTCGCTCGGTCTCGGCTGGGTCCTCTATGACCTTCTCTGCAAATCGCCGATCGGGAAGAGCACCTGGGGACTGATGGCGCTGCTCTATCTGGTCCTGGTCGCCATGGCCTGGGGCTATACCCAGGTCTTCACCGGCCGCGCCGCTTTCCTGCATCTCGGCGCCTTCACCGCCACCATCATGTCGGCCAACGTCTTCCTGATCATCATCCCCAACCAGAAGATCGTGGTCGCCGACCTGATCGCCGGCCGCATGCCGGATCCACGGCTCGGCGCGCAGGCGAAGCAGCGTTCGCTGCACAACAACTACCTGACGCTGCCCGTCATCTTCTTCATGCTCTCGAACCACTATCCGCTCGCCTTCGCGACGGCCTTCAACTGGATCATCGCGGCGCTCGTCTTCCTGATGGGCGTGACGATCCGTCATTGGTTCAACACCACGCATGCGCGCAAGGGTAAGCCGACCTGGACCTGGCTCGTCACCACACTCCTGTTCATCCTGATCATGTGGCTCTCGACGGCGCCGAAAATACTGACGGGAGAAGAGCGAGCCGAGACGGCACCGGCCTTCAGGCGCTTTGCGGAAAACGCGCATTTCCCCGCAGTCCGGGAAACGATCTCGACCCGCTGCAGCATGTGCCACGCGGCCGATCCGGTCTATGAAGGAATCGTTCGGGCTCCCAACGGCGTCATGCTCGAAAGCGACGCCGAAATTGCTGCCCGTGCGCGGGAAATCTATATCCAGGCGGGACGCAGCCATGCCATGCCGCCCGGCAACATAAGCGACATGACGGTGGAAGAGCGCAGGTTGGTGACGGCCTGGTTCGAAAGCGCCGTCGGGGAGACACGATGACATCCACCCTCATTCGCGGCCGCCTGCTGAGCTTCCATCGCGAACCTCAAGGCATCGAAGACAGTGCTGCCTATGCTTACGAAAGCGACGGCGCCCTTCTCGTCGAGAACGGCGTGATCATGGCATCCGGCGCCTATGCAGCGGTCAAGGCGGCAGCACCCGAGGATGTCCCCGAGCTCGATCACCGCCCGCATCTGATCGTGCCGGGGCTCATCGACACGCATCTGCATTTTCCGCAGATGCAGGTAATGGCTTCTTACGCGGCCGATCTGCTCGAATGGCTGAACACCTACACCTTTCCCGAGGAATGCCGCTTCGTCGAAACGGCGCATGCGGAGCGGATCGCCCGCCATTTCTTCGATGAGATGATCCGCCACGGCACGACGACGGCGACGGCCTACTGTTCGGTGCACAAGACCTCCGCCGACGCCTTCTTCGCCGAGAGCCTGAAGCGCGGCATGTGCATGGTTGCCGGCAAGGTGATGATGGACCGCAATGCGCCTCAGGGCCTGCTCGACACGCCGGAAATGAGTTATGACGAGACCCGCGCCGTCATTGCCGACTGGCATGGCAAGGGCCGCAACCATGTGGCGATCACCCCCCGTTTCGCCATCACCTCGACGCCGGAGCAGATGGAGGTCGCAAAATCGCTCGTCGGCGAGTTTCCCGACCTGCATGTGCAGACGCATCTCTCGGAGAACCGCGACGAAATCGCCTTTACCTCGCAACTCTATCCGGAGGCGACCGACTATACCGACGTCTACGCCCGCTATGGTCTGCTGGGACCGAAAAGCCTGTTCGGTCATTGCATCCACCTCTCCGAGCGCGAGGCGGATGCGATGAGCGAGACCGGCTCGGTGGCCGTCTTCTGCCCGACCTCCAATCTCTTCCTCGGTTCCGGCCTGTTTCCGCTGCGGGCGCTGAAGCGCCGCCAAAAACCGGTGCGCGTTTCCGTCGCCTCGGACATCGGCGGCGGCACCAGCTACTCGATGCTGAAGACGCTCGACGAGGCCTACAAGATCCTGCAGTTGCAGGGCGAAAGGCTGAACCCCTTAGACAGCTTCTACATGATGACCCGCGGCAATGCCGAGGCACTGTCTCTTGCCGACCGCATCGGCACGCTCGAGCCCGGATCCGATGCGGACCTTACGGTGCTCGACATGGCGGCGACGCCCGCAATGGCGCTCAGGGCCGAAGTGGTCAATTCGCTGGCCGACGAACTCTTTCTGCTGCAGACGATGGGCGACGACCGCGCCGTGGTCGAGACCTACGTCGCCGGAAAGCCTTGCAAATCGGCCCTTGGCGCCGATTGAGCAGCCCTGGAAACAAGAGGTAAGATTTTTTGACCTCTTGTTTTCTGCGTCTATTACAAGTCCTCCGAAATCATGATAAGGGCTCGCCTGTCATTCACTCGATGAGGCCGATCCATGACGCAGATTCTCGAAATACGGGACCTCAAGGCCCTGGCCCGACGGCGCGTGCCGAAGCTTTTCTTCGATTATGCGGACAGCGGCGCATGGACGGAGGGAACCTACCGCGCCAACGAGGAGGATTTCGCCGGGATCAAGCTGCGTCAGCGGGTGCTGGTCGACATGTCCGACCGGTCGCTCGAAACGACGATGATCGGGCAGAAGGTCTCGATGCCGGTCGCGCTCGCCCCCACCGGCCTGACGGGCATGCAGCATGCCGACGGCGAGATGCTGGCGGCCCAGGCGGCCGAGGCTTTCGGCGTCCCGTTTACGCTGTCGACCATGAGCATCTGCTCGATCGAGGACGTCGCCTCGGTGACGACGAAGCCGTTCTGGTTCCAGCTCTATGTCATGCGCGAGCGCGAATTCGTGCTCAATCTGATCGACCGGGCCAAGGCCGCGAAGTGTTCCGCGCTGGTCCTGACGCTCGACCTGCAGATCCTCGGCCAGCGCCACAAGGACCTTCGCAACGGCCTGTCCGCGCCGCCGCGACTGACGCCGAAACACCTCTGGATGATGGCGAGGCGGCCCGGCTGGTGCATGAAGATGCTCGGCACCAACCGCCGTACCTTCCGCAACATTCTCGGCCACGCCAAGAGCGTGACCGACCTCTCCTCGCTTCAGGCCTGGACGAACGAGCAGTTCGACCCGCAGCTTTCCTGGAAGGACGTCGAGTGGATCAAGGAGCGCTGGGGCGGTCCGCTGATCCTCAAGGGCATTCTCGATCCGGAAGACGCGAAAATGGCGGCTAAGACCGGCGCCGACGCGATCATTGTCTCGAACCATGGCGGCCGTCAGCTCGACGGCGCGCATTCCTCGATCAGCATGTTGCCGCGCATCGTCGACGCCGTCGGCGACCAGATCGAGGTACACCTCGACGGCGGCATTCGTTCCGGCCAGGACGTCCTGAAGGCGATCGCGCTCGGTGCGAAAGGCACCTATATCGGCCGCCCGTTCCTCTACGGCCTCGGCGCGCTCGGCAAGGAAGGCGTCACGCTCGCGCTCGACATCATCCGCAAGGAGATGGATACGACCATGGCGCTCTGCGGCAAACGCCGCATCACGGAGGTCGGCCGCGACATCATCGCCGAGTAGCAGGTGCAGGAAGCGTGTAGCGGTTTCCGTCGGGAGTGCGTAGCTTCAAAGACTTAGGGTGGAACCGCACGATCAGCAATTGGCCGAGGCAAGCATTTCGCTGATCTGAACGAGCTCCCCTATCGGCTGGGCCAAAGTCCCTCGGGAGGCGCCTGACGTCTCCACCCCTGCCGCAATACGCTCACTTATCGCGTCAAGGCCGCGCCATCGTGATGGAGCAAACGATCGTCAGCGGTGGCTCCCGGCGTGAAACCGCCTAATGCCTTTACATCCGCCCCTCAGGCTGGCGGCGCATCGCGGGACGCTGAAGCCCGCGTGATCGAGAACGAGGTCCGATCGCGAAGGCAACCTATCCTGGAGGATAGATTTCCCCCCTCCGAGAGTTCTTATATTTTCCCCTGCATCACACAACGCGCGAACAACCAAAGCACCGCGACATTGGGGATATCATGGGCAGTAGGACTGGCAGTGTCGGCCATCACATGCGGATGCCCATCGATCCTGCAATTGTTGGCGGGGTCATATGTGAGCACCGTCAGTCGACGAGCGCGCAGTCATGAGCGCGCCTTACTCCCGCAATTCCCGCGAGAGCGAAGCGAATGCTCCAACCCGGGCGACCGCGGACGGCATGCGGGTTGCCGATCACGCACCTGCAACTGAGATGTCGCGCGTTCTGCGGACAGCCCCTATTCATCTTGCGGCGGATTCCTCCGGCGGTGCAATTGCCCATTGGAATCATGGCCCCTTGCATGACGTCGTCGAGCCCATGACCGACCACGTCATCATGGCTTACAACGGCACGGTGCAGCGCATGGAACGACGGTCAGGAAGATCGGTCGAGAGTGGCACGTTTCGTCGTGGGGTTGTGATAATCATCCCGGCCGGGTCGAGCTCCCGCTGGGATATTCCAAAGCCGGTCGATGTCGTTCAGCTCTATCTCCCTCACACGACACTGACACGCATTGCCGAGGCAGCCGATACTTTCACGCCGACCGATCTTCTGGAGCGAACGGCGCATCCGGACCCCATTACGTCTCGGTTGCTCCTGAGCGCAGCCGATGTCCTGGAAGGCAATAGGGCACTGGATACACTTTTCAGGCAACAGCTAACTGATCTTCTGGCCACACGCCTGCTGGCTGCGCATACCGGCAAGGCGCCGAGCTACCAACCAGCGCTCGGCGGCCTGGCGCCGAATGTGCTGCGCCGGGCCATCGAACGATTGCGGTCCGATGCCGATGCGGACGTCTCCCTCGCAGCCCTCGCAGCTGATTCCGGGCTGTCACGTTTTCATTTCTGTCGCGCGTTCAAGGAAAGCACCGGGCTCTCCCCGCACAACTGGCTGCGTCAATATCGGCTTGAGCAGGCCATAAACATGCTGCGCAATCCAGCAAATTCGGTGGCTTCGATCGCGGCCTCCCTCGGTTACGCCTCGCAAACTGCATTCGCGGCTGCGTTCCGTAAATTGACCGGCGAAACACCGACCGATTGGCGGCGCAGCCACGCTGACGGTTAAGTTCCTCTCGTCTTCGTTTCCGAAACCGTTCGTTATTCTTCGATGCACTCGGCTCGACCGCGTGATTACTATGTCCGCACGCCCCCGTTTTTCCTGCGCGCCCAGTTTCGGCCACTCTTTCGAAAGCTGACCGATAAGGGACCGGGCGATGTGCGTCGGCGCGATCGCTAAACCGCAATTGCGCTTTAACGGCGCCAATCCCTCTGGCGCAGCCGCAGTCCTGCTTCGCTAAACCATCATTGCGCCCAAGCCAAATAATCCTGGCGACACGGGATGGTCTGGGCTCGGACTGCGGGTCGATCGCGTGCGGCGACCTGTAGCGGCCAGCATGGCCGATTTTAGCCACTGCCCCTTCACTTCGATGGGCGGCGTAAAACAAATATGTGCAAAGGATCAATACAATGGCCTCCATTACAACCAGCGACGGCGTTCAGATTTTCTACAAGGATTGGGGACCGAAGTCCGCGCAACCCATCGTCTTTCACCATGGCTGGCCCCTCAGCTCTGATGATTGGGATAATCAAATGCTCTTCTTCCTCGGTAAGGGCTTTCGCGTGATCGCTCACGATCGCCGCGGTCATGGCCGATCGAGCCAGGCGAGCGAGGGCCACGACATGGATCACTACGTCTCCGACGTCGCCGCACTGATCGACCACCTCGATCTTCGTAACGCGGTCCATGTCGGTCACTCGACCGGCGGTGGTGAAGCCGCGCGGTATGTCGCGCGCTATGGCAAGAACCGCGTTGCCAAACTCGTTATGATTGCGGCAGTGCCGCCCCTGATGCTGAAGACCGCCGCCAATCCCGGCGGTTTACCGCTCGAAGTATTCGACGGACTACGCAGCCAACTGGCCGCCAATCGTTCACAGTTCTATCGAGATTTTCCGAGTGGCCCATTCTACGGCTACAACCGCCCGGGTGCCGAGCCTTCGCAGGCGGTCATCGCAAATTGGTGGCGTCAGGGCATGATGGGCGGCGCCAAAGCGCATTACGAAGGTATCAAGGCATTCTCGGAGACGGATTTCACCGAAGACCTGAAGAGCATCTCCGTACCGACATTGGTGTTGCATGGCGATGACGACCAGATCGTTCCGATCGGCACCTCCTCTCTATTGTCGGCGAAGCTGATCGAGGCCGCGACACTGAAGATTTACGAGAAGCTGCCGCATGGGGTGTGCACGACCCATGCAGATATCGTCAACGCCGACATACTGGCCTTCGTCACGGCCTGAGCAACGTCACTTCAACAACCCGCGCTGCGTCAACCGTCTCCCATTCGGAGCGGCAACGGTGGCGCGCAAACCCCAGGACACGGAGTAGACATTATGAGACTTGTGATTGTAGGCGCCGGTTTCGCCGGCATGTACGCTGCACTTTCCGCAGCCCGTCTGCGCGATATCGAAGGCGTCTCGGCCGAAGAGCTTGAAATCGCGCTGGTATCCCCGGAACCGACGCTTGTCATCCGCCCACGGCTTTACGAGCCGAATCCCGAGACCCTGACGGCGCCTTTGCAGAATGTATTTGACGCCGTCGATATCGCCTACGTGCAGGGTAGTGTCGAAGCGGTTGATACGAAGGCCTGCACCGTAGAGGTCGTCAACGCCGCGGGAGAACGAAAGTCCCTTCAGTATCATCGCCTTGTGCTCGCAACCGGCAGCCGGCTGTTCCGCCCGAATATTCCGGGCCTCGCCGAATACGCCTTCAGCATCGACAATGTCGATGACGCCATTGCCCTCGATCGCCATCTCCACGAGCTTGCTAAGCTGCCGGCCTCGGCCGCGCGTGACACCATCGTCGTTGCCGGCGCCGGGTTCACAGGTATCGAGGCGGCGACCGAGATGCCTTCGCGGCTGCGGACCCTATTCGACAAAACCGCCAATCCGCGCGTCATCATCATCGACCGCAGCAGCGCGGTCGCCCCTGACATGGGTGAAGGCCCTCGCCCGATCATTGAGGAAGCGCTGCGCAGCCTCGGCGTGGAGACGCGGCTCAACGCTGGAGTTTCGTCGCTCGACAAGTCCGGCGTGACGCTGAGTACTGGCGAGCATATCGAAACCATGACCGTGATCTGGGCGGCAGGCATGCGGGCCAATCCGATTACCACTAAAATTCCCGGCGAACGTGACAAGTTCGACCGGCTACTGGTCGACGGCTGCTTGCGTGTACCGTCCGTGCCAGGCGTCTTCGCCACCGGGGATGCTGCGCGCGCTGCTTGCGACGACTGCGGCAACTACGCACTGATGTCGTGCCAGCACGCCACACGCATGGGCGCCTTCGCGGGCAACAATGCCGCTGCCGAACTGTTAGGCGTACCGGCACGGCAATACCATCAGAAAGCCTATGTCACCTGCCTTGACCTCGGCGATGCCGGGGCCCTCTTTACCCGGGGTTGGGATCGAAAGGTGGAGATGGTCGGCGAGAAAGCGAAGGCGACAAAGCAGGAGATCAACACCGTCTGGATCTATCCGCCGAAGCCCGAGCGTGCCGCTGCACTGGCTTCTGCCGATCCGGAGCGTGTGACGAACCTCTGATTGCGAGCTGCGCTCTGAGCAAGAGCGCAGCTTTCCACATTCGGGCCTGCTCGTGAGGCACCCCGTCGGTTCATGGATAAGCTTCTGTGGCGCGATGCGGAGCCGATCGGGGAGCATCTCGTGGATGCGATTCCAGCTTTGCGTGCATCACCGGCATCTCTATCCGTGGCTGCACCTACAACCATCGACATCGCAGGCAGGCCAGGGTTCGCGGCGAGACCGTCACTCCGCTCAAACTGAGCCATATTGACGCGTTTGACAGCCCACAATCCCCCGACCGCTTTTTGCAGGTCGCACCGATGCTCACCAAACGGGCCATCCGCAGGGCGCATTTGCCGCGACGGCCTCCGAACATCAGTGAACCGCGTAATTCGGTTAGACTTCCTGTACCAGGGCAAGCGAGATCGCTACAACTGGCTACGATCTTATGAGCCGGTGACCCGGACCGGCCGGGATGATTGATCGTCGATCGGTGAAGGCATGAAAGCAAGGCTTTCAGCCGGTATAGCGAGCGAAAGCCCGTTCGCTCCGCATCGGTCATGAAGGAGGTCGATGATCTCATTCTTGGCAGGAGTTCGGATTGCCACGTTGTCCACGCGGAATTGAAGTTCTATTTCGATGGCGATGGCATCGATTGCTTTCAGGGCAGCGACCGGCGGCGGGCTCTTGTTGACGAGGACACTGGATTGCAGCACAGACCGCATGATTTCCTCGACGACGCGCGGTCTTTGCGTTGCAGCGACGCGCACACGGAGCGTGATCAGGTGGGTCTCGTCGGGGCGGCTGAGATTTGTCATGCCCTGCTTTGCCAAGACGCTGTTCGGTAGCACGACGACATTGTGGGTAGCGGTCAACAGGTTGGTGGAGCGCCAGTTGGTTTCGATGACGCGTCCTTCGGTTCCGTCGGTCAACTCAATCCAGTCCCCTATCGCATAGGCTCTGCCGAGTGTCAGCGCGATGCCGGAGAAGACATCGCTGAGCGTATTTTGTAACGCAAGGCCGAAGATAACGGCGATGACGCCGGAGGTCGTGACCAAGGTGCCGACCGGCATGCCGAAGACGAAGCCTACAACGGAAAGCGCCACACCAAGATAGATGGTGGCAATCGCCATATCCTGGATGAGGTGTGCTTCCCGCGGCCTGCGGTTCAATCTGACGTAGATCTGGATGAAACCGATGACGGCCCAGGCGAGATGGGTCCACCACAGGATTCTGGCCGATTTTGAAAGCAGCGCTTCAATGCCCTGCAAATAGACGCCATCAGGCCGATACGGAGCGATACCCCCAAGGTAAAGCGCCGCGCTCATGGCGCTGAAGAATAGAATCTGGACGATCAGACGGTCCGTCGGTCGGGTGACGCCCTGGATGTGCCAGACGACAATCCCGGCAACTCCCAGAAAGTTGACCAGGACAAGCGGTACGGCGTCGTCATCACCAAACATGGCACAGATCACCGATTGTGGTTGAATCAAAGATCAGGCCGGGCGCCAACAGTGGAGGCCCGGCCTGATGGTCTATTCCTTGATCGGGAAGGTCAGTTCCGTTTCAGCGGTATCGACCACAAAGACGGCGAGCAGCTTTGCCGGCTTGGTCTTGCTGACGTTTTCGCTGATTCCGTGGCGATCGCCTGGCAATTCCGAAAAACTTTCACCCGCGCTATAGACAGTGACGGGACCGTCATTGACCTGACTGCGGATCGCGCCCTCGAGAACGGTAGCGTAAATGAAGGCGGATACTGGATGAGTATGGCCCTCCGAAAAGCCGCCCGGATCGTATTCGACGAGAACGCCCTTCACGCTCTTGCCAGGAACGTTCGGCAATTCATGCTCATAGACGAGCGTAACCTTCGCGCCCTCATCGCCACCTGGCGAATCATGTGCGAACGCCGCACCTGAGAGAAGAGCCGCCAAGGCGACGGCAAAATGCAATGTCTTGATCATGTCTTCCATCCTTTCGTGACTGGGGCACCGGGCTGCTCAATAGACCGCCGGTGCGCCGATCGTTACTTGCTGCGCGTCGTCGCAAACCACTCATCAAAACCGATGCGGCCGACGCGAGGGTGCTTGTCGGAGACGAGTGAACCCTCTTCCAGCTTTGCCCCAAAATACCGGGCATCCGGATCTGCGATGACGGTGCGGGAATCTCCGATCGCCTTGAGATAGCGCGCGGCAAAATCGCAAAGACGAGCGTGCTCGGGCCCGCAGATTTCGATGATGCCGTTCGCCGGCGCGGCAACGGCCGCCTCCGTCACGAAATCGGCGACGTCTTCGGACGCTATCGGCTGCAACGAACCCGTCGACAGGCGAGCAGTGCCGTTGACCGTGGCCGCCTCGGCGATACCGCCGAGAAACTCCATGAACTGTGTGGACCGCACGATCGTATAGGGTATGCCGGCTGCCCGAATGATCTTTTCCTGAGCAATCTTGGCTCGAAGATAGCCACTTTCCGGCAACCGATCTGCGCCGACGATGGAGAGCGCGACATGGTGCTTTACGCCGGCTGCCAATTCCGCCGCCATCAGGTTCTTGCCCGCCTTCTGAAAGAATTCGAGCACGGCGTTGTCCTCGAAGGATGGGGAGTTCGCGAGGTCGATAACCACCTCTGTATGCTTCAGTGCCTCCGCCAAGCCCTCGCCGGTCAGGGTATTGACGCCGGTTTTCGGGGCAGCGGCAATGACCTCATGCCCTTTCTTGCGCAGGCGCTCTGCAGTCTTCGAACCGATCAGGCCGGTTCCGCCGATGATAACGATTTTCATAAGAGGCTCCATTTGCGAGCGCCTATACGTGCGCGTCGTTCGACAGGGGAATTTGAGAAAGCCCGATGCGTCAGGGATTTGAAGGCCGCGCTGAACACGGCCTTCAAAGTTGCACGTCTGGTTCGACCTCAATTCCACAAGCGGTCAGTAGTCCCAGAAGACCGGCACCCAACGAAAGGCCTCGCCATCGACCGCGACATGGCCAACGGAAGGAAACGGCATATGTGTTGCCACCAGCAGTTCGCCGGTGGCCGCCAGCTCCTGCAAAAGCCGGACGCGAACGCGAGCCGCCTCCTCGGGGTCGTGTTCGAAACCGTTGTGCCAGTCGGGGTGGTCGAATCCGACCGCGAACACGGCGTCGCCGGCAAACATGAGACGGTCCTTGCCCGATGCCACGCGGACCACGCTGTGTCCGGGGGTATGCCCGCCGGTGCGAGACACGACCACGCCCGGCGCCACCTCATGCTCATCCTCGAACAGCCGCAGGTGACTCTGATAATCTTTGACGAACCGCTTGGCGGCCGCCCGAAGCGCGTCCGGGAACCCCTCCGGCATCACCGCGTGTGTGAAATCGGGCGACTCCCAGAACTTAACCTCGGCAGTGGCAACGTGGATCCGCAGATCCGGATTCAGCTGCTCCTTCACCCCGTCGACCAGCAGTCCGCCAACATGATCCATGTGCATGTGGGTCAGTACCACGTCGGTTACGGATGCGAGGTCGATGCCGGCGGCCGCCAGCCGCTTCATCAGCTGCCCAGCACGCGGCAAGTTCAAATCGGGGTCGAGTCCCAGGCCAGCATCGATGAGAATGGTCTGCTCGCCGCTACGGACCACGACGACGTTCAGCGCCCAGTCGAATGCGTCCTGCGGCAGAAACATGTCGCCCAACCAGGCGGCACGGGCGGCCGGCTCGGCGTTATGGCCCAGCATCGCGGTTGGAAGAGGTAGCACACCATCGCTGATCACCAGGACTTCAATCTCGCCGATTTGTACGGCGTAGCGTGACGGCACCAGTTCCTCGGATGCGGACCTACCGATATGTGAGGCGCTCTCCAGTTTCACGCTTGCCTCCTGAGTATTGCTGCTCATCTGGTTCATCTTTGAACGCTCCTCTGTTCTATGTCGTGGATGGCTTCCGCTTCGTGGGTGGGAAGCGGAGTGAAAGTCGATCGCGACACACTCAATGCCGGCGTGTCCTCTTTGATCTATCGAAAGCGATCTACGGCTGCGCCAGAACGATTGCTGCCGCTGTAGAGCTATTGCTGCTGACGCATCCGCATGCGGCGATCGCCCGGTGTCGCGCTCGGTCGAATTCCTGTGCGCGACAAATGTCCGGCGATGATCATTGGGATCGTCATTCGCGTAGCGCTCGGCTGCTTTGCCGGCAGATGACAAGGCATCACTCGTCTGGCGACCTGGTGCTTGGGCCTTTCCCATAGCCTTCGTGATCAACGTCGCGGAGCGCGTTGAGGCTCGGCGCTATTTCTCAAGGAGCGCCCAACCATGGATTTCCGCAAGTTGCGGCCGCACGGCTGCCAGACTAGGGTGCGCGCAACCGCCAGCACCAAACTCGAAGCTGACTCGCCCTGACGCTGGTGATCTTATGTTTCATCTGTTTGTCGGAGCAGCCGATGATGCTCATCTGGCCGTATCGTCCCCACCCCTGGCATCTGGGTCTCTTTGTCGTAGCCTACGTCCTGGGCTGCGGCTTTGCGCGCGCCCTGGCAATCGTCCCTGGAACCGGGATCTCCTTTTGGGCTCCTAGCGGGCTCTTCATTGCCACGCTCGCTCTTGTCCAACGGCAGAGCTGGCCGTGGTGGCTTCTAGCGGGATGTTTCGCCGAGATGCTAAGCAATGTCCTGTGGTTCCACAGCCCGTTCCCTGCCGCCACGCTGATATATGTCGGCAATGCCCTGGAGGCAGTCATCGGTGCCTCGCTGGTCAATTGGGCCTTAAAGAAATCGATGCGGTTGGAAACCTTGCGGGACGTTCTCGCTTTCATCGTGCTGGGTGCTGGAATTGCACCGGTGGTGAGCGCCACCGTCGGAAGTGCGACACTCGCCTGGTTCGGCATATTGTCGCAAACCTTCACCGGCGCTTGGCCGCTCTGGTGGATTGGAGACGCCACCGGCGTCTTGATCGTTGCACCGCTGACATTCATCGTGATCCAGAACCGGCGCGACAAGACCGAGCTTTCGGCCGCGCGTTTGGCGGAAGCCTGCGTTCTTGCGCTGATTTTTCTTGGAGTCGCCGCCCTCTCGCTCGGTGGCTACTTACCCTTTGCATACATCATCATGCCGCCGCTTCTTTGGGCCGCGGTGCGCTTCGAACTCGAGGGTGCGGTCGTCGCCCTGGTCCTCCTCACACTGATCACGGCGATATTCACAATATCCGGAACCAGTCCGTTTGCCGGCGACGACGAGACCCAGCGCCACAAGCAGTTCATGCTACAGCTTTTCTTGGCAGTTTCGGCCGTTTCAGCGCTCATCGTCGCCGCCATATCCCGCCAGCATCAACTGGCATTGTCGAATCTGCAACAAAGCGTGGCTGCTTTGCGGGAGAGAGAGCGGGAACTCTCTCAAATCGTGAACATGGTCCCAGTTCATATCCGGCGGCTGACCCCCGAAGGCGAGCCAACGTTCTTCAATAAGCGTCTTACCGATTTTTTCGGCCTTGACCTGCAACAGTTGCAAAAGCCGAATGCAAGCGGGCTGGTGACGGCCGTGCAAACCCTCGTCCATCCCGATGATGCCGATAGGTTGCTGCAAGCCGTTCGCCGGTCCATGGCTACGGGCGAACCGTACTCCATAAAATATCGCATGCGGCGCGCGGATGGCGCCTATCGGTGGGTCGATGGCAGGGCCGAACCTTTGCGGGATGAAAGCGGAACCGTCTTGCAATGGTTTGCAATCTCTATCGACATCGATGATGAGGTCCGAATGCAAGAGGCGCTCAAGCAGAGCGAGCGTCGCTACCGCGAACTCTTCCACTATATGCCCATCGGTCTTGCCCAGATAGATGCAGGCAAGCTTATCCCGATGTTCAAGGAATTGCGGGCACAGGGCGTCGTCAGTCTCGAAACTTACATCGACGAGAACCCCGAATTCCTCAGCCACGCGCTGGAAGCGCTGGAGGTCGAAGAGGCCAACCAGCATGTCGTCGACATGTTCCGCGCAAAAAGCGCGGAAGAAATGGGCGGCTCGATCACTCGCTACTGGCAGCCGTCCCTCGCCACCATCCGCCGCTCCATCGAAGCACGCTATCGCGGCGAAGAGGTCTTCCAGGAAGAAACCAGAGTGGCGCGAATGGACGGCAGCGTCATGGACGTCGTTTTCGCCACCGCTCGGCCCGGCGCCATTGCCGACAAGAGCCTCGTCGGCTTTATCGACATCACAGAGCGCAAGAGGGCCGAAGAGGCTCTGCGCACGCGCGAGCGGGAATTCTCGCTGCTTGTGAACATGGTTCCCAGCTATCTCTGGCGGTTGACGCCCGACGGTGTCCCGAACTTTCTAAACCAGCGACTGATCGACTTTCTAGGCCCGGACGTCGTTAACGCGAATGTTGAAGGCGTTCATCCTCTGGCTGCCATCATTGGGGCTGTCGTGCATCCAGACGACGAAACGCACATGAGAAACGCGCTGTTTCACAGCGTTGCGACCGGCGAACGATTCTCCATGAAGTATCGACTGCGACGCGCCGATGGCGTCTATCGTTGGGTGGAGGGGAGCGCTGAGCCGATGCGCGATGAGGAGGGACGTATCCTCCAGTGGTACGGCCTCTCGCACGATATAGACGATATTATGCAGGTAGAAGAAGCGCTGCGGAACAGCAAGCAGCAGCTGGAGCAGATGATCGAGGCCATGCCCTTCAGCACCTTGAGCTTCGCGCCAACGGGCGAACTGACCTATGTCAGCAAGCGATATCAGGATCAGGCTGGCGCGCCGGGGGCGCAGATCAAGGACTTCGATGCACTGGCCCGGGAAGTGGCTCACCCCGACGACTTTCCAACAATGTTTGCACGCGCAAGGAACGGCTTTGCGACCGGCCAACCCTTCGTCAATCGGTTTCGTCGGCGCCTGAAGGACGGCAACTATCGCTGGATTGAGGCGCGCGCTCAGCCTTTGCGCAATGCGCACGGCGCAATCGTACAGTGGTACTTTGCTTCAATCGACATCGAAGAGGAGATGCGCGCACAGGAGGCATTGCGCGAGAGGGAACGTTTCCTCTGGCAACTGGTGGAAACCCTGCCGGCCATGATCGATTGCGCTGCGCCAAACGGCGAGCCGGTCTATCGAAACCAGCAACTCCGTGATTTCCTTGGTTACGAGCTTGAAGAACTCGACGGAAGGGCGAAATCCCGACTGGATGCAACGTTCGATGCCGGCGTTCATCCGGATGACCTTGCGGGCGTCAAGGAGCAGTATGCGCTTTCGTTGGAAAGCGGAGAACCTTATCGCAGAAAACATCGTCTGCGGCGTTTCGATGGCGAATATCGCTGGATCGAGATGCGCGCGGCGCCGATGCGCGACGATAAAGGCGCCATCGTGCAATGGAATGTTATTTGTCTGGATGTCGAGCGAGAGGTTCGGATGCAGGAAGAATTGCGACTGGCACAAGAACGGCTTGCGCGCGCCGGCCAGGCAGCGAGCCTTGCCGAGCTGTCGGCGTCCATCGCACATGAAGTAAACCAACCGTTGGCGGCGATCGTCGCCAATTCGCACGCATGCTACCGATGGCTTTCGGCAGACCCCGTCAACATCGAACGCGCCAAGATCACGACCGAACGTGTGATCCGCGACGCCAAGTCAGCGGCGGACGTCGTCAGCCGGATTCGAGCCCTCTTCAAGCAGTCGGTGGAGAATAGAAGCATTCTGGTTCTTTCGGACGTTATCTCGGAAGCGTCTAGTCTGGTCGCCGCCGAAGCCTTGCGCCGTCGCATCCGGCTCAACATCGACGTGGAACCCAACCTTTCGCCGGTTACAGTCGACCGGATCCAGGTACAGCAGGTGCTCGTCAATCTCATTCGCAACGGCATGGAAGCAATGGATCCCATTGAGGACAACAAAACTGTTTATGTGCGCATGCATGAAATGGACGACGAGGTACGGATCGAAATAGGCGACAACGGAAACGGGATCGCGTTTCCCGAGCGCATTTTCGAGCCATTCTTCACGACGAAGGAAAATGGAATGGGCATGGGTCTCGCCATCAGTCGCTCGATCGTCGAAGCACACGGCGGACGTCTATGGACGGAAAAAAACGAGCCGCGCGGCGCAAGGTTCGTTTTCACCTTACCAGTTGTAGCGAAGGGGGCGACATGACGAGGGAGTATGTGCTTTCCTTGTCTACGACGCGGCAGCATCAATGGGCGCTCGGCGAGCTCCTGGAGCGTACGATGCGGAAGGCATTCTAAACATGCACAAAACAAGACCGATGATCGCGGTTGTCGACGACGATCCAAGGCTGCTTGACTCACTGGAGGAGCTTCTGGAATCCGCTGGATATACCGCCCGTTGCTTTGATTCGGCGAGCGGCCTGCTCGATCACGGACTTTCGAGTCTGGACCTGCTCATAACCGACATCGGGATGCCCCGCATGAATGGCTTCGAACTTCGTGAGCGGGTGAAGAGTGCCTATCCGGAGTTGCCGGTATTCCTGACTACAGGTCGCCACGAAATCGCTGACCAGGATCGCGCCCAGGGCGTTAACGGCTTTTTCCGTAAGCCCTTCGACGCTCCTGACCTGCTGGTCGCTGTCAGCAAAGCGTTGCAAAAATCGAGAGATAGAGGGTGACATGAGACTTGGCCATTCGGCTGGAACATCAGCCCTCCTGTTGCCACAAGGCAAAGAAAGTTCAGCCGAATCAATTGTCGTCGTCGTCGATGACGATGCAGCCGTGCGAGAGGGTTTGTCCGAGTTGATCCTCTCGGCGGGCTTTCAGCCCGCCAGTTTCGCCTCGACTCAGGAACTGCTGAACGCCGTCGACATATTGGATGGCCCGGGCTGCCTGATTCTCGACGTCCACATGCCAGGAGAAAGCGGGCTCGATCTCCAGCACCACCTGGCCGAGCGCGGCATTGCCAAGCCCATCATTTTCCTGACCGGTCGCGGCGACATTCCGACGACGGTTCGAGCGATGAAGGATGGCGCAGTGGATTTCCTCACCAAGCCCGTGTCGGACCGGACGTTGCTCGATGCGGTCATAGCCGCTATCGCGTTGGATCAAAGCCAGCGAGCGGTAGCGGTCGTGGTCAAGCGCAATGTTGAACGTTTGAACACACTGACGCGACGCGAGCGGGAAGTCCTACGCGAGGTGGTGACGCGCGGACGCCTCAACAAGCAAATTGCCTTCGACCTTGGCATCAGCGAGGCCACGGTCAAGCTGCATCGTGCCAACGTAATGCGTAAGATGGAGGTCCGTTCCATTGCCGAACTGATCAGGGTATGGGAAACCTTGCCCCCGACGGTGCGCGAGAGGGCGGAAGCAGGGGCTTGACCACCCGACACCGCTGCTCAGATGACGGCGATGGCTTTTGCCTCCCGGGCGATAAAATCGCAGACTAGTTTTACCCGCGACGGCACCGTGCCTCCAAAGGCGTGCAGGGCACTAAACGGAGCGCTGGGAAACGAAAAACCTGTCGCGAGTGCAACAAGCCTGCCTCCTTCCAGGTCTTTCGCTACGAGACACCGCAAAAGATAGGCCGCTCCGAGCCCACTAAGCGCAGCCTGAATGAGCGCGGTTCCTGAGTCGCAATCGACGCGCCCCGAGGGTATGAAGCTCGTCCCATCCGGCAGACGCATTGGCTGAGTGATACCGCCCAGAACATAGCGGGCGAAGGGCAGAGCTGCCAGCGCTTCGGCGGTCGCAGGATTTCCCCAGGTTTCAAGGAAGGTCGGAGACCCGACAATCGTCATCGGCAGGTCAGCCAGGTGACGAACCATATAATCCCCCGGAGCGGAATTCCCGACGCGCAACGCAACATCGTAGTCCTCCCTGATCAGATCGACAAACCGGTCTGTCAGGCCGACTTCGATATGCAGGTTCGGATAGTCGGCTGCGAAACTTCCGAAGAGACGAGGCAGCAGTAGAGGGGCCATTTCGTTCGGCATGCTGATGCGCAAGCGGCCGGAGGGTACGATGTCTGATCTGATCGCCTCTTCACTTGCCCCCAAATCCCGCAACAGCGGCGCAACGCGCTCGAACAACAACTGACCATCCTGGGTAAGCATCAGGGCGCGCGTGGAGCGCAGGAAGAGCCGGGTACCGATTTTCTTTTCCAGGCGTGCAACCCCTTTCGACACCGCCGACGGTGTTGTTCGCAGGTCGCGGGCCGCAGCGCTGAACGATCCGGCCTCTACCGTCCGCACAAAAGCCATCAGCCCGGAAATTTCGTTGAGAAGGTTCGGCAATTGCGCCTCCGCGGCACATTTCATGTGCCCGCCCATGATCTAATTATCTCGGGCGGCACCGTTTATCTGGTTTCTCGTCGAAAGGAGATAAACAATGCACCACCTCAAAGACAAGGTCGCCGTGATCACCGGCGGTAACAGCGGGATCGGCAAGGCAACTGCTCAGCTGTTCGCGAAAGAAGGGGCGAAGGTCATCATTACCGGACGGCGCCAGGATGTTGTAGATCGGGCCGTACAGGAAATCGGTCCGTCGGCCATCGGCTTCGTGGGCGACGCGGCCGACCGTGCCGATCATCGCAGGCTCGCGGACACCGTGAAGAGCCGCTTCGGCGGACTGGACATCTACATGGCCAATGCTGCGGTCATCAATCTCACTCCCTCCGCGGACGTGACTCCGGAAGACTATGACCGGCATTTCGCAATCAATACGCGCGGCGTGTTTTTCGGCGTGCAGACGATGGCCCCTTTGATTCGCGACGGCGGAAGCATCATCGTCACAAGCTCGCTCGCGGCCACGAAAATTCTTCCGGATCACACCGTCTATGCCGGTTCAAAGGCAGCAACCGCCGCCTTTGCTAAGAACTGGGCGCTCGAATTCAGGTCGCGCAGGATTCGCGTAAACATCCTGAGCCCGGGACCGGTCGAAACCGAAATCCTCGCCAAACTGGGCGTATCGGAGGCCGAGCGGCCGGCTTTCGAAGAAAGCATGGCTTCCTTGATCCCCGCCGGCCGGCTTGGTCGACCGGAGGAGTTGGCGCGCGCCGCTCTTTTCCTAGCCTCCGATGCGGGAAGCTTTGTCAATGGGGTCGAGCTTCATGTCGATGGCGGCATGGCCCTGACTTGAGATGCGGCCCACGAGGGGTTGGCCACTCCATCGGCCAGCCGCATTTCTCGTAGTGGCTGTGCCACTCAGCAGCCCATCGTGGGCTGCTTTGCGGCTTGCAAAGGCATGGGCGTCGTAGTCTTCATCCGTCATGTCCTGCCGGCGACCTTTCCGCCGACGCGTTATCAACTGCCGCGATAGGTGGAATAGCCGTAAGGCGAGAGCAGCAGCGGCACGTGGTAATGGCTGTCGGCATCTGCAATGCCGAAGCGCAGGGGAACGAGCTCGAGAAAGGCGGGATCCGGAAGCGTCACGCCGGTTGACCTTAAATAGTCACCGGCATGGAAGACCAGTTCGTAGGTCCCGGTCGCAAATCCGTCCCCTTTCATGAGCGGCTCGTCGACGCGGCCGTCACTATTGGTATGGACCGTACGGATCAGGTGCCGCGCATCGCCTTCAAGCCGGTAGAGATCGATCTTCAGCCCGTGGGCGGGTCTGCCGAGCGCGGTGTCGAGAACATGGGTCGTCAGGCGGCCTGACTTGCTCATCGCGTTCACCCTTTGGATGGATCGGGAATGACGAAAGCCTCGTCGTAATGGAACTCTTCCAGGTTGTTGCCCGGCCCCTCGCGGTCGACGACGATGAACTCGCTGACGGCGCCCACTGACATCAACGGATGATGCCAGACATTGCGGCCGTAATTGACACCCTGCCTGCCATTCGCGAGGAAGACTCTCGGCCGGCCGGGACGGTCGCCTTCATCCTCGGCGACCACAACCAGCCACGGCCGGTCCCGGAGCGGCGAAAAGCTCTGGCTGCCGAGCGGGTGGCGCTCCATCATCGTCACGGAATAGGGAAATGCCCGGGGCTGCCCGCGAAAGATGTTGATGATGACGCCGGCGCCCTCTCCCGCCGCATCGACACGTGCGAGCGCGTGAAACCGCTCGGTATTGCCGCCGTTGATGAAGCGCATCGAGGCCGGGTCGGCCTCGATGATGCTGCCGAACGGCGCGAAAGCCTCCCTGGTCAGAGGCTCGATCGAAAGCATATGCGACATCAGCCTGCCGTTCCGGCGCTCTGTGCGCTGGCGCCCGAAGGCTCGGACGCTGAACGCGTCATCCCCGTCGCGCGGTCGGACAGATCAGGAATGGTGTCAGGCATTGTCGTCTCCCGGAAGCATGGATCGGAGCCGCAGGCGGGCGATCCGTTCCACCTCGGCACAGGCCGTTTCAAATTCCTCTTCCTTGGAATTGTCAATGCGCCTCTCGAAAGCAGCGAGGATGTCTTCCTTGGTCAACCCCTTCACCGCGATGATGAAAGGAAAGCCGAATTTCCTGGTGTAGGTCGTGTTCAGCCCGGTGAAGCGCGCATGCTCTTCGGCGGAGAGCCGGTCGAGACCGGCAGACGCCTGCTCGGCTTTCGAATCGGCCGTGAGCCCGCCGGCCACCGCAAGCTTGCCTGCGAGATCGGGATGTGCCCGCAATACCCGGAGTCGTTCGGCCGGGGAAGCCGCGCGGAATGCGTTGCAGAGCGCCGAGTGGACATTGCCTGCGGTCAAGCCGGAGGAAGCCGCACGGTCATAGGCGCGTTCCGCCACCCAGGGCGAGTGCTCGAAGATGCCGCCGAAGCGTTTGATGAAATCATCGCGCCCCGACATCAGCGCGTACCGTTGGGTTTGTGATGTTCGTACCAGTGGCGCGCGATGTCGATGCGGCGCGGCACCCAGACCTTGTCGTGGGACATCACATAGTCGATGAACCGCGCGAGCGCCGCAGCGCGACCGGGACGCCCGACCAGGCGGCAGTGCAGGCCGATATTCATCATTTTCGGGCTGCCTTCCTTGCCCTCCGCATAGAGCACGTCGAACGTGTCCTTGAGATAGGTGAAGAACTGGTCGCCGGAGTTGAAACCCTGATTGGTCGCGAAACGCATGTCGTTGGCGTCGAGCGTATAGGGAATGATGAGATGCGGATTGCCCGGCGTCAGTCCGGGGACCCAATAGGGAAGCTCGTCGGCATAGGAGTCGCAGGAATAGAGGAAGCCGCCCTCCTCCAGTACGAGCTTGAGCGTGTTTGCCGAGGGCTTGCCCTGATAGATGCCGAGCGGACGCTCGCCGGTCAGTTCGGTGTGCAGCCGCACGACCTCGCGGATGTGTTGGCGCTCGATGTCTTCGGGAACGTCCTTGTATTCGAGCCAGCGCAGGCCGTGGCTGGCGATCTCCCAGCCGGCCTCCTTCATGGCGGCGACGGCTTCCGGATTGCGTGCCATGGCAAGCGTCACGCCATAGACCGTCAGCGTCACGCCCCGGCTCGTGAACATCCGCCACAACCGCCAGAAGCCGGCGCGGGCGCCATATTCGTAGATCGACTCCATATTGAGGTTTCGCTGTCCAGCCCATGGCTGAGCGCCGACGATCTCCGACAGCAGACATTCGGACGCCGGATCGCCGTCGAGAATGCAGCTTTCGCCGCCCTCCTCATAGTTCAGCACGAACTGCACGGCGATATTGGCGTCGCCCGGCCAACGCACCTCAGGCGGCCTGCGTCCATAGCCGACGAGGTCGCGCGGATAGGAATTCTCGGACATGATTTCACCCTTCGACTTTTCCGGAACGGTAGCATCCCGCACCGGATTGTCGAGATGGGAAAAATGGCGATTCCGAAGTTACGGCCCGCCGGGAAGCGAGGCGGTCAGCGCGACCGGCGGCGTGGCCCGAGTGTCGAGGCCGGGGCGCTGCCCGATCGACAGTCCTGCCTTGGCGCGCGGGCGCGCGGAAATCTTTCCAAGCGGATGCTGCGAATGCACGCGCATCGGCGCTCCGGGCTCGTGCTCGATGAACAGAGCGAGGCTGCCGATCAGGAGCGGTTCGGTCAGCAGCGGTTCGAACAATCCGCGCAAGGGTGCCTCAACCCGCCGCCCCACGTCGCCGTTCAGGGGGCCGGTCAGCGGCATGTGGAAACGATACTCGTCCATCACATGGGGATCGCCCCAGCGATGCAGATTGGTGAATTGCGGAGCCGTGAGCCTGTCCGGGTCCGCCCGCTCGATATCGTCTTCACTCAGCGGAGCGCGGAACCGGTCCAGCGCCTGCAGGACGCGAGCGGCGAGCAGATGCATCGACTGGCTGGGCACCTCCGGCATCAACCCCCAGCACTGGCTGAGGCGTGCAACCTCCAGCCGCTCGATTTGAAACGGCGTCTCCCCGCTCGTGAAGAGCATCATCGCCTTGAGCAATTGCGCTTCGTCCATATCCGGCTTCAGGCGGAAGGGCGCCATGATCATCGCATGAAAACCGAAGCGGCGTGGAACGGCCGTGTAGAAGGCCATCTCCGAAACGGCGAGGCCGGCAATCGACGGCAGTTCCACGGCCTCCCCGGAATAGACGCTGCGGCCGAGCCAGCTGGCAGCCGCCGCAGAAAGCGGGTCTCCCATCGGCGGGGTGAAACAGATCGCATAGCGCATGGCGCAAGCTCCGGAAGTCCGTGAAAGCGGAATGGCCCGCATCCCGTTCGAGATCCAATGGCGGCGTGTTAAGTGATTTGCGTGACAGATTGACGAATTGCACAGGCCATAACGGGGTCGTGAAGCCTGCCTCGCCTATCGCAATGCCGCGATATGGTGCGCACAGTGGAACGTTTCCGGAAGCGCGACGGCTGGACGGCCGGCAATCTCGTCGACCACGGATCGCGCCAGAGCATGCGCCAATCCGAAGCTCACCTTGAAGCCGCCCGTCAGCACGAAGACCCGTTCGTGATCGGGGTGACGGCCGACCATGGGTTCGCGCCCCGTAGATCTGGGGCGCAGGCCCGCCCAGCGCTCGACCACCGGGGCGCCGCGCAATGCGGGCGCAAGAGCCGTTGCGCGGGCAAGCAGTGCATCGAGCTGGCCATCGGTGGAAAAGGGTTCCTCGAACCGGTTCTCGCTCGTGCTGCCGACCGCCACGTGGCCGCTTTCATGCGGGACGACATAGAGACCGTCGGCAAAGATGATGGGCAAGGCCGGATCGATGTCGGCGCGAAGCAGCGCGGCCTGTCCTTTGACCGCACCGCCGCTCGGCGCCCGCCGCGGCTGGGTCAAACGGTCGATGAAGGAGAAGCTTTCGACGCCCGCGGCGAGGATCAGGCGCTCAAAGGTCAAATCGCGCCCGTCGGCTAGCGCAAGCCGGCCGACCGCCGGGTCGAGCGAGACGACTTCCGCCCCTTCCTCGCATCGGACATGCGGAAACTGGTCCAAGGCAGCCCGCAGCATCGCAAGCAGGCTGCGCGGCGCCAACCGGGCTGCCAGCGTGTCATTGACGACACCGAAGGGCGCCGCATCGGCGGCCGGCCAACCGACTGCATCGGCATCGCGGACTTGCCAATGGAACGGGCGTGCCGGAGTATGCCAATTCTGCGCCGCATCCTGCTCGCGACCAAGGGCGATCTCCCGCAGATGCGGCTTACCGAGGGGCATGACACGGCCGCAGCGACGATAGCCTGCCGACAGGCCCGTGGCTGTTTCAAGCTCGGCAATCTCGCCTTCGAGCGACACCAGGGCATCGAACTGGAACTGCTTCTTCTCGTTCCACCGGTCGGGCATATGCGGCATGAGCGCGCCGAGGAGACCGCCGCTCGCGCCGGAACCGATCAGCCTGCGCTCGAGGAGCCGCGTCGCGAACCCGGCGCGGGCGGCCATCACGGCGGCCCAGAGCCCCATGACGCCGCCGCCCACGATCAAAACTTCGCACATCGATTGACCTTCCCGGGCCGGAGAATTATCGGGTTCACCATGACAGGAACCGATCCCGGCCAGAGCCCTTCACCCTCGCGGCAAAACCTCGAATGGCACGAGGGCGATATGCCCTATTCGAAGGAATTTGGCGATCACTTTTATTGCCGCACCGACGGGCGGCTCGAATGCGGCCACGTCTTTCTTGCCGGCAACCGGCTGCCGGAACGCTGGCAGGCGGGCGGCCCGTTCACGATCGGCGAACTCGGCTTCGGCACGGGGCTCAATTTCTGCGAAACCTGGCGCCGCTGGAAACAATCGCCGGCCGCGGCCAGGAGCCTCCATTTCGTTTCCTTCGAGCGCTTTCCCATGCAAGCCGTGGATATCGGCCGGGCGCTGGCGCATTGGCCGGAAATCGACGAAGAGCGGCAGGCGCTCGTTGCCAATTGGCCCACGAACCCGGCCGGCCAGGTCGACATCGCATTCAGCGAAGAGGTTCGGCTCACGGTGGTGATCGGCACGGCGTTCGACGGCGTGTCGGCCTCCCCTCCGGACTTCGACGCCTGGTATCTCGACGGTTTCGCACCCTCTCGCAATCCGGACATGTGGTCGGAAGAACTCATGCGGCTGGTGTTCGACAGGACCGTCTCAGGCGGCAGCTTCGCGACTTATGCCGCAGCCGGCTTTGTCCGCCGCAACCTGGCGGCGGCGGGTTTCACCGTCGAACGTCGTCCCGGCTTTGCCGGCAAGCGGGAGATGCTGCGCGGCGACAAAGCCTGATTGCCCGAATCCGGACGTGCTTATCCGGGGAAGACTACGGACTTGACCGTCGCGATCAACTGATCGGTCGGAACCGCGACGCAATTGCGGTCGATCTCGGCAAGGGTCTTTTCCTTGACCTGGTGCGAGAGCAGCTTCCTCAGGTCGCCGAGCGTCCTGGGTGCCGCGCAAATCACGAGATTTTCGAAGGCCTGGTCGTGGGCATAGTGTTCGAGCTTCCCGGCGATCTCCACGGCGAAGCGATGTTGCTCCTCACGTACGGGGTCGCTGCTATATTCCATCGCCGAACGGCCGTGACCGACGGACGAATGGCTGCGTCCGGGTTTGTCGGCCATGATGTCCTGGCGACGCTTGGTCTCGATTTGAAATGTCTCCTCCTCCGGCTGCTGCCTGCCATCCTTCAGCAGGTTGACGTCCTTCACGATGCGCGCCGTGTTTCCATCGGCTGTCAAAATCCAGATCCGGTTCCGCACTATTGTCTCCCCGTGTAGATGGCAGATAGGTTGGCGAGGTACACGGACAGAACGGCTGAGGCCGCGTCAGGTTCCTTGCCGCCGAACATCTGCGCATTCCGTGTCGCGCGGCCCGCTCGCATCACCAGCCCGTCAGCAGCCGACAATCGGCGAGGTCAAGCGGCTAGATTGTACGCTCAGGCCCTTCTTCTGCAAGGGGAACATAGGTGACGCGCTGCTTCTTTGCCGGCTATGGCGCGGATGCAGGCGTGTGGTCATGCCCTTTCGCCCGGGGGCGCCGTTTCGCGCCTGCCGGCGCGACGAGACGGCATGCTTTCGCAGCTGCGAAAAGATGCAGCTTGACTTTCCGGCGCAAAACAACGATCTAAGGCCTGCGTCACCTTCCGGCCGCCGCGTGAGCGCGCCCTCGGCATCACTTCGAAGCCGTGAAGAAGGAAAAGCGCGAAACATCGCCGCCCTCTGCGGCAGCACAGGCGCCTGACGATTTTCTATTAACCCACAAGTTCCCAATTCACGCGGGGTTCTTGACGCCAGATGACACCGGAACCGCATCCTGCTGTTCCGGCGAGAGCGTTTGGCGCCCCGAAAGGTATATGCATTGACCACTTTCAAAGAGCTTGGCCTCTCCGAGCACATTGTGGCGACACTCTCCGCCAATGGTTTCGAAAAGCCGACGCCCATTCAGGCTCAAGCCATTCCGCTGGTCCTGAAAGACCATGACCTGATCGGCCTTGCGCAGACGGGCACCGGCAAGACCGCTGCATTCGGCCTGCCGATGATCGAAAAGCTCGTCGCCGATGGCAGACGTCCCGATCCGCGCAACATCCGCGCGCTCGTGCTTGCCCCCACGCGCGAACTGGTGAATCAGATCGCGACCAACCTGAAGCTTTTCGTGAAGAAGAGCCCGCTCAAGATCGGCCTCGTCGTCGGTGGCGTTTCGATCAACAAGCAGACCGAACAGCTCGCCCGTGGCGTCGACATTCTCGTCGCGACCCCTGGCCGCCTGCTCGACCTCGTTTCGCGCAAGGCGGTGACGCTGACCCAGGCTCGCTATCTCGTTCTCGACGAGGCCGACCAGATGCTTGACCTCGGCTTCATCCATGACCTGCGCAAGATTTCCAAGCTGGTGCCGAAGAACCGTCAGACGCTGCTCTTCTCGGCAACCATGCCCAAGCTGATTGCCGAGCTTGCCGGCGAATACCTGACCGACCCGGTCAAGGTCGAAGTCTCGCCTCCGGGCAAAGCCGCCGACAAGGTCGAACAATATGTGCATTTCGTCCCCGGCAAGGACCTGAAGACGACGATCCTGAAGCAGACGCTGACTGCCAATCCCGATGGGCTGTCGCTGATTTTCAGCCGCACCAAGCATGGCGCCGAGAAGCTGATGAAGCATCTCGACCATGTCGGCTTCAAGGCCGCCTCGATCCATGGCAACAAGAGCCAGGGTCAGCGGGAGCGTGCGCTGAAGGCATTCCGCGACGGTGAGATCCGCGTGCTCGTGGCGACGGACGTGGCCGCCCGCGGGATCGACATTCCGGGCGTCACCCACGTCTACAACTACGACCTGCCGGAAGTGCCCGACGCCTATGTGCACCGTATCGGCCGTACGGCCCGCAACGGCCGAGACGGCATCGCGATCGCCTTCTGCGCGCCGGACGAAATCCGCCTGCTCCGCGACATCGAAAAGCTGATGGGCATCCAGATCGCTGTCGCCAGCGGCGAAGCGCCGGCCGACCAGGCCCGCCCCTCCAAGGGCCGTGGCGGCCGCGGCAACGGTCAGCCTCGCGGTAACGGCCAGGCTCGCGGCAATGGCGCAGGACAGCGCCAGGGCGGACCTCGCCGCGATCGGCCGCAGCGCCAGGCGGCAGCGGGCGGATTCGCCGGCGACGACCTGCTGCGCGACGAGCGCTCGCACGAGCGCCGCGACCAGCGCGCTGCCGGGCATGGACCGGCGGACGGAAGGCCGGAAGGCCACCGCAATCACAAGGCGCAGAAGCACCATGGGCGGCCCGGACCACAGCAGGCCGGCCGCCGCGGAAGCGAACAGTCCGGCGAACGCAATGGCGGCGGCAATCGACCGCAGCGTGCCGACGGTCGCGGCCATCAGCGCTAGAGCACTTCGAGGATAAGTGCGTAGCGTCAAAGACTTAGAATGTTTGGTGTTTCAATTCATTGAACGCTCTTAGGCGCCAAGCGTCGTGGAACGGCGGGTAGATCCCCGCCGTTTCGACACCCTGCATCACCTGCGCCGGTCAGCCCTTGGGTCTGACAGACTGATAGATCGCGCTGGTGCCGTCCCTGTTCACCGCGAACACGTCATAGGATGCGCGAGGGTCGTCTCCCATGCCCAGCGATCCGACGGGCATGCCCGGGACCGCGATGCCGGCAATGTCCGGACGCTCGGCGAGAAGCCTTTCGACGGCATCGAGCGGCACGTGGCCCTCCACGTAATACCCGCCGACCACGGCGGTATGGCAACCCTGCATCTCATCCGGGATCGCATGGCGCTGCTTGATCGCAGACAGGTCGTCGACGTTCTCGATCTTTACCTGGAAGCCGGCTCCCTTCATCGCCGCGGCCCACTCATGGCAGCAGCCGCAATTGGGGTCCTTGTAGACGACCATTTCGCGCCCGGCTGCCAAGGCCGGCCCGATCATCCAAACCGACGCGGTCGCGGCCGCGGAAATCAGAAACGCTCTTCTTCTCATCGCTGCTCTCCATTGTACGCGTGTTGTGCGGCGTTGAAATGGTCGGCTTTCGTCGATGCACCCGGTGAGGGCAGCCGCCAGCCCTTCACGAGGCCATACACAGCCGGAATGACCACCAAGGTGAGGATCGTCGAGGATAGCATTCCGCCGATCATCGGGACAGCGATCCGCTGCATGACCTCCGACCCGGACCCGGTCGGACCCGTTCGACCGCCCACACCATGAGTTGCGACCGACGATACCGGGCAGTGCGATCGACAGGGCTTCGAGTGCACCCCGTCATCGCGTTCGTCAAACCGCCTGCGCTTCCTTTGCGCTGTCGCTCGCGGCTGTTCCGTTGGCCGGCTTGCGGTTGGTGAGATAGACCCCTGTGACGGCAATTACCGTGCCGATGATCATCGGCCAGGTCAGCGCTTCTCCGAAGAACAGAGCCGCCTCGCCGGCGGCGAGCGGCGGCACCAGATAAATCAGCGATGCCGCGCGCGATACCTGCCCCCGCCGAATGAGATAGAGCAGGAGTGCGATCGCTCCCATCGAGAGGCCCAGCACCGACCAGGCGAGCGCCGCGACAAGTTCGATATTCCAGGTGACCCGCAGGTCCTCGAGCATGAGCGCCAGAGGGATGGTCACGAGAAGCGCTCCCACGTATTGCAACGCTGCAATCGACCGGATGTCGCCAGTCTGCAGATACCGTTTCTGATAAAGCGTCCCGTAGGTGACGGCGGCCATGCCGAGAACGTTGACGGCCAGCGGCAGCAGGTGGATCGGCGTTGCGGCCGAGTCGATCGCCAGCATTTTCGGCGCAACCGCAAGCGCGATGCCGCAAAAGCCGAGGATAAGGCCCAGCTTCTGCTGGCCCGCCAACTTTTCGCCGATCAGCCAAGGCGCGACCGCAGCCGTCATCAGGGGCTGCAAGCCGGCGATGATGCCGGAGATCGCCGCGGGCACGCCCTGCCCGATCGCCCACCATACGGCACCGAGATAGAGGCCGTGGAGAAAGACGCCGGACACGACGGCATGGCCGATCGCCGTCGCCGAGCGCGGCCAGCGCGCGCCGCTCAGGAGACAGAAGCCGATGAAGAGCAGAATGGCGAAGCTGTAGCGCAGCGCCAGGAAGGTCAGCGGATCGGCGAAGATGGCCGCATATTTTGCAACGACCCAGCCTGTCGACCAGAGCAGCACGAAGATGGCCGGGGCCAGGCGGGCGAGCATGAAATCTTTCCTGAGCAAATGGATAGGGACGATCCGAGCAGGATCGCCGCTGCCGCGATAGAGCGGCGACAGCGCCCGGTCAAAGGAATTTTTCTGATTGATAGTATCAGCGAATCGGAACGGCCGCTCCACAACCTGCTGAACGCGTCTCCTCGAATCCTATGGGCCTAAAATCCGGGCATCAGCCTGTTTTTTCTGCGCAGCCCGAAGTCCAGGCTGCGCGTGCCCCTGCCCCGGTTTTCGCCCGGAAACGCCGGGAACGGCCGCGCCGCCACCCGCCAAAATTCTTCGATCGCAAATGTGCACGCTTCTTGCATTGCACTCTGCGTTGTATTCAAATGGTCGAAAATAAGGGGATCACGCCTTTGGTATTTGACGAAATGATCAATGCGGACAGCAGTCCGCGCCAGCCATATTCGACCTATCATCAATGGTATGCCAGTCAGGACAGAAACCGGCTCATCGCGAAATCGAAGGAAGCCGAAAAGATTTTTCGTAAGACGGGCATCACCTTCGCAGTCTACGGACACGCGGATTCCTCCGAAAAACTGATCCCCTTCGATCTCATACCCCGCATCATCTCCGGGCGCGAATGGCGCCGGCTCGCCCAAGGCATCGAACAGCGCGTCATCGCGCTCAACGCCTTTCTCGACGACATCTATCACAAGCAGGAGATCATCCGCGCCGGGCGCATCCCGCGCGAACTGATCGAGAAGAACGACACCTTCCTTCCGCAGATGATCGGCTTCCGGCCGCCGGGCGGCGTCTACACCCACATCGTCGGTACCGACATCGTACGCACCGGCGAAGACCAGTACTATGTTCTGGAGGACAATGCCCGCACGCCCTCCGGTGTCAGCTACATGCTGGAAAACCGCGAAACCATGATGCAGATGTTTCCGGAGCTGTTTCACCAGAACCGCGTGCGGCCGGTGGAGAACTATCCCAATCTGCTTCGCCAGAGCCTTTCCTCGCTCGCCCCGGCCGGCTGCGAGGGCAAGCCGCGCGTTGCCGTCCTCACGCCCGGGATCTACAACTCGGCCTTCTACGAGCACGCGTTCCTGGCGGATATGATGGGCGTCGAACTGGTGGAGGGCTCGGATCTGCGCGTCATCGACGGCAGGGTAAAGATGCGCACGACGCGCGGCTACGAGGCGATCGACGTACTTTACCGGCGCGTCGACGACGATTTCCTGGACCCCCTCACCTTCCGCCCGGATTCCGCCCTCGGGATACCGGGGATCATGGATGTCTATCGCGCCGGCAACATCACCATCGCCAATGCCCCCGGCACCGGCATTTCCGACGACAAGGCGATCTATTCCTACATGCCGGAAATCGTCGAGTTCTATACCGGCCGCAAACCCCTGCTCGAAAACGTGCCCACCTGGCGCTGCTCGGAACCGGAGAGCCTCAAATACGTGCTCGAGCATCTCGCCAAGCTCGTCGTCAAGGAGGTTCACGGCTCCGGCGGCTACGGCATGCTCGTCGGCCCGACCGCGACAAAAAAGGAATGTGCAGCCTTTGCCGAGAAGCTCAAATCCCGCCCCGGCAACTACATCGCCCAGCCGACATTGTCGCTCTCGACGGTGCCCATCATGGTCAAAAAGGGCATTGCGCCGCGCCACGTCGATCTGCGTCCCTATGTGCTCGTCTCCGACAAGGTTCAGATCATTCCGGGCGGCCTGACCCGTGTGGCCCTGAAAGAAGGCTCCCTGGTGGTGAATTCCAGCCAGGGCGGCGGGACCAAGGATACCTGGGTGCTGGAGGACTGAGGCCATGCTGGGAAGAACTGCGAACGGCCTCTACTGGATGTTCCGCTATATCGAGCGCGCGGAGAACAGCGCCCGCCTCATCGACGCCGGATTGCGCATGTCGCTCACGCGCAGCGAAGCGGCCGAGGACGACTGGGACGGGGTGCTGCAAAGCGCGGACGTGCGAGAGCTCTATGACGAGGTCCACGAAGGGTTGACCAGCGGCGACGCGATCGACTTCCTCCTGCGTGATCGCGCCAACCCGTCAAGCGTGATGTCGTGCATCGAGGCCGGGCGCAACAACGCCCGCATGGTCCGCACGGCGCTCACGCGCGAGACATGGGAAGCGATCAACGAATGCTGGATCGAAATGAAGGGGATCCTCGCCAGGAGGGCGAAGACCACCGACATGCCGGAGATCATCGATACGATCAAACGGCGGGCCGGGCTTATCCGGGGCGCCTTCCACGGCACGATGCTCAGGAACGAGATTTTCAACTTCTCTCGCATCGGCACCTTCATCGAGAGGGCCGACAACACCGCACGCATCCTCGACGTCAAATATTACGTGCTTCTGCCGGCAGTCTCCGCGGTCGGATCGTCCATGGACAACGTCCAATGGGAATCGATCCTGCGCTCGGTCTCCGCACACCGCTCCTATGGCTGGGTCTATGATGCCGAACTCAGGCCCGCAAATATTGCCGACTTCCTGATCGCAAACGGCCGCATGCCGCGCTCGCTGGCCTATTGCTACGACAAGCTCGTCTCCAATCTCGGTTATCTCGCGCGCGAATACGGCGAGCGGCACGCGGCCCACGAGACCGCCGAGCAGACGCTCGGCTTGCTGCGCAGCCAGTCGATCGCGGAAATCATGGATCAGGGGCTACACCAATATCTCAAGGAGTTCATCAGCCAGAACAATCGCCTCGGCCGGGAAATCTCAGATGGTTACCGGTTCTATCAATGAGCTTCAGGGGGCGTAGATGTATCTGAAAATCAGCCACACGACCGAGTATCATTACGACCAACCGGTACAATACGCATTGCAGCGCCTGCGCCTCACGCCGGTGAATCTGCCGGGCCAGACGGTGCGGAACTGGAAGACGCTGGTGGACGGGGCAGCCATCGAAGTGAGCTATGACGACCAGTTCGGCAACCGCACGCATCTCGTCAGCGTCGACGCCGATCGAACGACCCTTTGCGTAGAGGCGAGAGGCGAAGTCGAAACGGAGGACCGGGCCGGCGTATTCGGCGCTCACCAATCCTATGTGCCGCTGTGGCTCTACGCCCGCGAAACCCCGCTGACCAAGCCGGGCAAGCGGATCCGCGAGCTCGCGAAAGCCGCCGGAGGCGCCACTGAACTCGAGCGCATGCACGCGCTTATGGCGATCATTCACGAGACCGTACGCTACGAACCGGGCGAGACCCAGGTCGGGACCTCCGCCGAGGAGGCACTGGAGCGCGGCAAGGGCGTATGCCAGGATCATGCCCATATCCTGATCTCTGCCGCGCGCACCCTTGGCCTGCCCGCACGCTACGTCTCCGGCTATCTCATGATGGAGGATCATCCGCAGCAGACCGCAAGCCACGCCTGGGCCGACGTGCACATTGCCGGCCTTGGCTGGGTCGGGTTCGATCCCGCCAACAAGGTCTGCCCGGACGACCGCTATGTCCGCATCGCCTCGGGACTATGTTACCGCGATGCTTCGCCGGTGTCGGGACTGGTGCACGGTACAGGCACCGAGACCCTGAAGGTGGCCGTGACGGTCGAGCAGCAAGGACAGAGCCAAGCTCAGAATTGAAGCGGCCCTTAGAGCACTTCCGGGAGAAGTGTGTAACGGGTTTTCCGTCCGCAAGTGCATCGATTAAAATGGGTAGAGCATTTCAGTGTTTCCATTGAAATGCTCTGTTGTGGAAGTACCTGGATCATTTCCCGTTTCATTGAAAGCGTGAAAGGATCCAGGTAGCCCTTCAGCTCCACTTACCGCGATGCAGTCGACTGCAGGATCCGGCAAAGAGCGACCAGTCCCCGGTCATAGCCGCCACTGACGACATCACGGCAGCGCTTCAGTACCGTGCGCCGCTCGTTGGGGGACATGGCGTTGAAAGCTGCGATCGGGGTCTGGCCGGGGGTGCCTATCCCGCCCGCACCCCCACCGGCGCCCGGTCCGCCACCGCTGCCACCGCTGCCGCCGTTGCCGGGTCCACCTCCGCCGCCCGCGCTGCCGCCGCCAAGACCGAGGCCAACATCCAGTCCGGCTCCGCTTCCGCCGCCGGCATTCGCACTCACATTGGCGTTGAGACCGCGGCTGCCTCCGAGCGAAACGTCCGCATCGGCGTCGATGCCGTTGCCGCCGCCGACATTTGCGCTGACAGTGCTGTTGAGGCCGCGGCTCCCACCCGCATTTGCATTGGCATTGGCGCTGATGCCGCGGCTGCCGCCGACGGATGCCGTGGCCGAAGTATTGACCCCGCGCGATCCTCCGACGGACGCATCGACGTCGGCGCTGACACCTCTGGATCCGCCAAGCGATGCGCCGACATTGGCGTTGACGCCCCGCGAACCTCCGAGGGACACTCCGACGTTCAGGCCACCATTGCCTCCGACGCTTTGAGCAAAGCCGGGAGTACTGGGAATAAAGGTCAGACTCGTCATGAGACCGACAGAGAGAACGAAGGCTTTCTTCCGCATGTTCACTTCCTCTTGCAACGGAAAGCGATTGCCCGATTGAGGATAATTCCGAACACGCGAATAAGTTTCACGAACAGGCGGAAGGCGCACAACTTGTCGAGGCGGCGCAGTACGCAACCGCCCGCCCGGTGATTTGGTTGCGGCGGAGATTCGTACCCGAACGCTCCGCCGCGGTTCATCGCATCAGTGGCTGTCGCGCTCGACCACCGATCCACGCGCGCCGACCAGGAAGTCCAGATCGGCGCCGGAATCCGCCTGCATCACGGTCTTGAGATAGAGACCGCCATAGCCGCCCGTGAGCGGTTTTACCGGCGATACCCAGGCCGCACGGCGTCGTGCAAGTTCCTCGTCGGAAACATGGAGATGCAGCGTGCGGTTCGGGATGTCGACCTCGATCATGTCGCCATTCTCGACGAGCGCCAGGGGTCCGCCTTCCGCAGCTTCCGGCGCGGTATGGAGGATGACGGTGCCGTAGGCCGTACCCGACATGCGCGCATCCGAAATGCGGATCATGTCGGTGATCCCCTTCTTCAATACCTTCGGCGGCAGGCCCATATTGCCGACCTCGGCCATGCCCGGATAGCCTTTGGGACCGCAATATTTCAGCACCATGATGCAGGTCTCGTCGATGTCGAGATCCTCACGGTTGATGCGTGTGTGATAGTCCTCGATGCTTTCGAATACGACCGCACGGCCCTTGTGCTGCATAAGGTGCGGCGAGGCGGCCGAAGGTTTCAGAACAGCACCGCGCGGCGCCAGATTGCCGCGCAGCACGGCGATGCCGCCCGATTTCGTCAGCGCCTTTTCCCGCGGCAGGATCACGTCCTCGTTGTAGTTCACGACGGCCTTGACGTCGTTCCAGATCGTGTCGCCGCTGACGGTGATGGCATCGTTGTGCAGGAGGCCCATCTCTGCGACCGCCTTGATCACGACCGGCAGACCGCCGGCATAATAGAACTCCTCCATCAGATATTTGCCGGAGGGCTGCAGGTTAACGATGGTCGGCACATCGCGGCCGAGCCTGTCCCAATCGTCCAGCGAAAGATCGACGCCGACACGGCCCGCAAGCGCGAGCAGATGCAGCACCGCATTGGTCGAGCCGCCGACGGCGCCGTTGACGCGGATGGCGTTCTCGAAGGCCTCCTTGGTCAGGATGTCGGAGGGCTTCAGGTCCTCTTTGACCATCTCGACGATGCGGCGGCCGGTAAGCTGCGAAATCACCCGGCGGCGCGCATCGACCGCGGGAATGGCCGCATTGCCCGAAAGCGTCATGCCGAGCGCTTCGGCCATCGACGCCATGGTCGAGGCCGTGCCCATGGTCATACAGCTTCCCGCGGAACGGGCCATGCCCTGCTCGGCGTCCATGAACTCCTCCAGCGACATCTCGCCGGACTTCACCATTTCGGAAAACTGCCAGATCGCCGTGCCGGACCCGACGTCCTTGCCGCGCCACTTTCCATTGAGCATGGGACCGCCGGATACGACGATCGCCGGAATGTCCACGCTTGCCGCCCCCATCAACAGGCTGGGCGTGGTCTTGTCGCAGCCGCCGAGCAGGACGACGCCATCGACCGGATTGCCGCGGATCGATTCCTCGACATCCATCGCCGCCAGGTTGCGGAACATCATCGCCGTCGGGCGCAGCGTGCTTTCACCGGTCGAGAAGACCGGGAATTCCACCGGGAAGCCCCCCGCCTCGTAGACCCCGCGCTTCACACGCTCGGCGAGGTCGCGCAGATGCGCATTGCAGGGCGTGAGCTCGGACCAGGTGTTGCAGATGCCGATGATCGGCCGCCCGTCGAAGGTGTCGGCGGGAAGCCCCTGGTTCTTCATCCAGGAGCGATGCATGATGGCATTCTTGCCAGTACCGCCGAACCACTCCTGCGAACGGAGCTTGCGCGGCCACTCAGCTTTCTTCTTCATTTCTTCCTTCCTTGCGCCCTGCGCGGGCTGGACATGCCGGCTTTACGCCCGGTTTCTTCAGGCAAGCGTGTAGGCTGTCTTGACGTTGGTGTAGAACTCTGCGGCGTATTTGCCCTGCTCGCGCGGGCCGTAGGAGGAAGCCTTGCGGCCGCCGAACGGCACGTGGAAATCGACCCCCGCCGTCGGCAGGTTGACCATCACCATGCCGGCTTCGGCATTGCGCTTGAAGTGCGTCGCATGCTTCAGGCTGGTGGTGGCGATGCCCGAAGACAGGCCGAACGGCGTGTCGTTGGCGACAGTGAGCGCCTCGTCGTAATCCTTGACGCGGATGACGGCCGCGACCGGCCCGAAGATTTCCTCGCGCGAGATGCGCATCTGGTTGGTCGCCTCGGTGAACAGCGCCGGCTGCAGGTAGAAGCCGGGCGTGTCGCGCGAGATCACCTCGCCGCCGAAGGCGAGCTTGGCGCCCTCCTGCTTGCCGATGGCGATATAGTCGGTGTCCTGGTTGAGCTGGCTCTGATCGACCACCGGACCGATATGGGTGCCGGCCTTCAGCGCGTCGTCGACGACGAGCCCCTTGATCCGCTCGCCCATGGCGGCGACGAACCGGTCGTGAATGCCCTCGGTAACGATGATGCGCGAGGAGGCGGTGCAGCGCTGGCCGGTCGAGAAGAAGGCGGAGTTGACCGCCGCTTCCACGGCGACGGACAGATCGGCATCGTCGAGTACGACGAACGGGTTCTTGCCGCCCATCTCCAGCTGGTACTTGCGGTTATGTTCGACCGAGGCGACGGCGACCCGCTTCCCGGTGGCGGTCGAGCCGGTGAAGGTGATGGCGTTGACGTCGGGGCTGTCGAGCATTGCCTGGCCGACGACGGAGCCCTTGCCCATGACGAGGTTCAGGACGCCCTTCGGCAGACCCGCGCGATGGAGGATATCGACGATCGCCCAGGAACAGCCCGGTACCAGCTCTGCCGGCTTGAAGACGACGGTGTTGCCGTAAGCCAAAGCCGGAGCGATCTTCCAGGCGGGAATGGCGATCGGGAAGTTCCAGGGCGTGATGATGCCGACGACGCCGACCGGCTCGCGGGTGATCTCGACGCCGATCCCCGGCCTGACCGAGGGAACAACCTCGCCCGCAAGACGCAGGGTTTCCCCGGCGAAGAACTCGAAAATCTGGCCGGCGCGCACCGTCTCTCCGATACCTTCGGCGAGCGTCTTGCCCTCTTCTCGCGAGAGGAGGCGCCCGAGCTCGTCCTTGCGCGCCAGGATCTCGTCGGCGGTCTTTTTCAGGATCGCATGGCGTTCGAGAATGCCGGAGCGCGACCAGGCGGGAAAGGCGGCCTTGGCCGCGGCGATCGCGGCTTTCGCGTCTTCGGCGCTGGCGCGGGCATATTCGCCGACGACATCATCGGTGTTCGACGGATTGATGTTCGCAACGCCGTCTCCGCCGACCCATTCGCCGGCGATCAGGTTCTGGTGAAGTGTCATGGGCTTCAGCCTCCTTGTCTTCTTGCCGCAAGCGGCCGCGGTCACTGCCTCGCGCTTGCCATTGGAGATATGTCAGAGCTGGTGGACAGCGACCTCTTCCTCCGCCGCGATCGCCAGCGGATTGCGCAGCGGCAGGCCGAATTCCTTGGCTTCGATCTCGAATACGTCTCCCTCCTCCGTGCGGATGCCGTCGCCGAAAGAGAGCGTCGCCGTGCCGAACATGTGGACGTGGATGTCTCCCGGTGCGCGGAAGAGGCCGTACTTGAAATGGTGATATTCGAGATTGGCGAAGCTGTGCGACATGTTCGCCTCACCGGAAAGGAAAGGCTTCTCCCACAGCACCTTGCCGCCCCGAAGGATGCGCGATGCCCCGCGAATATCCTCTGGAGCCGCGCCGATGCGGATTTCCGGCCCGAAGCTCGCCTGCCTGAGCTTCGAATGTGCGAGCCACAGATAATTGACCCGCTCGGTCTTGTGATCTGAGAACTCGTTGGCAACCGCAAAGCCGAGCCGGAAGGGGACGCCCTTGTCGGAGATCACATAGATGCCGGCCATTTCGGGCTCTTCGCCGCCATCCTCCGCAAAGGACGGAGACACGAGCGGCTCGCCGGGGGCCACAGCCGTGGTCCCGTTGCCCTTGTAGAACCATTCCGGCTGCACGCCCTTCTCACCGGACTTCGGCTTGCCGCCTTCCAGCCCCATGCGGAACATCTTCATCGAGTCGGTCAGCGTTTCCTCGGCGGCTTCGGTCGCCTTCTTGTGCATCGCGTCGCGGGTTGCAGCGGAGCCAAGATGCGTGAGCCCGGTCCCCGTCAGATGCAGATGGGCGGGATCGGGATGCGTGATCGGGGAAAGCAGCCGCCCCTGGGAATAGGCTTCCTCGAGATCGATCGTTTCGCCAAGGCCCTTGGCGTCGACGACGTCCCTGAGGCTCCTGCCGCTATTGGCCGCTTCCATCGCCAGAGCATAGACGCTCTCCGCTCCCCTGACGGCACGCGCCGTCTCGCCCGGGGCCCGCACGGCGACGATAACCGAACCGTCTTCTTTCCTGACCTGAGAAATCAGCACGTTCTGTCCTTCCTGATGAATTGGCTCCCACAATGCCTTCCCTTGCGGAAAAGCAACGCTTCGCCCGAGAGTGGCTTACGCCACCCGGTTACGGCAAACATGCCGCGTTTTTCTGTTGCGATCATCGGGGCCGAGCGGAAGCCGGTCAGCCCTTGCCCTTGTTCTTGTTGTAAACGTCGAAGAACACGGCTGCGAGCAGCACGAGGCCCTTGATCAATTGCTGGTAGTCGATGCCGATGCCCATGATGGACATGCCGTTGTTCATCACGCCCATGATGAAAGCGCCGATCACCGCACCGGTGATCTTGCCGACGCCACCCGAGGCGGACGCCCCGCCGATGAAGCAGGCCGCGATCACGTCGAGTTCGAAGCCGACGCCGGCTTTCGGGGTCGCCGAATTCAGACGCGCGGTGATGATCATGCCGGCAAGCGCCGCGAGCGCGCCCATGTTCACGAAGGCGTAGAAGGTCAGCCGCTCGGTATTGATGCCGGAGAGCTTGGTCGCCTTCTCGTTGCCACCCATCGCGTATATCCGCCGGCCGATCGTCGAGCGCGTGGTGACGAAGGTGTAGACGGCGATCAGCACGCCCATGACGACCAGGACGTTGGGCAGGCCCCGATAGGTCGAAAGCTGGAAGCCGAGGAACAGGGCCACCAGGCTGATGACCGCCATCTGGATCGCGAAGAAGGCGAACGGCTCGTTCTCCGTGCCGTGCTGGTCGTTGATCCGGCGGTTGCGAATCCCGGCAAAGACCGCATAGCCGACGAGCAACAGCACGGCGACCAGCGCGACCATGTTCTTGATCGTCTCCGGGCTCGGGTTGAGGAAATAAAGGAAGTCGGGAACGAATCCCGTCGAGAGAATCTGGAAGTCCTTCGGAAACGGTCCGATCGGGCGGCCGCCGAGGACCACATAGGTCATTCCCCGGAACACCAGCATGCCGGCCAGCGTGACGATGAAGGCCGGGATCTTCTGATAGGCGACCCAGTAGCCCTGCGCCGCGCCCATGATGCCGCCGACGATCAGGCAGGCGGGAATGACCACGAAGGCAGGCAAGCCCCATTTGACGAGCATGATCGCCGAAATCGCGCCGATGAAGGCCACGATGGAGCCGACCGACAGATCGATATGCCCGGCAACGATGATCAACAGCATGCCCAGCGCCATGATGACGATGAACGAGTTCTGCAGCACCAGGTTCGTGATGTTGACGGGCCTGAAGAGGACGCCGTTGGTGACGAACTGGAAGAACAGCATGATTATGACGAGCGCGACCAGCAGGCCGTATTCGCGAATGTTGTTCCTGAGGTAGTCACCGATCGACGGTTTGGTGGTTTCGGTGCTCGAATCGGCGACCATTAGTGTTTCTCCCCTGAACGCATGATGGCGCGCATGATCGATTCCTGGCTTGCTTCCTCCTTGGAAAGCTCGGCCACAATGCGCCCCTCGTTCATGACATAGATGCGATCGCAGGTCCCGAGCAGCTCCGGCATCTCCGACGAGATCATCAGGATGCCTTTGCCCTCGGCCGCGAGCTGGTTGATGATGGTGTAGATCTCATACTTCGCGCCGATATCGATACCGCGCGTCGGCTCATCGAGTATGAGGACTTCGGGGTTGGTGAACAGCCACTTGGACAGGACGACCTTCTGCTGGTTCCCGCCGGAGAGGTTGACCGTCTCCTGATAGATCGAATGGGAACGGATGCGGAGCTTCGAGCGATACTCGGCGGCGACCTTGCGTTCCTTGCGCTCGTCGATGACGCCGTTCGATGCGACCGCGTGCAGGTTGGCGAGCGTGGTGTTGTGCATGATGTTGTTGATCAGCACGAGACCGAGCTGCTTGCGGTCCTCCGTTACATAGGCAAGACCGGCCTTGATGGCCTTGGGAATCGTGCTCACGTCCACCGGCCGGCCATGCATCGTCACCTCGCCGGTGATCTTGTGGCCCCAGGACTTGCCGAAGAGGCTCATCGCCGTCTCGGTGCGTCCGGCGCCCATCAGTCCGGCGATGCCGACGACCTCGCCGGCGCGGACCTTGAAGCTGACGTCGTGCAGAAACTGCCGGTCGCGGTGATGCTGATGATAGACGTTCCAGTTCTTCACCTCGAGCAGCGTGTCGCCGATCTTCGGTTCGCGCGGCGGATAGCGGTCTTCCATGGCCCGGCCGACCATGCCGTTGATGATCCGGTCCTCGCTGATGTCTTCCTTATGACAGTCGAGCGTCTCTACCGTTCCGCCGTCGCGCAGGATGGTGATCTGATCGGCAACCTTCTTAATCTCGTTGAGCTTGTGAGAGATGATGATCGACGTCATGCCCTGGCTGCGGAACTCCATAAGCAGCTTCAAAAGCGCGTCGGAGTCGTTTTCGTTGAGGGATGCGGTCGGCTCGTCGAGGATCAGCAGGCGGACCTTCTTCGAAAGCGCCTTGGCAATTTCCACCAGCTGCTGCTTGCCGACGCCGATGTCGGTGATCAGCGTCGTGGGAGACTCGTTCAGGCCCACTTTCTTCAGGAGTTCCTGGGTGCGGGCAAAGGTCTGCGGCCAGTGAATGACGCCCTTTTCGGCCACCTCGTTGCCGAGAAAGATGTTCTCGGCGATCGAAAGCAGCGGAACGAGCGCCAGTTCCTGATGGATGATGATGATGCCGAGCTCTTCGCTGTCCGAGATCGTGCTGAACCGGCGAGGCTCGCCGTCGTAATGGATCTCGCCCTCATAGGTACCGGCCGGATAGACGCCGCTCAGCACCTTCATCAAGGTCGACTTGCCGGCGCCGTTTTCCCCGACAAGCGCGTGGATCTCGCCTTCGCGGACCTTGAACGAGACATTGTCCAGGGCCTTGACGCCCGGAAACGTCTTCGTGATGCCCCGCATTTCAAGAATGATATTGTCCATACTCAGCCATTCCAGCTGCAGTCGGAGAGACTGCAGGCGCTCTCCCGTGCTGCGCGGTTCTTTCGACCGGCTCCGATACGAAATAAAACCACGCGGCGGGCCAAAGTGCTACAGCGACATTGCGACGAGACGCATGCCGCCTGGATTAAGAGGGTGCGCGAGCGTGTCGCGCACCCTCCCGGTTCGCCGCATCAGTTGTTGAGCTGATCTTCCGTGTAGTAGCCGGAACCGACGAGAACCTCCTTGGCATTGGACTTGTCGACGGAAACGGGCTTCAGGAGATAGGACGGAACGACCTTGACGCCGTTTTCGTAGGTCTTCGTGTCGTTGACCTCCGGCTCCTTGCCATCCATGATCGCGTTGACCATGTTGACGGTGACCTTGGCGAGTTCACGGGTGTCCTTGAAGACCGTGGAATACTGTTCGCCGGCGAGGATCGACTTGACCGACGGCAGTTCGGCGTCCTGACCGGTGACGATCGGCATCGGCATGTCGCCGGAGCCGTAACCGACGCCCTTCAGAGCCGAAATGATGCCGATCGACAGACCGTCATAGGGCGACAGAACGCCATCGACCTTCGCGTCCGTATAGGCGGACGACAGAAGATTTTCCATGCGGGCCTGGGCCACGGCGCCATCCCAGCGCAGCGTGCCGACCTGGTCCATGCCCATCTGGCCGGACTTGACGACGATCTTGCCGCTGTCGATCAGAGGCTGCAGAACGGACATCGCCCCGTCGTAGAAGAAGAAGGCGTTGTTGTCGTCCGGCGAGCCGCCGAAAAGTTCGATGTTCTTCGGCTCGGTGGCACTGTCGAGTTTCAGGCCTTCGACGAGCGAGGTCGCCTGCAGCACGCCGACCTGGAAGTTGTCGAAGGTGGCGTAATAGTCGACATTGCCGGAATCGCGGATCAGGCGGTCATAGGCGATGACCTTGACGCCGGCATCGGCCGCCTTCTGCAGGATGTCGGAGAGCGTCGTGCCGTCGATGGCGCCAATGACGAGAACCTTCGCGCCCTTGGTCACCATGTTCTCGATTTGCGCCAACTGGTTCGGAATGTCATCGTCGGCGAACTGCAGGTCCGGCGTATAGCCGGCTTCCTTGAACAGCTTCTCCATGGTCTCGCCGTCGGAGATCCAGCGCGTCGACGTCTTGGTCGGCATGGAGATGCCGACCATGCCCTTTTCCTGGGCGACTGCCGGCGCGGCGAAGCCGGCGACCGTGATCGCCGCAGCCGCGAGAAGCGAAGTAAAGAATTTCATCAGATCTCTCCCTGAGTGTTGAACCGGCAGGCACGGGGCCTCCGTCTATGCGCAGCGACCACCGTCGCGAGCGTGACCCCCGGCGGTGGTTCAAGATAAAGGAAGCCCTCCCCGTCTTATCATACTCCCGCATGCGCTGGCGCATATGCTGGGAAACTGGAATCAATTGCCATAACTGTCAAATACAATATCGCTTTGCATGCATACCAAAATTGATATATCGCTCTAAAAGAGTGTGATTTTTGAAACTCTTGAAAACGGAACTCAATGCGATGCTCGATGGCAGGCAGAATGCAGCCGGGCTTACGGGAGAACTGCTGGAGACGGGGCTTTTCCGCTCCGGCTTGAAGATCAACCACTTGCGGCTCATCCTGGCGATCGACGACCATCGGCGCATCAGCGCCGCGGCCGACTCGCTTGGGATTTCGCAGCCGGCAGCCTCACGCATGCTCGCGGAGATCGAAGCGATCGTGAAGGCGCCGATATGCGAGCGCGTGGCGCGCGGAGTCGAACTGACCCGCTACGGCGAGGCCCTGGCACGCCGGGCCCGCACCATCTTCCTCGAGTTGCGCGAGGCTGCGCGCGAGATCAACGAGCTGAAGACCGGCAGCGGCGGGTCGGTTTCGCTCGGATCGGTCACCGGCCCGGGGCTCAATCTCGCAGTGCCGGCGATCCGCCAGGTGTCGACGGCCTATCCCGGCATCGAGATCAACGTTCAGATCGACAACAGCAACGTGCTGACGCGGGAGCTTCTGGCGGCGCGGCACGATTTCATCGTCGGGCGGATCCCCGACGACCTCAATCCGCGGCTGTTCAACCTGGTCGAAATCGGTTTCGAGGAGGTCTGCCTCATCGTCCGGGAGGGCCACCCGCTGTTGGACAAGGCGTCAGCCAGCGCCCACGACCTCCCGGGCTACGACTGGGTGTTCCAGCCGCCCGGTACACTGCTTCGACGCGCGGTCGAAGACAGTTTCGCTTCCGCCGGCGTCCGGCTTCCGGCGACGGTCATCAATACTTCATCGACCATCCTGACGCTGTCGATCGTGCGGAACACCAATGCGATCGCTCCCGTTGCGCTCGACGTCGCCAGGCTGGTCGCGGGCAACGGCACGGAAGCCGGCGAGATCCGGATTTTGCCGACCGAATTTGCGATCCGCATCAAACCCTATGGGCTGATCACCGCCGAAGGCCGGGCCCTCCCCCCGAGCGCAAAGCTGCTTTACGATCTGATCCTGAAGCAGAGCAGGGCGTGATCAGGTCCGCATAATCTTGATATCGCAAGCTCCGGCCAACTCAGTGCCTGCCCGGAGAGACTTGATGTTCGGCATGTCGGTATTCCACTCGGTGCTCGAGCGCCTCAAGGCCGAGCAGGACGACGGGCTGTCGCACGAGGCCAGCGACGGATGGCGGGGCACCGCCATCGGCGCGGCGCCGGGCTTCGTTGCCGAAAACGCGGCCCACACCTGGGCATCCCGCAGCGCGGTGGAGCAGGCCTATCGCGCAGTGGCGGCGGAGGAACGATCCGAACCGTTCTCCATGCCCGATCATCTGAAGCGCACAGGCCTTGCGGAGGTCGCCTCCGAGCTCTCGCTGGGCGAAACGGAAACCGCGCTGACGCTCGCCGCCAAGCGGAGGCGTTTCGCCGCGGCGAATCATCCCGACAGGCTGCCGGTGGAAGCGCGGCTCAATGCGACCTTGCGCATGAAGCTTGCTAACATGCTCATCGACGAGGCTTTGAGGCGGATCGAAGGGCGGAAGGTAACTGGATAAGCGTCAGTTCGTTCCGTCGGTGGTGTCGCCGGCGGCTTCGCCTTTGCTCTGGCTCTCCTCCTTCGGCCGGTAAAAGAGGAGAAGGGACGCGCCCGCATAGGCGGTCACGACCATAAAGATCGTTCCCCACATCACCTGCCCGCCGTAGAATTCCACCGCCGTCCACACGGCGCAGAACACGATGATCAGCAGCCGGATCCACAAGGGACGATAGAAGGGGTGATCCGGATCGATGAATTTGATCATCCTGGTTCCTCTGGGAGACTTTATATCGAATTCATCTACTGCACATTTCCGCAATGAGAGCAAATGCAGCAAAAGCGCGCAGAGGTCTGCCGTTCGCGGCGCAGAACGAAGCGGACGGTTTCCGCATTTCCGCTGCTCGCAACAGAGCGGCACTTCAAATCGTTGGCAAACAGGCTTATAAGCTAGACAGGCTAGCTAGGTTGGAGCAAAATAATGGATTGGCAGCTGCAGGACGCGAAGAACCACTTCTCGAAAGTGGTGCAGAAGGCGCGCAACGAAGGGCCGCAGATCGTCACGCTGCGTGGCGAGCGCACGGCCGTGGTGCTGTCCGCCCGCGACTATGACGCTCTGCGCGCCGGCCGGCCGACCCTGGTCGACGATCTGCTTGGCGGTCCCCCTTGGGACGATGAGCTCGCCGATGCCATCGAAGCGCGCGCCAAAACGCCGAGTCGCGGCGTGGCCTTCTGATGTATCTGGTTGACACCAACATCGTTTCGGAGGCGCGACGCGGCACGCCTCAGGCGCTGTCCTGGTTGCGTTCCGTCGATCCGCTCAGCATCCATCTGAGTGCACTGACCCTTGGCGAGATCATGCGCGGCATCGCACTGAAACAGAAGTCGGATCCGAAGGCTGCCGCTCACCTCACCGAATGGCTGCGCAAGCTGCGCCACGACCATGGCGACCGCATCCTTCCGGTGACCGACCAGATCGCCGTCGAATGGGGCCGCATCGCCACGATTCGGTCGCGTGGCGATATTGACGGGCTCCTCGCCGCGACCGCGATCGTCCACGATCTGATCCTCGTCACGCGCAACGTCAAGGATTTTGAAGACACGGGCGCGTCACTGATCAATCCTTGGGAGACACCGGCGTGAGCGGCTCGGCAACGGGCCGCCCGTAATCGCCAAAAGCCGGCCTCTCCCGGCCGCGCCTCTTTTGCTCGATCAGGGCCGGGGCGAGGATTTGGGGACGGACCGGTGAACCGACCGCGGTTGATACTTGACGGCGCCAAGCCGATTGGAATAAATATTCTGCATATGCAATAATTGGCCGTTTCATTCCAGTTCCTCCGCGGATGGCCCGCGACGCCTTTGCGCGATGAGCGTCAATCATCGTGTGCCAACCCGGTCGCGCACCGGAATTCAAGGACGACAGTGATGACAGTGAGATTTGGTCTTCTGGGCGCCGGGCGTATCGGCAAGGTTCATGCGAAAGCCGTCAGCGGCAATGCCGATGCCCGCCTCGTCGCGGTGGCGGATGCCTTTCCGGCCGCCGCGGAAGCGATCGCCGGCGCCTATGGCTGCGAAGTCCGGACGATCGATGCGATCGAACTCGCCGGCGACATCGACGCCGTGGTGATCTGCACGCCGACGGATACCCATGCCGATCTGATCGAGCGCTTCGCCCGTGCCGGCAAGGCAATCTTCTGCGAGAAGCCGATCGATCTCGACGTCGAGCGCGTCAGGGGCTGCCTGAAGGTCGTATCCGAGACCAAGGCCAAGCTGATGGTCGGCTTCAACCGTCGTTTCGACCCGCATTTCATGGCCGTACGCAAGGCGATCGACGACGGGCGCATCGGCGAGGTCGAGATGGTGACGATCACCTCGCGCGATCCCGGTGCGCCGCCGGTCGACTACATCAAGCGTTCGGGCGGGATCTTCCGGGACATGACGATCCATGATTTCGACATGGCGCGTTTTCTGCTGGGCGAGGAGCCCGTTTCCGTCACCGCGACTGCGGCCGTGCTCGTCGACAAGGCGATCGGCGAAGCCGGCGACTATGACAGCGTCTCGGTCATCCTGCAGACGGCATCCGGCAAGCAGGCGATCATCTCGAACTCGCGCCGCGCCACCTATGGTTACGACCAGCGTATCGAGGTTCACGGCTCCAAGGGCGCCGTCGCTGCTGAAAACCAGCGCCCCGTTTCGATCGAGATCGCGACCGGCGAAGGCTACACGCGCCCACCGCTGCACGATTTCTTCATGACGCGCTACACGGAAGCCTACGCCAACGAGATCGAAAGCTTCATCGCCGCAATAGAAAAAGGCGCCGAGATCGCCCCGTCGGGCAAGGACGGCCTTGCCGCGCTGGCGCTCGCCGATGCGGCGGTCCGCTCCGTTGAGGAAAAGCGCCAGATCAGCATCGCCTGACGACCTGCCGCCCTATTGAAAAGACAGGCCGGGCAGTGCCCGGCCTTTTTTCGTCTCATCGCGCTTCAGGCTCCCATCCGATGCGGCACCGTGGAGGATGATGAGGCCGCGTCCACGCTCGGTGCCAGCCCGGGGCGGCCGGTCAGAAAGCCCTGGATATGCCGACAACCCTCGTCGACGATGATCTGTCTCTGCCGCTCCGTTTCGACGCCTTCGGTGACGACCGGAAGGTTGAGGCTGTGGCCGAGCGCGATGATCGCGCGGACTATGGCATGGGCTGCCGGGTCCTTGTCGAGCGAGGCGGTGAAGCTGCAGTCGATCTTGAGCTTGTCGAATGGAAACGTCTGGAGATTGCTGAGCGAGGAGTGCCCGGTGCCGAAGTCGTCCATCACGATCCTGACGCCAAGGAGGCGCAGCCGGACGAGAGTTGCGAGGACGTCGTCGCGGTTATGCATCAGCGCGGCTTCGGTGATTTCCAGTTCGAGCCGCCTCGGCTCCAGCCCCGTCCGCAGCAGTGTGGATTCGATCCGGTCGAAAAGGTTCGGGAGGAGGAATTGCACCGGTGAGACATTGACCGAGACCGGCAGCCGCTGGTGCCAGCGCACCGCCTCCATGCAGGCCTCTTCCAGCACCCATTCGCCGATCTGAATGATCGAGCCGCTCTCTTCGGCAATCGGAATGAACACATTCGGGCCGACGAGACCGCGATCGGGATGGCGCCAGCGCAACAGCGCCTCGTAACCGACGATCCGGTCATCCCGCACATCGACAAGCGGCTGATATTCGAGGAAGAGCTGCCGCCTGACGACCGCATGCCTCAAATCGTTCTCGATTTGCCGGCGCGTGCGCACGGCTTCGTCCATTTCGGCGTCGAAGAAGCAGGCGATGCCCTTGCCGGTCTGCTTCGCCCGATAAAGCGCTGTATCGGCATTGCCGTAGAGCCGCTCCGCGGTGGTGCCGTCGCCCGGACAGATCGCGACGCCGATGCTGACCCCGACCGCCATCGGATCGCGCCGCGTATCCATCTCTTCCGAAAAGAGCTTGAGGATACGGTCCGCCAAGAGTCGCGCGGCCTCCGGCTGCGCCGCTCCGCTCTGGACGATCGCGAACTCGTCGCCGCCCAGTCGCGCGATCGTGTCGGCCTCTCCTGCCGCCGCCCGGAGGATATCGGCCACCTTCCTGAGGATACGATCGCCTTCCCCGTGGCCGAAAATGTCGTTCACGGCCTTGAAGCGATCGAGGTCGAGACACAGGACCGCCAGCGCTTCATTGTGGTGGACGGCGGCGGCCAGGGCCTGTTTCAGGCGGTGGTCAAAGGAGCTTCGATTGGAAAGATCCGTCAGCGCATCGTGGTGAGCGAGGTGTTCGATCGTCCGTTCGGCATCCTTGCGCGCCGTCAGATCCCGCACGAAGATCACGTCGCATTGCCGGCCCTTGTATTCGATCGTTCGGCAGACCCTTTCGACGGGCACGTATCCGCCGTCCGCGTGAAGGAGCTCTCCCTCGCTTGCCCCCTCTCCGGCCCCAAAGTCTTGCGCGCTCCGTCTTCCGGGCGCATCGGCGAACAGCTCCCGCCGCTGCCTGCCGATGAGCTCGGCGGACTTTTTCGACCACAGAGAGTGACGAACCGTTCGTTGACTTCGATGACCTCGCCGCCGCGAAGGATCACCATGCCCTCCAGCGAGGCGTTGGCGAGCCCCTTGAGGTCCGTCAGGTGCCTGTCGACGAAGAGAGCGCCGAAGGCCGTAAGAATGAGCGTGGTTGATGCGGCGATGACGCCCCCCGCGAGCCAGAACGGATCGAAGACGTCCGTTGCCGCGACGCTCGGGTCGGGGATCAGGACGACGCCGCTCATCGACGTGAAGTGCAGGGCGCATATCGCCACCACCAGGAGCAGGATGGATGCGGCGAGCCCGCGCACGCCGCGCAGTGCCTGGAACGAATGCAAGGCGAGCGCGGCGATCGACGTGCCGAGAAGAACGGCGGCGAAACTCGTTTCCGGATCGAATGCGACCCGTCCCTGCACCTCTATGGCACGCATGCCGGTCACGTGCATGGCGGCGATTCCGAGCCCGAGCAGCAAACCGCCCACGGCCGGAGCATGGCGGGAGCCTCCGGCCAGGCCGACCGAGAAGGCAATCCAGGACGCCGCGATCGCAACCGCGATGGAAAAGCTCGTGCCTCCGGCCCCGTAGGCGATGGGGATTCCCCCGTCATAGGCGAGCATCGCGATGAAATGCGTCGACCATACGCCGATGCCGCAGGCAAAGGCGCAGACTGCAATCCAGAGGCGCCGCTGACTGCCTGCGCTGCGCCGGGCGCGCTCGAGAAGCAGCATCGTCGCGACGCTGCCGGCCAGACAGACGACCGTCGCCACCACGATCAGGCGCCAGTCATGATCATCGCGTATGCATGCAATCACTGAAAACATCGCCGTCCCCCAAGCCGAAGACAGCTTGGCAACGAGACTCTAAATAACCGTAAATTGAAGACTGCGCAGCACTCGCGTCTGCCGGAACTCTGCGGTGCCGACCCGACAGACCCGCCGCCTCACGGATGTCCTGCTGCTGCAATGTCGCCGTCGATCGCGCCGAGCGCCCGATCGATATGACCGTCGAAAACGAGCCGCTGCTCGTCCGGGACCACCCTTATCTGCGGCATGCCCTGCAGGCGGACCTGCAGTGATTGCGCGAGGCCCTCCTCCAGTCCCTTCTCCAGAAGATCGAAATAGCGCGTGCCCGGCCCCGTCACGAAGATCGGCATCGGCTTATAGAGACTGAGCATCCGCGAAATGCCGTTGCCGAGCGCCAAGCCGGCCTGGCGGAAGGCATAGCCGGCCATCCGGTTCCCCTGGCGCGCGCTCGCGGCGATCTTGTCCATCTCCGAAGGCGGAACGAACTTCGCCGGTATGGTGTCGGAGGGCACCTCGAAGGCCGTGCGCAGTATCCCGTAGAAGCCCGCTGCCGCCTCGATGCAGCCATAGCTGCCGCAGCGGCAAAGCCCCGCGGACGGCTGATGCAGCATATGACCGAAATTCGGCGCCGAGACATCGAGCTCGCCGGACCTGCCCCTTCTGGCAAGCCCGAGGCCGATGCTGTGGCCGAGCGAAACGGCCGCTAGCGCATGGAAGCCGCTCTCGCTTTCCTCTTCTCTTACCGCGAGGGCGTGCGCCACCAGCAGCGACTCGTTGCTGAGCATGATCCTCGCGCGCCAGGCGGGCCGGAGCAGTTCCACGAAGTCGAGTTGCTCGCTGCCGAAAACCGGCGACCAGATGAGCCGCGCGCCGTCACCCGCCACGAGCCCCTTGCTGCTGATCGAAATGGCGAGCACCTCGTCCTTCGATATATTCGAGCGGACGAGCAGGCGTTCGAGCGCTGCTGCCAGAACCTCCCCGAAAACGGCGGTGCCGCGGAGGTCGTGGCTGCGCGGATCCTCGAAGCGGTCGAGCAGGATGCCGCCATAGTCCGCAAGCGAGTATTGCACGACGTCGGAGGAAATGCGCACGATGATCACGTAACCGCAGCCGCGTCTCGGCTCGAAGAGAACCCGCGGGCGGCCGCGGCCGACCTGAACGTGCTGCTCGGTCTTCGCGATGATCCCGGACCGCTCCAACTCAGCGGTGATGACGGAGATCGTCGCCGAGGCAAGACCCGTCTGTGCCGCAATCTCCGTATGGGAGAGTGATCCTTTGCGGCGGAGCGCCGAGAGAACGAGGGCGCTGTTCTGCTGACGCACAAGCTCGGTGCTGGATTTGGTCAGCATCGTTTACCCTTACAGCGCCGCGCGCCCGACGAGGCCCTCGAAGGGCGCTGTCGCTCTTCAGGGTGCCGCATGTTCAATCCCTGAACCTGCGCGATCAATCGAAACATGCATCAGCGGTAGCGGGTCCCTCGAAGACATGCCCTTCCCAAAGCATTTGGCGGCCTACAAGACAAGGCGCATTCATGATTTACGCAGCGATTTCAACGTGCTGTGGCAATGATTCACACGCTGCGGCGGCCTTGTTGACAGCTTGCGGAAACTCTGACATTTATTTTCTCGACTGTCGAGAAAAAACGCGGCGACGCGATAGCGACAGCATCTGGAGGCTCGTCGGGGATGCGTGCGGGAGGTTCGTGCGCGCGGCCGGGCCATTTGGGAGGATAGGATGAAATCCATTTTGAAGCTGTTGGCGGGGGCTGCCATCATAACGTCCATGCATTCCGCGGCGATCGCCAAGGATCTGGTCATCGGCGTTTCCTGGTCCAATTTCCAGGAAGAGCGCTGGAAGACCGACGAGGCAGCCATCAAGGCCGCGCTCGAAGCTTCCGGCGACAAATATATCTCGGCCGACGCGCAGTCTTCCGCCGCCAAGCAGCTCACCGACATCGAGTCGCTGATCGCCCAGGGCGCCAACGCGCTCATCGTGCTTGCGCAGGACTCCGACGCAATCGGCCCGGCCATCGAGAAGGCAGCCGCCGAGGGAATTCCGGTCGTCGGCTATGATCGCCTGATCGAAAATCCCGACGCCTTCTACATCACCTTCGACAACAAGGAAGTCGGCCGCCTTCAGGCGCGCGAGGTATTCAAGCAGAAGCCGGAAGGCAACTTCGTCTTCATCAAAGGCTCCTCCGCCGATCCGAATGCCGATTTCCTCTTCTCCGGGCAGCTGGAAGTCCTGAAGGAGGCGATCGACGCGGGCAAGATCAAAAATGTCGGCGAAGCCTATACCGACGGCTGGAAGCCGGAGAACGCCCAGAAGAACATGGAGCAGTTCCTGACCGCCAACGACAACAAGGTCGACGCGGTCGTGGCCTCCAACGACGGCACTGCCGGCGGCGCGATCGCGGCACTCGACGCCCAGGGCCTTGCCGGCTCGGTCCCGGTTTCCGGCCAGGATGCCGACAAGGCCGCGCTGAACCGCGTGGCGCTCGGCACGCAGACGGTTTCGGTCTGGAAGGACTCCCGTGAGCTCGGCAAGAAGGCAGCCGAAATCGCCGTGGCGCTTGCCGGCGGCAAAACCATGGACGAAGTCGAAGGCGTACAGACCTTCAACGGCGGGCCGAAGGGCGTCGCCATGAAGTCCGTCTTTCTCGCGCCGCTGGCGATCACCAAGGACAATCTGAACGTCGTCATCGACGCCGGCTGGATTTCCAAGGAAGAAGCCTGCCAGGGCGCCAAGAGCGACGTTGCTGCCTGCAAATAACCGCAACGACATGGCCGATCTCTGGTCTTCAAGAGCGCCGCAACGCACACCGTTGCGGCGCTCTTGCAAGGTGCGAAGCGGACCGAACGACATCGACAGATAAGTGGGGGATGGCATGGCCATGGCCGACATCACAAAAGCCAACCAGACAGGGGCCGATCAGATACCGGGCACGCAAGCCGGCCGCGCCCGCACGACGGACGAAAACCCGGTGAAACGCTTCTTCCGTGCCACCGAAATCGATACCCGCCTGCTCGGCATGGTCGGCGCGTTGGTCATCATATGGCTCGGTTTCCAGGTGATGACCGGCGGACTGTTCGACGGCCTGTTCCTGAAACCGCGCAACCTGTGGAACCTGACCGTCCAGACCTCGTCCGTCGCCGTCATGGCGACCGGCATGGTGCTGGTCATCGTCACCCGCAACATCGACCTCTCGGTCGGCTCGGTGCTCGGCTTCTGCGGCATGATCATGGGCGTCCTGCAGGCGCAGGTCCTGCCGCAATATCTCGGGCTCGGCCATCCCGCCATCTGGGCGATCACCCTTGCCTGCGGCATCGCGGTCGGCGGCGCCATCGGCGCGCTCCACGGATCGATCGTCGCCTTCCTCAACGTTCCCGCATTCATCGTGACGCTCGGCGGCCTGCTGGTCTGGCGCGGCGCCACCTGGTTCGTGACGAGCGGCCAGACGGTTGCCCCGATGGACGCCACCTTCCGTCTCATGGGCGGCGGCACCGAGGGCTCCATTGGCGCGACGGCCAGCTGGATCGTCGGCTTTCTCGCCTGTATCGCCATCGTCGGCGCCATTTTGAATTCGCGCAAGCAGCGCAAGCGCTTCGGCTTCCCGCTGCGCCCCGTCTGGGCCGAGTATTTCCTGGCAATCCTCGGCTGCGCTCTGGTGCTTGGCGCCGTGGCCGTGGCCAACCATTATTACTGGCCGGTGAATATCGCCCGCAGATATGCCGATGCGAACGGCATCGCCTGGCCGGACGGCGGCCTGCAGATCTCGCACGGCATCGCCATTCCCGTTCTGGTCGCGATCGTCGTCGGTATCGTCATGACCTTCATCGCCACCCGCCTTCGCTTCGGCCGCTACGTCTTCGCGCTCGGCGGCAACCCCGAAGCGGCCGAGCTCGCCGGCATCAAGACGCGCTGGGTCACCGTCAAGATCTTCACGCTGATGGGCGTGCTCTGCGCCATTGCGGCGGCCATCTCGACGGCGCGCCTCAACGCGGCGACCAATGCCCAGGGCGAACTCGACGAGCTCTATACGATCGCTGCCGCCGTCATCGGCGGGACCTCGCTCGCCGGCGGCGTCGGCACCATCGCCGGCGCGATGATCGGCGCGCTCGTCATGCAATCCCTGCAGTCGGGCATGGTCCTTCTGGGAATCGATACACCCTTCCAGCGGATCGTCGTCGGCGTCGTGCTCGTCACCGCCGTCTGGCTCGACACCGTCTACCGCGCCCGCGCAAAATAATCAGGAGTTCGAACATGACTGAACAACGCACTCCGCTCGTGGAAATGAAGAACATTTCCATCTCCTTCGGCGGCATCCATGCGGTGGACGATGCCTCCGTCGACCTCTATCCGGGCGAGGTGGTCGCCCTCCTCGGCCATAACGGCGCCGGCAAGTCGACGCTCATCAAGATTCTCTCCGGCGCCTACAAGCGCGATGCCGGCGAGATCCTGATCAACGGCGAACCGGCCGAGATCAACAATCCGCGCGACGCCAAGAAATACGGCATCGAGACGATCTACCAGACGCTCGCCGTCGCCGACAACGTCGACGCTGCCGCCAATCTCTATCTCGGCCGCGAACTGCGCACCCCCTGGGGCACGCTCGACGACGTGGCGATGGAAGCCAAGGCCCGCGAAGTGATGGGCCGGCTCAACCCCAACTTCCAGCGCTTCAAGGAACCGGTGAAGGCGCTCTCCGGCGGCCAGCGGCAATCGGTGGCGATCGCCCGCGCCATCCTCTTCGACGCCCGCATCCTGATCATGGACGAGCCGACCGCGGCACTCGGGCCGCAGGAAACCGCGCAGGTCGGCGAGCTCATCAAGCAATTGAAGCGCGAGGGCATCGGCATCTTCCTGATCAGCCACGACATCCACGACGTCTTCGACCTCGCCGATCGCGTCTCCGTCATGAAGAACGGCCAGGTCGTCGGCCACGCCCGCACCGAGGACGTGACCAAGGACGAGGTGCTCGGCATGATCATCATGGGCAAGGTACCCCCCAAGGCCATCCCCGGCCCCGGCGCCATGCAGATGGCGTGAGGCGGTACAAACCCGCCAATGCCGCGTCGACGGGAGCGGCATTTTCTTCGCAAAAGCCGCCTCCCCCAGGCACGGAACGCAAATTTCCGCTGCAAACCCCGTCAATCACCATTGAAGCGGCGCGCAAGCTAGGCTAAGAACCGCTCACAGCCTGCTTCGGCGGCCCTGCCGCCAAACGGATGCACCCGTAGCTCAGCTGGATAGAGTGTTGGATTCCGATTCCAAAGGTCACAGGTTCGAATCCTGTCGGGTGCGCCATTTCCATAGGAAAAATCCAATAAAATCAACGCGTTTCGCCCTTTAACTGGCATTTTGCTACCTTTTCCGCCTGTCGTTTGCTACGTTTTTGCCCCTTCAAAAGCGGCGAAACGCAGCGCCTTGGAAAAACATTCCACCATTGCGTTTCTGCAAGAATAGAGAATTTGATTTTAGTTTCAAATTCCAAGTATATCTCCGCTTTTCAAAATACCTCACTCCGCGGGTGCGTAGTCGGCATACGCATCTCATTTCATCAGCATCACTATCGAAGCGGCATCGGTGCGGGATTACCCTGCAATGATGAGCCGGGGCATTGAGATCTTGGAGACGTTCAAGAAACCCGACATTGCCGAAATTGCAGCTATCGGCGGTGCCATCGAACCGCCCCGCGCTCGACATGCTCCAACTGTTTGACATCTACGTTGATCTGTCCGGGGACAAGTTCCTTGGCTTGGACAAGCGGGCACGCGACAAGAAAGTGAACCGATACAAGGCAGCGGCTACCGATTTCGTCGCCATCATGGGTGAAATCGATGTCGTCCAGATGGTTCCCAAGCAAGCATTCGAGTTCGCCGCAAATCTCACAAACCGCGTTGCAAACGAAGAAATCGAGCTTGAGACGGCACAGAAGAAGCTTCAGTTCATCAACATGTTCGTCCGCAAGGTTTTTCGCTCGCACTACCCCACCAAAACCAATCAGTCGAAGATGCGAAGATTGAAAGCAATGGTGCTGTCGAGACCGGTAAGCGCCGCTCGTTCACCGAAGCTGAAGTCCTCGCGTTCAATGACAAGCTGGCAGAGTCGGACGCCAATGACCAGTTGGTCGCGATCCTTGCGATTTCCGAATGCACCGGGGCAAGCATGAAGAAATTTGCTTGCTCACGGAATCCGACTTCCACATAGATGGTGTGGACCATCCGTTCATCACTATCGGACCGAACAAACACCGTAAATTTGTGAAGACCGGAAAATCCAGACACCGAGATTTGCCGTTGCTCGGAAAGGCGCTTGAAGCCGCCAAGAAATACGCCAAGGCTTTCCCCGGTATGCCCGTCCCGGTGGTGCTGAAGCTCTTTCAGCGGCGGCAAACAAGCTAATCAAGCCTGTGGCACCGGGGGCAACCACCTACTCATTCCTCCACCGCATGGCGGACCTTCTGCGCAACTCCGGATGCGTGGACACGATGAAGAATTCTCTGCTGGGGCACCATTCACCGGGAAGAGCATGCGATACGGCGACGGATTCGACATGCCTAACAAGCACAAGGCATCGAAGAAGGCGCTTGCCCTTGCAGAGAAGAAACAGAAGCACGTGAAGAATCAAACCCCTAACCGACAACCAAATATGCCCGAAGCGAAATAAAGCGGCTTAATGTCGCCCTACCCTACATCATGAAAGAACGGCATATTCCCATTGAGGAATATGCAGAATTGCAAGGATACAACTACAAAACATTACTCACGAATAAGAAGGCGCGAACCGAATTTCTGGCGCAGCAGGAGCGGCTTATTAAGCTGCTCAAAAGCAAGGGATTCGTCGAAGCAGCGTTGATCCACGGGAGAAAGCGAAAGCAGCTGCATGACCAGCTAAACGATGATTTGGCACTGTTGGCTGATTGAAGTCCCTTGGCGAAGCTCTTGAAGGGCAGCCATGAGGCGCTTGAACCCGCTTAAGACGAAACCCCGGCACCCGACGACCGGGGTTTTTGTCTAGTCCGTGACTAGCGCGACGAGCTTGCGTTCCACGACGCAAGCTTCGACGAGAGTGGTTTCGTCATTAAGAACACGAAGTAGCGTTTGCTGATCGGGCATTTTCATCTCGCACCGATATACTGCCATCGCAGCAAGTTCGCCTTCGTCGGGATCATTCTCAATGAAGTCGCGACGTTGCTCCAAAGCGGCAGCTTGGCATTGTTCAAGCGTCTCTGTGAAAAAGAGTAAATCGTCATTGCCCGGAGAAATCTGGTACGCGTACAGAGTGGCTGTTTCCATCTTTGGGATACTCCCTTTCAAAAATCACCCGCGCAGGTATAGTCCAATCCTCGAGGTTTGAAATTGTCGAATCCTACAAACCGGGTTGGGGAAAGAATGAACCGTCTCGTGGTTTGGCTATGGATTGCGCTCGCTACCGCGGCGAATGCACAAGCAAAAGTCGGTGCGGACTATTCCGGCAGTTACCTATGCAAGACCACAGCGAGCGGCGGTCCTTGTTCGTGGCAACGATGGCGTTTGGCAAGCGACGACGTCCAACGTTGTGGATGATGCCTATGTGATCTCTTGTCTCGTCGACGATCGACGGACTGGCTCCAGACGGTTTGGAGAACTGGGATAGTGACCTCTAAACTTGCTCTGGGCACGCCCCGAAAATGAGCGGCAGCCTTCCGCGCTACCCGCTCCGACAAATCGACGAAGCAGACCGTCCGCCGACTCAGCCTTGAACCATCCGTGATCGCGGCACGATGGGGGGCGGTTGTACTTGGAAGAAACGCGGTGGATCTCGCCACTAAGGGCAGTCAGCTGAGGTCTATCGACGCCAGAAATAACTGGGAACCATGCACGGAGGGCCTCGCCCCGTTCGTGTTCTAACGGTCGAGGCCCCAAACGTCCGGATTTCGTGCGAAGTACTCGATCAGCATTTCTACGAGGACACGGACTTTCCGGGCGGGGTGCTGACCCGGGGGCCGGACGACATACGCGCCTGCCGAAGGTGGGGGGTAGCGCCTCATGACCGGGACGAGCGCGCCGGAGGCCACATACTGGTGTGTGATGCAATCGGGGAGCCAGGCGATGCCGAGTCCTGCCGCCGCGGCAGCGGCAAGCGCCGTAGCGTTGTCGGCCTTGAACCTGCCCTGCGGCTGAACCGTGACAACCCTGCTGCCATCCATGAACTGCCAGGTTTCCGTTCCCTGCATGAGGGCCTGATGGTTGACCAGTTGCTCAGGCGTCTCAGGTGAACCGTGCGCTTCGATATAGGCCGGGCTTGCGACAAGCTTTCCATAGATCGGTCCGACGCGCTTCGCGATGAGGTTGGAGTCCTGAAGGTAACCAACCCGGATCGCGCAATCGAAACCTTCGGAGATGAGATCGACGAAGCGATCGCTGTAGGAGGTATGGATGTGCAGCTGCGGGTGTTGTTGCGCCATTTCCGCAAGCACGGGGGCGAAGTGGGTCGGGCCGAAAGAAAGCGGCATGGCAACCCTCAGGCGGCCACGCAACTCACCGGTAGGGAGGATCGTTTCCCTGGCCGCATCGATCTCGGCGCTGGCTCGGGCCGCATGGTCTCTGAACGTCACTCCCGCTTCTGTAAGCGCGGCGCCGCGGGTCGTTCGTGCAAGAAGCTGGACCCCAAGCTCCGCTTCAATCCGAATGAGCCGCCGACTGACGATCGATTTGGAGACGCCGAGCCGGCGCGCGGCAGCCGATACGCCCCCGGCATCGGCCACTGCGACGAATGTCTGCAGATCCTCGATATCCAATCCGGCGTTCCTCGTTTCGCGACACAGCTTGTCTGACTATGGCACTATCGCACCACCAAAAGGAACAGCAAATTGAGTCCAGGCAACGTCGCCCGCTGGCGCATGTCTCCCGTGAAACCCGTTGCCGTCCATAGCGGCAGAGAAAGGAAGTCTTGATGACCCCTCGTAACGGCCTTGATTCGCTTCTTCGTCCCGAAGACTCGGTCCTCGTTCTGATCGACCACCAGCCCTATCAGCTCACAAACGTGAACAGCCACGAACCGCAGATGGTGGTCAACAATGCGGCGGCTCTGGCGAAGGCCGCCAAGGCCTTCGGCGTGCCCACGATTCTGACGAGCGTGATCGCTGATCGGGGCGGCCGTATCTTCCCCCAGATCACTGACGTGTTTCCCGGCCAAGAGGTGATCGATCGGACGTTCATCAACACCTGGGAGGATGAGAAGGTCGTGGACGCGGTCAAGGCCACCGGACGCAAGCAGCTCATCATCGCGGGCCTGTGGACCGAGATATGCGTTGCGATGCCGACGATCCAGGCGCTCGGCGAAGGTTGGGACGTGACGGTTGTCACCGATGCATCCGGCGGCACTTCGGTCGAGGCCCATGAGGTCGCGATCCAGCGCATGATCATGGCTGGCGCAAACATGATGACGTGGCTGTCGGTGGCTTCGGAATGGCAGCGCGACTGGGCCCGCACGGAGCATGCCGTCGAGCTTTCGGAGGTGCTCGTGCAGCATGCCGCCGGCAGCGGCATCGCCTTCCTGTGGGAGCAGCAACTGCTCAACACGCCGGTACCACGGGACGCGGGATGATCCGAGCGGGGATGACGAGAATCTTGAACGACGCTTTGTGAGCCGATCGTTCGTCGAGCCTCGTCATCCCCATTCTGCTGGGCTGCGTGAATCTTCAGAGAGATTTGCCCCGTACCGGAACAAAGCGGAATGCGATTCGGTTGACTCCCCGGATATACAGGGAGTTAGCCATGGCAGTCTCGGCACGAGCCCAATGGAAGGGCTATCTCCGATTTGGTGAAGTCACTGCGCCGGTGGCGCTGTACACCGCCACGTCGACCTCCGACCGGATCGCCTTCCACACGGTCAACCGCGAAACCGGAAACCGGGTACGGCGCGAGTTCGTCGACAGTGTCTCCGGCAAGCCGGTGGAAAAGGAAGATCAGGTCAAGGGCTACGAGATCGGCGACGAGCGATATGTGGTGCTCGAGCCGGAGGAAGTCGCCTCCGCCGTTCCGGAGAGCGACAAGACGTTGCGGGTCCAGGCATTCATTACCTGCGACGACGTCGACAAGGTCTATTTCGACAAGCCCTATTATCTGACACCCGACAAGATGGGCACCGACGCATTTGCCTTGCTTCGGGAAGGCATGCGCAAGAAGAAGGTCGCCGCAATCGCCCAAACGGTCCTTTTCCGCCGCATGCGCACCGTTCTGCTTCGACCGCATGACAAGGGACTGATCGCGACGACCCTGAACTTCGACTACGAGGTTCGGAGCGCCAAGGAGGCCTTCAAGGAGATTCCGGACATCAAGATCGAGGGCGAGATGCTCGACCTTGCAAAGCACATCATCGGCATGAAGAAGGGCACCTTCTCGGCCGAAGAATTTGACGATCGCTACGAGGCTGCGCTCGCCGAACTGATCAAAGCCAAGCTCGAAGGCAAGTCGCTGCCGAAACGCGCGCCGCCGAAGGTCTCGAAAGCCAATGATCTGCTTGAGGCGCTCCGCCAGAGCGCCGGGATGAAAAAGCCGCCGGCGGCATCGAAGAAGCGCGCGAGCAAGGAAAGCGCGGCAAAGACCAAGGCGAAAACGGCTGCAAAGAGCGCGCCCGCCCAGCGCCGCCGCGCAAGCTAGAGCGGGATGAGGAAAGTATTGCGATTTTTTGCCCGCATCCCGCTCTAGCTGTTGGAACCGGTCACGTACATGTTTTCAGGTCGAACCGACCTAAAAACATCATGATCCAGGGAGGTGAACGATGGCGCCCCCGCGTCCATATTGGAAAGGCTACCTGAAACTCTCGCTCGTCACCTGCCCCGTTTCGATGATGCCGGCGACCAGCGAGTCCGAAAAGGTCCGCTTCCACACGCTCAACCGCAAGTCCAACAACCGTGTCGTCTCCCGGTACGTCGATGCGGTGACCGGCAAAGAGGTCGACGAAGACGACGAGGTGAAAGGTTACGAGCGCGGCGAAAACGACTTCCTGGTAATCGAGGACGAGGAGCTGGAGAGCGTCGCGCTCGAAAGCGCCAGGACGATCGACATCGAGAAGTTCGTTCCGCGCGAGGCGATAGAATGGATCTGGCTGGAGAAGCCTCACTACCTTACGCCCTCGGACGAGGTCGGCCACGAAGCTTTCAGCGTGATCCGCGACGCCATGGTAGCCGAGAAGGTCGCCGGCATTTCACGGCTCGTGATCGGCCGGCGCGAACGCGCCGTGATGCTGGAACCGTGCGGCAAAGGCATCATCGTATGGACCCTTCGCTATGGCGACGAGGTGCGCAAGCCGGAGACTTATTTCGCCGATATTGGCGATGGGGATGACGATCCGAAGCTGATGAGCCTCGTCACCTCGCTGATCGAAGAACGCAGCAAGCCATGGAACCCGGATATGGTCAGCGATCCCGTTCAGGAAAAGCTGCTCGAAATCATAGAAAGCAAGCGGAAGCATGCGAAGAAGGTAGCCAAGCCGAAAGGCAAGGAGGGAGAGCCGGTCCACGCCGGGAACGTCATCGACCTCATGGCGGCGCTCAAGGGAAGCCTCGAGAAAAAGAAACCCGGGGGCAAGAAGTCTTAACAGGCGAGCGGCCAGCGTTGCCGGAGCGATCCGGGTACCCCAAGGGTGGCAACATCGGTTCATCCAATATCGCCGGGTCGGTCGCGGCATCCGTGCGGCGGCTATCGCAAGTGTAGCCTTGCCGATATGGTGGGTATAATTGAATGGTTTTCTTCGTATTGTTCCAGGAAGTTGGAAAGTGTCGAATCCAGGAACTCCGACCTTCGAGCAGCTCCGCGTCTTTCTGGCGGTAGTCGATAGCGGAAGCTTTGCCGGGGCCGCGCGCAAGCTCAACCGTGCAGTCTCGGTCATAACCTACGGGGTGGCCAATCTCGAAGCGCAGCTTGGCCTTGAGCTGTTCGAGCGCAAGGGCACGCGCAAACCGCAACTCACGGCCGCGGGGCGCGCAGTGCTCGCCGAAGCGCGCGGCCTCGCCGAGGGCATCGAGGGCCTGCGCGCCAAGGTCAAGGCGCTGCATGACGGCCTGGAAGCAGAAGTGGATATGGCCGTCGACGTGATGCTGCCGACGGAGCGGCTGGGAAAGGTGCTGCGAGCCTTCGCCGAAGCCTTTCCGACGGTATCGCTGCGACTGCATGTCGAGGCGCTCGGAGGGGTGACTGCGGCAGTACTGGACCACAAGGCGATGATCGGCATTTCCGGTCCCTTGGCGACCGGCGTTCGAGGCGTGGAGTGCATCGCGGCAGGCTCCGTATCAATGGTCCCGGTCGCGGCACCCCATCACCCGCTCGGGCGCATGGAGCGGATAGCACCGGGCGATGCCCGCGATCATGTCCAACTTGTGCTGACGGACCGTTCCCCTTTTACCGCAGGCCGGGACTTTTTCGTGCACAGCCCGCGTACATGGCGGCTGGCGGATCTTGGCGTGAAGCATGCGCTGCTGCGCGAGGGAATCGGCTGGGGAAACATGCCTCTTCCACTAATACGACCCGATCTGGCAAGCGGCGCGTTGCTCCGGCTTTCCATGCCGGATCACAGGGGTGGCATCTACCGGTTCGGCGGCATCTGGCGCCGGGATACCCCGCCGGGACCGGCCGCGGCGTGGCTGCTGAACCAGTTCGTGATACTCGGAGCCGCTGACATCGAGGAAGCCGGACTTTCCGACATTTAGAGCACTTCCGGGAGAAGTGTTCCCGTCCGGTGTGGTCTCGGGTGAAGATTACAACGGTCTCAGCAGATGACGCACGATCGGCGGGTGATCACCGATATGAAAGGCGTTGAGCGTCTGCTGGTCGATCTGATCGGCATGGGTGACGCGGGCGTGCTGGCGCTGATGCTCCAGCCAGCTTTCGACCACGAAGCTCTCGACAACCCGCCCGGGCTCGGCAACGTCTTCCCACACATCCCAGCGGATCGCTCCGTCGCGTTGCCGTACCGATCGGAAGCGTCGCAGGGCCGCGACGAACTCGGCCGTCCTCTCGGGTGCAATCCGATACTCGATCTCGACCAGAACTGGCCCGCGATCGCCGGCGGGCTGAACCGAGACCACGGGTTCAGCCCAGTGGTGCGAGGGCGCCAAGTCGGCGCCCGCATCCCTGGGAAGACGCCAGATCGCCGCGAGAACGAGTGCCGCCGCCTGGCCGATGGCCGCGATGGTGAGCGCCGTCGTGACATCGGTTCGTGCGGCGACCGAGCCCCACAGGACACTGCCGCCCGTCATGGCTCCCTGGAAGACGAGAAGATAGACAGCAAGCGCGCGCGCTTTCACCCAGCCGGGCGAGGCCATCTGCGCGGCGACGTTGAGAGATGTCAGCATGGCGATCCATGCAAGGCCGGCAATCGCCATGACGGCGCCCGCCGCCCAGGGGTTCGACGTGATCGCCAGCAACAGGGTGGCCAGAGCGAAGAGCAGCGTCGCGCCGATGGAGAGCGTGTTGGCAGGAATATGCCGGCGCAGCTTCTTGAGCAGCAACGCCCCGACAACCGCTCCGGCACCCATGCAGCCGAGCAGGGCGCCATATCCGGCTGCGTCGAGCCCCAGACCGCGCCGCGCGACCAGCGGCAGCATGGCCCACAGCGCGCTGCTGAAGACGAAGAAGCCGACGGCGCGGACGAGCACCAGACGAAGTGCCGGCGCATGCCGGGCATAGCGATATCCGGCCTTCAGCGCGCCGACGAAGTGCTCCGGCGGCAGGGCGTGCGAGTCGGCCGGACGCTTCCATCTGACGAGCACGACGAGCACCGCAATGACCGATAGCGCATTGAGCGCAAAGACAGCGGCGGTTCCGGCCACGGCAACGATCACACCACCGAGCGCCGGGCCGATCGCGCGGGCGATATTGATCCCAAGGCTGTTGAGTGCGACAGCATCCGGCAGCGTGGGCTGATCGACCAGTTCCGGTACAATCGCCTGGAAGACAGGCGCGGTAAGGGCGGCGGATATCCCTAGCACCAATGTCGCGGCCAGCAACACATAGGGCGTCGTCAGATCCTGCCAGGTCAGCCCGGCCAGGACTGCCGCGGCAACCAGACCGAGCGTCTGGCTCGCCAGCAGCATGCGACGTCGGTCGACAGTATCGGCCAGCGCGCCTGCCGGCAGCGCGAGCAGGAACATCGGCAAGGTGGTCGCTGCCTGCACGAGCGCAACCAGCAGAGGACTCGGCGACAGCGAGGTCATCAGCCAGCCGGCGCCGACATCGTGCATCCAGGTGCCGATGTTGGAAACGATGGTTGCGATCCACAGCGCCCGGAAAACCGGAAAGCTCAGCGGGCCGGCCTTACTTGCCGCGGCAGATTGGTGTGCAGTCAATGTCAGCTCCGTCCGATGGCTGGAAATGGCAATCGATATGAGTTCCCCGATCAACCGAGATGCTCGAGGAGCGTATTGACCTGTCACCGTCACACTGCCCAACAGCCGCAGCCCAATGCACCCCAGAACGTTCTGGAATCGGCCGTGGGAACACTGGCGCCGAGCGCGGCGGCGTGGTCGTGGCCATGCACGGCGCAGCCGTTCGCGCATCCGCAGCGCAGCGACAACTTGGCGCGCGCCTCCGGCGTCTTATGGTAGCCGCCGAAGGTGCTGACCGGCGACCAGTCGGGCAGCGGTTTAGGAAGCTCCGGCGCAAGCGGGGTGTATTCGCCGTCCCCATGCACAACCTTACCGCCGAGAAGAGTGAGCACTGACCGCAGATGCACGATGTCGTCATCCGGCACAGCGAAATAGTCGTCGGAGAGCACAGCCAGATCGGCAAGTTGCCCTACCTTTATCTGACCTTTCTTGCCTTGCTCGCCGGAGAACCAGGTGTTGCCCTCGGTCCAGAGCCGAAGCGCGGTCTCGCGGTCGAGGCGATTGGCTTGCGGATAAAGACGCAGACCGCCGACGGTCTTTGACGTCACCAGCCAGGAGAGCGACACCCAGGGATTGTAGCTCGCAACCCGCGTCGCGTCGGTTCCGGCGCCGACGGGAACCCCTGCCTGCATCATTCTCCGGATCGGCGGCGTGCGTTCGGCCGCCTTCGCGCCATAGCGCTCGACGAAATACTCGCCCTGATAGGCCATGCGATGCTGCACGGCGATGCCACCGCCAAGCGCGGCGATGCGGTCGATATTGCGATCGCTGATCGTCTCGGCATGATCGAAGAACCAGTTGATGCCGGTGAACGGGATGTCCCCATTCACCTTCTCGAAGACATCGAGCGCGCGGCCGATCGTCTCGTCATAGGTGGCATGGAGCCTCCACGGCCAGCGGTTCTCCGCCAGCAGGCGAATGACCGGCTCGAGGTCAGCCTCCATATTCGGTGGCATCTCCGGCCGCTCGACGCGGAAATCCTCGAAGTCGGCCGCTGAGTAAACCAGCATCTCGCCGGCACCGTTATGCCGGTAACTGTCATCTCCCTTACCCGGTGAGACCTGCTTCACCCAGGAGGAGAAATCGGCGAGTTCCTGCTTGGGCTTCTGCGTGAAGAGATTGTAGCTGATGCGGACGGTAAGCTGGCCGTCGCGGTGCAGCCTCTCAACGATCTCATAGTCATCGGGGTAGTTCTGGAAGCCCCCGCCGGCGTCGATTACGCTGGTGACGCCAAGCGCATTGATCTCGCGCATGAAGTGGCGGGTCGAGTTGAGCTGGTATTCGGGCGGCAGCTTCGGCCCCTTGGCGAGCGTCGAATAGAGGATCGTCGCGTTCGGCTGAGCGAGCAGAAGGCCGGTCGGATTGCCGGCCGTATCGCGCAGGATCTCGCCGCCGGGTGGATTGGGCGTATCCTTCGTGTAGCCGACAACGCGCAGCGCTGCCGCATTCAACAGCGCCCGGTCGTAGAGGTGGAGGATGAAAACCGGCGTATCCGGCGCGGCTGCGTTCAATTCGCCGATGGTCGGCAGACGCTTCTCCGCGAATTGGTGTTTGGTAAAACCTCCCACGACACGCACCCATTGCGGTGCAGGCGTCCGGTCGACCTGCTCCTTGAGCATCGCCATCGCCTCAGCGAGGCTGGGCACGCCATCCCAGCGCAGCTCCATATTGTAGTTCAACCCACCACGGATGACGTGCGTGTGGCTGTCGATCAACCCCGGAATGACGCGGCGCCCTTTCACGTCGATGATGATTGCATCGGGTGCCGCAGCCCGCGCCTCGGCTTCGGGACCGACCGCCAGGAAACGCCCGTTGCGGATCGCTATGGCCATGGCGGACGGGTTTTGACGATCGAGCGTGGTCACCTTGGCGTTGACGAGGACTAGGTCATTATTGGGCATGGGAGTCTCCTTGGCATAGGCTCGGAATGGCGAGGAGAGCGCCGCCGCGGCGACGCCGGCGATGGTCTGGCGACGGGTGAAGCTCATGAGTCCTTCTCCCGATTGTGAGGCATCGGTCCGAGCACGTGCTCGGCGCACCCGGTCTTGACGAAGGAAGTCACGTCCTGACCGGCGAAGGCACGCTTGGCGATCGGTAGCATCTGCTCGCCGAGCAGCATGCCGAACAAACCGACGAGGGCGACGACGGGCGGCGCCGGCGAGCGGACGCCGAGCAGACTATAGACTACGCCCACCAGCAGGCCGGCGCCGAGCGAGAGCAGGTAGATCTTCATGCGGTCTCTCCTTCCCTGCGTTTGGATCGATTCCGGGATGGCTCCGCCCGCCCCCGGAAGGCTGCGCGCGCTTTCCGAGGACCACGGTCGGCCTGCCGCCGGATTGCGGCGCCGAGGATCGCCTTCGTCATTCCGCTCTAGCCGTGACCGCCCTCGGAGGCACCGAACATGGCCTTGGCATAGGTGATCCCGATGCCATAGGCGCCGCCCCACTTCTTCGCGATGCCGGTCGTGAGCTCGTAGGTGTCGGCCCGGGCCCAGTCGCGCTGCAATTCGAGAAGGTATTGCACCGAGGTCACCGGGCGGGCCCCGGCCTGGACCATGCGCTCCACCGCACGCTCGTGGGCTTCGGCCGAAACATCGCCGCAGGCATCGGTGATCACATAGACTTCAAAGCCTTGGTCGAGCGCCGATAGCGTCGGACCGACGATGCAAACAGACGTCCACAGGCCGGCGAACACGATCCGATCCTTGCCGATACGGTTCACCTCCTCGATGACGGCCGCATCCTCCCAGGTGTTCATCGAGGTACGGTCAAGAAGCCGCTGGCCGGGAAAGGCGTCCGTGACTTCCGCAAACATCGGTCCCGAGAAGCTCTTTTCGGCGACGGTCGTGAGGATGGTGGGCACCTCGAAGCCGGCTGCCGCGCGGGAAATGAGCGCCGCATTGTTGCGGAGCAGTTCCGGCGCGATGGACTTGGTCGCAAACGCCATCTGCGACTGGAAGTCGATAAGGACGAGCGCATGATCGGTCGGGGACAGCAACGTCTTGCCGGGCGTCGTGGTGGCGGTGATGCTCATCGTAGATCTCCTGCTGTTAACTCGTTTCGGCCGACCCGAATTCTTCAGGGCGGGACCGTGATCCATGCTTTACAAAGGGACGGAGCGCGCATGTAGTTGTATAATTTCTCTGCATTCGTTCTAGAAAATTGAAAAGCAGCATCAGCAGGAACAAATCGGAAAGCGTTTCAGTTAGTTCGGTTGCTGGACTCTCGGCGGCTTTGCGCTTCTTCAGATGTATCAGCACGTCGACCCAGCAAGGGAGACCATATGGCCGACTCCCTCGACCACGCACCGGCTCGAGCGAACAATCTGCCGCAGTTTCTGGCGCTGACCATTGGAGCAATCGGCGTCGTCTACGGCGATATCGGGACCAGTCCTCTTTACGCCTTCCGCGAGGCGCTGCGCCCTTTTGGGGCGGGTGGCGTCGGGCGAGAAGAGGTTATCGGTCTCGTGTCGTTGGTGATCTGGACGCTTACAGCCATCGTCACCATCAAATACGTGCTCTTCCTGCTTCGTGCCGATAACGATGGTGAGGGCGGCACTCTGTCCTTGCTTGCCCTGTTGCTGAAGAAGGGAAGCGGGTATCCGGTCATGATGTTTTTTGCCGGCGTTCTCGGTGCCGCTTTATTCATCGGCGACGCGATGATCACGCCTGCGCTGTCGGTGCTCTCGGCCGTCGAAGGCTTGAAGCTCGTGACGCCGGCACTCGACGACTACGTGCTGGCGATCGCCATTGTGATAATCCTGCTGCTTTTTGCCGTCCAGTCACGCGGAACCGGGGCTGTCTCGATATTTTTCGGTCCAATCACCCTGATTTGGTTTCTCGTCATGGCGGCCGCAGGGATTGCGCATATAGGCGACGATCTGGCGATCCTTTCAGCCTTCAACCCCCTCAACGCGGTCGGTTTCTTGTGGGATGCCGGGCTCGTGGGCTTTATCGTGCTCGGCGCCATCTTCCTTACCGTAACAGGCGCTGAGGCGCTTTATGCCGATCTGGGTCACTTCGGACGGCGGCCCATCCAGTCGGCCTGGTTTACGGTCGTGTTCCCCGCCCTTGCGTTGAACTATCTTGGACAAGGCGCGCTGGTGTTGTCCCATCCGGATGCCATCTCGAACCCGTTTTTCCTGATGTTCCCGAACTGGGCTTTGTTGCCGATGGTGGTTCTTGCAACCGCCGCAACGATCATCGCCAGCCAGTCCGTGATCACCGGAGCCTTTTCTCTCATACGGCAAGCAATCCACCTCGGCTTCCTCCCGCGGTTCGAGATCTGCTATACCTCGGAAACCCAGACCGGTCAGATATATCTACCTCTGGTCAACACCACCCTCCTCATCGGCGTGCTCGCCCTCATGCTGGTGTTCGGCAGTTCCGAGGCTCTTGCTCCGGCCTACGGCGTATCCATTACCGGCGCGATGGTGATTGACACGATTCTTGCCTTCGAGTTCGTGCGGCGCCAATGGAGCTGGTCCGCCTCGACGGCTACAGCGGTTCTGCTTCCCTTGTTCAGCCTTGAACTGATCTTTCTTGGCGCCAACCTGTTCAAGGTTCATCACGGCGGATACGTGCCTATCCTCATTGCCGGCGCCTTGATCACGATGATGTGGACCTGGCGAAAGGGTATCGGCCTGCTGCGCGAGAAGACCGCTCGTCAGGACATTCCGCTCAACCAGTTCATAACCATGGTCGAACGAAAGTCCGAGCATGCTCCTGTCGACGTGCCCGGAACTGCGATCTTCCTGACAGCCACACCGGAGACGACACCGGCTGTTTTGCTGCACAACATCAAGCACAATCACGTGCTGCACAGGCATAACGTCATCCTGACCATCAGGACTGCCAAAGTCCCCTACGTACCGGAGAAAGAGCGCTACACAATTACAAAGCTGTCTGACCGGTTCAGCCTTTTGGAGCTGAGATTCGGCTTCATGGACGATCAGAATGTCTCAAAAGCCCTGGCGCGCTGTCGAAAGGAAGGATTCAAGTTCGACATAATGTCGACGTCCATTTATCTCGGCCGGCGTAAACTTATTGCGGATTCTCAATCAGGATTGCCGCAGTGGCAGGACAGGCTCTTCATCGCCATGGCCGACTCGGCGATCGATCCAACCGAGTACTTCCATCTGCCCGCAAATCGCGTGGTCGAGTTGGGAGAGCAAGTCATCATTTAAGGCCTCGAGAGAATCTGAAGTTTATGACGGCTGCACTGCGCAGGTCTGTCGACGCGCGCGTGATGCGTGCCGCCTTGGCAACCCCTTCTCACAGGTCTAGATTGGGTCCCCGCGGCGAGGGAGGCCCTGATGACATCGAGCTTCAACGTGCATGATGCAGCCGGCTATGAGCAGCTCATGGGCCGCTGGAGCCGGAAGCTTGCGCCGAAATTCATAGATTTTGCCGGTGTCGCCGATGGAGAGAAGGTTCTGGATGTCGGCTGCGGAACCGGCAGTCTCACCTTCGCGCTCGCCGACGCCGCCAGGCTCGAAGAGATCGCCGCGATCGACTATTCGCCCGTCTTCGTGGAGGAGGCGATCCGGCGCAACACCGATCCGCGCATAAAGATAAGAGAAGCGGATGCCTGCGTCCTGCCGTTCGAAGATCGGACCTTCGACCGCGCCTTCGCCCTTCTCGTGCTCCACTTCGTGCCCGAAGCAGGCAAGGCCGTGGCCGAGATGCGCCGCGTGGTGCGTCCCGGCGGCGTCGTCGCGGCGGCGGTGTGGGACCATCTCGGCGGAATGCCCGGCATGCGCATGATGGTCGACACGGTGGCGGCGCTCGGCGAAGGCGGGCGCGCGCTTCGCGCCCGCTACTGCTCCCAGCCGATGATGCAGCCGGGAGAAATGAAGCGGACATTTGTCGAGCAGGGTCTCGCAAACGTCATGGAAACCGAGCTGATGATCCGCATGGATTACCGGAACTTCGACGATTACTGGGCGCCGATCGGCGCGGGCGAAGGGCCGCTCGGAAAATATGTGGCAACGATCGATGCGGAAGAGCGGGCACGCACCCGTGCCGCCGTGCGCGACGCCTACGAAGCCGGACGGCCCGACGGTCCGCGCTCATTTGCGAACGTCGCCTGGGCCTGCCGGGGCACAGTTCCGTGATCGAGCCGCTCGCGATCGCGTGCACCGACATTCTCAGCCGGTCCGCTTGCCAGTATAGGCACATGAACTAAGGCCTGTTGAGATTCGGGCCACCTGCGGCGGCTTGTTTGAGTTCCTCATTCCTGTGCTTGTCACAGGAATCCAGCCAGACCAAGTCCTTGGGCTGAAAGAACGCTTCGCCGCAGACGCGGCGCTGCTCTCATCCCTGTGACGAGCACAGAGATTAGGGTGAGGAGAGATTGCAGTCCTCCGATACGTTTCCTACAGCGCCGCGCGTCTTGTGAGACGCGCAAAGGTCGCTGTAGCACTTTGAGCTGCTCAACGGCCTTAATGCAGAACAGGCGGCGCTTGACGCCGGAACAGTGCGATCAGCGAGATACCGTGCTGCAAAAGAAGTTCCGCGGCCGGCAAATCCATTGTCGCGACGTCTTCGGCGCAACCGCTGATAATTCTGGCGAGACTGATCGAGTTTGCTGCAAACCGATCATCGCCGATTTCCTGTGCCTCGTCCGCGGTGGCTTCAAGTGCGTCCGCGACAAGGGTCATCAGGTTTGCGCGCTCGCGAGGCGTCATCTCATTCAGGGTCTTGGCAGAATCCCGCATTGCTGGCTCCTTTGGTCGTTAAGGCGGCCTCCGCAGGCGCGGCCGGTCGGCCGGGCGGACGTATGCCACGTTTATTGTTGGAGTACGGGTCGAAGCTTTCATTGCATAAATCGGTATCAGGCACGGCGAATGCAAGGAATGGCTACTATGCGGCTACCGCATGCCCGGGTTGATACCGGCAACCGCGGACGGAATGTCGCGTGAACAAGGGCGGTCATTGTCCACGTCTTCGGAGCGGGACGAGGCGAACCGTGTGCGGTTTTCCGCCCGTATGCCGCCCTGCTTACCAGAATCGATTACGATTTTAGGCCGATCCGACCTGCAATCATAGGGACTAAGAGGCCCCTCCCCACTCCAGCCACGCCTTCAGCGCAACCGCATTGTTGTGCGCCTCGTCACGCGCGGCATAAAGCAGCGTCAGCGGCCCCTCTTTCCATCGTTCGCGCAACTCCGCTACCGCCGCCTGCGCGGCCCCGCTCTCGAGCTCCTCCGCATAGGCGGCACAGAACGCATCCCAATCCTGCGGCTTCCCATGAAACCGCTTGCGCAGCGCGTCGCTCGGCGCGATGTCCTTGAGCCAGAAGTCGATGCCGGCCTTTTCCTTGGCGACGCCGCGCGGCCAGAGCCGGTCGACGAGGACGCGCGTACCGTCGGATGCGCCGGGCGCCTGGTAGACACGCTTCAACTGGAGTGATGCCATAGGGTCCCCACGATGTGTGCCGGGGCGGCCGCAACCGTCCCGGGGAGGAAAACTGCTTTCATCCAGCGTAGCGGAGCCTTGCTAATCGTGGAAGAAGCCCTGTATCTCTTCCGGCGTGACCTTGCCGTCGCGGTTGATATCGACCTTGTCGAAAACCCGCTTGTGGATGGTGCTGATCTCCTCGAAGGAAAGGGCGCCGTCATTGTCCGCATCGGTGATGGCGAACATGATTTTCATCATCTGACGGTGCATCGTCTGCCGGTGCATCATCATGCCCCGCATCCGGTCGCGGTGCCGCATCCGGTCGCCGCGCTTCCCGTCGCCACGTATCATGTCCTCGCGCATCATGTCTGGTTGATCGCCTTGGGTGACGCTTCCACCGCCCCCCTGATCGCCGGGTTGCATGTCGGGTTCAATGCCCTGGTCCTGGGCCGGCATTTCTCCTGCGGGTGGAATTGGAGCGGGTGCCTGGGCGGCAGTGGCCGTTGCGGCGCTGATGGCCATGATGGCGGCAAGGGCCGTCACGGTCGGAAATTTCATCAGTGACATGTGAGCTCCTCCTCGAGTTGCACGTCGGTGTGCGGTAGCGGCTGCATTGTCCTCAGACGGCGCGGCGGCTTCGCCGCGGTCATAAAACAGCCGCCCCATCGCCTGCTAACCGCAAGGGCGTGGAGAGGTTCCGATACGAGCCGCCCTTCTTTCGGAGCCGGGCAAAAGCGCCTTACACCTCAGTGCCATCGCGAACGGCGCGCCAGGCAGCGATGATCGCCCCGGCGGTCCTCTCGCCGGCGCGGTCGTCCGTCAGCCAGGAGATGACCGAGAGCCGCATCACCTTGCGGCCGCGCCAGACGGCGCCGCCGGCGAACAGGATGCCGTCGGCCTGCAGCCTGGCGATCGTCGCCTGGGTCATCCGGTCGCCTTCATCACCCGGCATCGCCGCTTCGAAACGTACCAGGACCTGATTGAGGACCACCTCGTTCAGGACGTTTATGCCCTCTTCGCCGCTCAGCCGCTCGGCGATGGCGCGGGCGACGCGGCAATGCCGGTCGACCATGGCGGCGATGCCTTCGCGTCCCAGATGCTTGATCATCGCCCAGGTGGCAAAACCGCGGGCTCGGCGCGACAGTTCGGGCACGAAATGGCTCGGGTCCCGCTCGCCCTCGGTGGTCGGCGGCAGGTAGCTCGCGGCGATCGTCATCGCCCGGCGATGCGCTTCCTGATCGCGGATGATGGCATATCCGCAGTCATAGGGCGTCTGCAGCCATTTGTGGCCATCGGTCGCCCAGGAATGTGCTTCGTCGATCCCGTCGGTGAGCCCGCGCTTTCCGGGGGCGGCGCACGCCCAGAGGCCGAAGGCGCCGTCGACATGAACCCAGGCGCCCAGGTGCCGGGCAATCGGCATGATGCCGGCGAAGTCGTCGAAGGCACCGGTATTGATCTGTCCTGCCTGCAGGATCGCAATGCAGGGACCGGAGACCTGCTCCGCTGCCTCGGCGAAAGCCGGTCCGCTGATGCGACCCATGTCGTCGGTCCGGACGCGCAGCACGCGGTCGTGCCCGAAGCCCAGGAACTGCAGCGCCGAAAAGACCGTCGCATGCGCGTCGTCGCCGATCAGCACCGCGACCGGCGGCGCGCCGAAGAGGCCCTGCGCCTCGACATCCCATCCGGCCTGCCGCAGCACCTCTCCGCGCGCTGCGGCAAGGCAGATGAAATTGGCAAGCGTCGCGCCGGTCGCAAAGCCGACGGAACTCTCCCGCGGGAGGTCGAGAAGATCGAGCAGCCAGTTGGCCGCGATTACCTCTGCGGCGGCTGCGGCCGGCGCCGCGTGATGGTTGCCGGCATTCTGTCCCCAGGCGCTCGTCATCCAGTCGGCCGCAACCCCGACCGGATGCGAACCGCCGATGACCCAGCCGAAGAAGCGTGGCCCCGTCATCGCGTGAAGCCCCGGCTCCGCTTTCGCGGCAAGCTCGTCGATCACTACGGTACCGGCGCTTCCCCGTTCCGGCAGAGCTTCCCGAAACATCTTCAATGCGGCGGGATACGATTGCTCCGGCCGCTGCTGCAGCTCCGTAATTTTCTCGCGGAAACCCGCGGCGTGCTCCGCCGCGCGTTGAAGAATTTCGCGGGTCGTTTGCTCCTTCATGAACTGCCTCCAGACGTTACCTACGAACGAGGCCGCCCGCTTCAGGCCGCCCCGCGTTCCTCTATCGGCCGAACGTTCTGGTTCATCCGGAAGAGATTGAGCGGGTCGTAATGCCGCTTGACCTCGACGAGCCGGCCATAGTTCGCGCCGTAGGCCGCCTCGACCCGGTCCATCTCGTCTTCAGGCATGAAATTGACGTAGGCCGTGCCGGCGGCATAGGGCTTTGCTGCCTCGAAGAGATGCCGCGCCCAGTCGATGCAGGTCTGGTCCATCGCCGCGTCCCGCCATCGGCCGTGCACGTTCATGACGAAGTGCGAGTTGCGCTGCGGGAAAGCGGTTTCCTCTGCCGCAACGCGGCCGGCGGCGCCGCCGACATGGGCGATGAATACCTCGCATTCCGGCCCCGGCAACTGCCGGATCGATTCGGTGAGAATGCCGATCGCCTGATCGGAAAGCTCCATGAAGTCGTGGCTCTTCCAGTAGTTGCGGGCACCCGGAGCGAGTAAGGGGTCGAAAGCCTGCTGCCAGCCGACGAAGGGATGCGGCGATACCACGTCGGCGATCGGATTGCCGATCGCCCGCAGCTCCGCCACCGCCTTCTCGCCCGCCTCGAGATCGCCGCAATAGCACATGGCGAGCACGACGACCTCCTTGCCGTGCCATTCGGCCGGTATGAAGGGCAGCGGCGGCGCCTGGCGCATCACCACCCAGCAGGTGAGTTCGTCCGGCGCATTTTCGAGCGCCTGCCTGTATTGCTGCAGCACGCTTTCGGCTTCGGCAAAGGGATGGACGACGAGCCCGGAGAGCACGTCGGGGCCGAGTTCGTGCAGGCGGAATTCGAAGGCCGTCACGACCCCGAAATTGCCGCCGCCGCCCCTGATGGCCCAGAACAGGTCGCGGTGCTCGGTGGGGCTCGCGCGCACCAGTTCGCCGTTGGCCGTAACCACATCGGCCGATAGCAGGTTGTCGATCGTCAATCCGAATTTGCGCGTGATCCAGCCGAACCCGCCGCCGAGCGTCAGGCCGGCGATACCGGTCGTCGAGTTGATGCCGGTCGGCAATGCAAGACGGAAGGCCTGCGTCTCCACGTCGAGATCGGCAAGCGTCGCCCCCGGCTCGACCCAGGCCGTCTTCGTTGTCGCATCGACCCGCACCGATTTCATCGGCGTGAGGTCGATCACCATGCCGCCGTCGCAGACCGCGTTGCCGGCGATGTTGTGACCGCCGCCGCGCACCGCGACGAGCAACCGGTTCTCCGCCGCGAAGCGCACCGCATTGACGACGTCGGCCGCTCCGGCGCATTGCACGATCAGCCCGGGCCTTCGGTCGATCATGCCGTTCCAGATCGTGCGCGCCTCGTCATAGGCGGCGTCGGTCGCAATCAGGACGCGCCCGCGAAGGCGCGCGGCAAATGCCTCGATTGCCGCGGCGCTGATCATTGTTATTCCGTTTTGCAGATTGATGAGGCTCATGTCGTTCATGATTCGCTCCTCCCGCGGTGAACCATTGCCCCCAGCGGCGGGCATTCTGCGCCTTTGCCCTAAACCCGGCAAGCAGACCCGCGGTCGCCGCCCCTAGTCCTTTGGGGTTAGCTTGCAGGGCGCCAACACGGCTTCCCGCCGGCGCGATTCTTGCAATCGCAGCTAAAATGCTCCAATGAACCGCCGGCGCGGCAATCCGCGAAATGGCGGTCGAAGGCAGTATGGAGAGGGAAGTCGTGGGCATGAAGGTGGTCATTCTCGCCGGCGGATACGGCACCCGCATTTCGGAGGAGAGCCACCTCAGGCCGAAGCCTATGATCGAGATCGGCGGGCGCCCGATCCTCTGGCACATCATGAAGATCTACAGCCATTACGGCTTTTCGGATTTCGTGATCTGCCTCGGCTATCGCGGCTACATGATCAAGGAGTACTTCTCCAACTATATCCTGCATTCCTCCGACGTCACCTTCGACATGACGACGGGCGAGACAGCCTATCACACGAAGAGTGCCGAACCCTGGCGGGTGACGCTGGTCGATACGGGACCGGACTCCATGACCGGCGGCCGCTTGAAGCGTGTCGCCGGCTATCTCGGCGAGACCTTCTGCCTGACCTATGGCGACGGCGTCGCCGATGTCGATATCCGCGCTCTCACCGAATTCCATTTGCGTCACGGCCGCGAAGCGACCGTGACGAGCGTCGTGCCGCCGGGGCGCTATGGTGCGCTCGCCACCGAAGCCGGGCAGGTCATGAGCTTTACCGAGAAACCGGCCGGCGACAACGGCCGCATCAATGGCGGCTTTTTCGTTCTCAATCGCTCCGTGCTCGACCGCATCGCGGGAGATCACGTCCCCTTCGAAAGCGCGCCGCTCGAGGGCCTGGCGCGCGATGGGCAGCTGATGGCTTTCCCGCATGAAGGTTTCTGGCGCCCGATGGACACGCTGCGCGACAAGACCCAGCTCGAAGAGCTCTGGCAGCAGAACCGCGCGCCCTGGATAGTCTGGGCATGAGCCGTCTCCCTGATCCGGGATTCTGGGCGGGAAAGCGCGTCCTGCTGACCGGCCATACGGGCTTCAAGGGAAGCTGGGCGGGTGTGTGGCTCAAGGAGATGGGCGCGCATGTGACCGGCTATGCACTGCCGCCCGCCTCTCGGCCGTCGCTCCATGGCCTGTTGCATCCGAACGGAGCCGCGGACGGGCAATTCGGCGACATTCGCGACAGTGAAGCGCTCGCGACGATCGCACGCAAGAGCGAGCCGGAGATCGTCCTGCACATGGCTGCGCAGCCGCTGGTCCGCGAAAGCTATGCGGAGCCTGCTGAGACTTTCGACGTCAATGTCATGGGCACGGTCCGGCTGCTCGAAGCGGTCCGTGCGACGCCTTCCGTGAAGGCCGTCCTCGTCGTTACGACCGACAAGGTCTACCGCAACGACGAGAGCGGGCGGCATTTCCGGGAGAGCGATACGCTTGGCGGGCATGACCCCTATTCGGGCTCCAAGGCAGCCTGCGAGCTTGCCGTCGCAACCTGGCGCAGCGCCTACCTTAAGGAGCGCGGCATTCGTGTCGCCACGGCACGAGGCGGCAATGTGATCGGCGGCGGCGATTTTTCCGACGACCGGCTCGTGCCGGACGTCGTGCGCGCCGCCCTTTCCGGCTCGCGACTCAATATTCGCAGCCCGCTCGCGACGCGTCCCTGGCAGCACGTGCTTGATTGTCTCAACGGCTATTTTCTCTTTGCCGAGGCACTCTACAAGGGCGAAAGCGATGTCGATGCGCTGAATTTCGGCCCCTCGCCATCCGAGCCGGCGATCCCCGTGCGCGACGTGGCGAACGCCGTGCAGGCCGCGATGGGGCTCGACCCCGAATGGGACGACGTCTCGGCGCTCGAGCAACCGCGCGAGATGCAGACGCTCGGCCTCGATCCGGCTCTCGCCGGCGAGAGCCTCGCATGGCGCCCGCGCCTCGCCCAGAAGCAGGCGATCGAGTGGACCGCGCGCTGGTACGACGGTTGGCGCCGCGGCGAAGCTGCGCGTCAACTCACGCTCGACCAGATAGAAGCATTCACGAAAGGCCTTTGATCCACGATGTCCCACTCCTGCCGCTTCTGCTCGACCCCGCTTGAAACCGTCGTGGCCGACCTCGGGGCGACACCCTGGTCCAACTCGTTTCTCGAGCCGACCGAGGAGGCGATCGCCCGGGAGAAGGCTTTTCCGCTGAAGGTGATGGTCTGTTCCGAATGCCTGCTCGTCCAGACGACCGAGACGGTCCCGGCGGACGAAATCTTCAACGCCGACTACCACTATCTCTCGTCATTCTCGACGAGCTGGCTCGACCATGCGCGCCGTTATTCAGAGGCGATGACCGAACGCTTCGCTCTCGACGGCAGCTCGCAGGTGGTGGAAGTCGCGTCGAACGACGGCTACCTGCTGCAATATTTCGCGGCCAAGCAAATTCCCGTGCTCGGCGTCGAGCCGGCGGCCAATGCCGCGAGGATCGCCGAAGGCCGCAACGTGCCGACCCATGTCGCCTTCTTCGGCCGTGACACGGCCAACGCGCTCGTCGCCCGCGGCATCCGCGCCGATCTCACCGCCGCCAACAATGTTCTCGCCCATGTGCCGGATATCGCGGATTTCGTCAGCGGCTTTGCGATCCTCCTGAAGCCGGACGGCGTCGCTACCTTCGAGTTTCCGCACCTCCTGCGGCTGATCGAAGGCATCCAATTCGACACGATCTATCACGAGCACTATTCCTACCTCTCGCTCGCGGCCGTCGAACGTATCTTCGCCGCTTGCGGGCTGAAGGTCTTCGATGTCGAGGAACTGCCGACCCATGGAGGCTCGCTGCGCGTTTACGCCCAGGCGGTGTCCGGGAACAGACCGGCGAGCGCGAAGCTCGCCGAAGTGCGGGCCGAGGAGGAAAGCGCCGGACTCACGCAGATGCCCACCTACGCCGCCTTCGGGCGGCGCATCGCCGCGGTCTGCGATGGATTCCGCGCGTTTCTCGCGCAGGCCAGAAGCGAAAACAAGCGCGTAGCGGCTTACGGCGCTGCAGCAAAGGGCAACACCTTCCTGAACGTCTGCGGGGTCACCGCGTCGGATATCGACTTCATCGTCGACCGCAACGATCTGAAGCAGGGCAAGCTCTCGCCCGGCAGCCACATTCCGATCTACGATCCCGCCAGGATCGAGGCCGAAAAACCCGACTATATCGTCATCCTGCCCTGGAACCTGACCGACGAGATCGTCGCCGCCCACGCTTATGTCCGCTCCTGGGGCGGCCGCTTCGTCGTCGCCATTCCGGAAGTTCGGGTGATCTAGTCTAAGGCCTGTCGGGGTTCATTTTGAGTTTATGACGGCTGCCGCGAGATGGATAATGGCGTTGAAGCTCTGGTCGGTTTTGTCGGCGCGCATGGCGATGCGCTTGAATTCATTGAGTACCGACCGTGCGCCACTGCATGTGTCCATTGATCGTAGCCGATCAATGGACAAAAACATGCAGCAGCTCAAAGTGCTACAGCGACCTTTGCGCGTCTCATAAGACGCGCGGCGCTGTAGGAAACGTATCGGAGGACTGCAACCTCTCCTCCCCTCATCCCTGTGCTCGTCACAGGGATGAGAGCAGCGCCGCGTCTGCGGCGCGGGAAGCGTTCTTTCAGCCCAAGGACTTGGCCTGGCTGGATTCCTGTGACAAGCACAGGAATGAGGAAGCTAAACAAGCGGCCGCGGGTATTCGATCTCAACCGACTTAGGAAGGTGAGTGCGGTTTTCCGCCCGCATCCCGCTCTAACCTCTTGAATCGATCACGATGGCTTAGGTCGACCCTAGATCAGACACTTGCAGGCGGGGCGATCTCCCTCAAAAGGGAAGCGGACCTGTCAAAGCCTCTTCAGGAAGCCATCCGGCGCAACGGTCACCATCAACTTGTTCTGAACCGACCGGTCGATCTCGAACTCAGGGTGCGATTTCAGATACTCATGCACGGCGGTCTTCGGATTGTCGCCCACGTCCCAGGGGCGGTCGTCGAAGAATCCCGCGGGCATGTCTTCGACCAGAGTGTCGAAGACCACGCAATAGCAGCCGGCCGTCACCATCGGCGCATAGGCTTCGAGTTCGGCGAGCACATGCGCATGGGTATGCATGGAATCGAGGCATACCATGACGCGGCTGTAGCCGACCGACGCCTCACGCACCTGCGCGACGATGTCCGGATCGATGGACGATCCCTCGAACATCTGGACGCGGCTCGCCATCGGATGGCTCTCGATCGCCGCGCGGTTGTGGGCGCGGATGTCGATGTCGATACCGATGACCTTGCGCTTGGACCGGCCGGGGTCGAATGAAACGCCCGCCTCGATCGCATCGCACATGTCGAGCATGGCGAGCAGCGAGGCGCTCATGATCACCGAGCCTCCATGCGCAATCCCGGTCTCGATCACCAGATCGGGCCGCGTCGCCCAGATCAGTTCCTGCATCGCCAGGATATCCTGCGGATACTGAATGATCGGGCGCCCCAGCCAATCGAAATTATAGACGTAACGCTTCGCCATAGAAGCTTCGCGCCACTGGTTCGACAGCGCCTGGAAATCGCCGTCACGGCCGTAGCCGTCGATCGCGGCCGCCCGCTCGGTGCGGAATTGTTCGATAGGGTCCATGTCAGATCCTGCTTCTTCTGGAGGGCCGCGGGTGGCAACCGGTATCCGGCTCTCCCTCGCCCAGGATTTCTGCGATGCGCTCTAGCACAGGTGCTGCAGCAAAAGCGAACTCCTCCTTCGACCTGTCGACGGAGATCGATGCGAATGAAACTGTCGGCGCACCGTCGTCCACAGCTACGGAGCATTTCGTCCGGGATTGGATGGCTGCGCACCACTCGGCGTGGCTCGTCTGACGGCCGCTTGCGACGTTGTACACGGAATTGCGGCCCTCCTGCGCGATCCGCAAGAGGAGGTCCACGGCATCGTCGATCCAGATATAGTCCTTGCTCGAATCGAGCGCGGTTTGGAGCTGGATATGGCCGCTGCCCGCCTCGCGGCACAGCGCGCCGAGGAACGTGTCCGACTTCGCCTCGTCAGGCCCGACGACGTTCGACAAGCGCGCGATCCGCACCTTCTCGCGACCGGAGGCGAGGCAGATCGCTTCCCCCGTCAACTTGGAGAGATTGTAAACATCCGAAGGATCGAGAGGCGAAACCGACAGCCGGGCTTCCTCGCGCGTATCCTCGCTGCCGGCATAGACTCGAGTGGACGAGAGATAGAGAAAGGACGAAAACGCATTCTCACGCAGGAGCTTCGCTGCGAGCGAGACATGCGCTTCGATCGTGTCGAATGGCCGAGTGCGGAAATCGGCCGTAAGGCCGATGGCATAGATGACATGGCCGAGCTCCTCGCCGGAGGCCGGCATGTCGGCGCGGGAGGGAACACGCACCTCGGCACCCCGTTCGCGCAATCGACGGACGAGATTGCGCCCAATGAAACCGGAGCCGCCGAAAACCGTGAACATCACGATCGCACCCCCAGGCGCCTCAGCGGATTGCCGCCGCAGACGGTGTAGGCTTCGACCTCGCCGCGCACGATGGACCCGGCACCGATGACACAGCCCTTGCGCAACAGGGCGCCGTCGAGGATCACCGAATTCGCCCCGATCCAGACATCCTCCTCGACGACGATGCCGCCGCGGCTCGGCAGGAAGCCCTGTTCCCGGATCAGGCGATCCCGGTCGCCATAGGCGTGATTGACCGGAGCGAAGGTACAATTGGCCGCGATCAAGACATTGTCGGCGATGCTTATGCCGTTACCGGTATAGAAGACGCAGCCGCTGTTGACGTAACAGAAGCGGCCGATCGTGAGGTCGCCGGTGCCGCCCGCCGGTTTGATCTTGACGAAGCTGTCGATGACCGAGGCTTCTCCGACGACGATCCGTGTGCCCCGCACGGAATCCTCGATATCGCAGAGGGGGCTGATCTTAGCCGAGGGATGCACCTCGATCATGATGACTCCGATATTTCGAGAGCGGGATGAGGAAAGTGTGTGCGGTTTTCCGCCCGCACCCCGCTCCAGCCTTTGCGCATCTGATGAGACGCTCGGCGCGATAGAGGGTTGTCTCGGTTTCCTCTTTTCCAGTTAGCGCTTGCCGCGTCAACGCCGGATCGTGCAAGAAGCATCGGTCGGGAACGCTGTATCGAGGAATTCATGTCGCGCTTCAATCGTCTCTCCACGTCTCTCGCCGGCCTCACGGTCATCGAGCGCAAGCAAACCGGCGACGAACGCGGCTTTTTCTCACGCTTCTTCTGCCGGGACGAATTGCGCGATTTCGGCGCTGACGGAACGATCGCGCAGATCAACCACACCCTGACGCGAGCGAAGGGCACGATCCGTGGCATGCACTTCCAGCGGCAGCCCCATGACGAGGCGAAGTTCGTCTCGTGCCTGGCCGGCACGGTATTCGATGTCGCCGTCGACATCAGGCCGGATTCGCCCACCTATCTGCAATGGCATGGTGAAATCCTGAGCGCGGAGAATGCCCGCTCGATGATGATCCCCGGCGGCTTTGCCCATGGCTTTCAGACGCTGAGCGAGGATTGCGAACTCGTCTACCTGCACGACAAGCCCTATGCGCCCGACGCGGAAGGCGGGCTCAATCCGCTCGACCCGCACCTCGCCATTTCCTGGCCGCTCGAAGTGGCGCAGATGTCGGAGCGCGACCGTGCCTTTGCCTTCATCTCCGCTTGAGGCGGCACTTCACCCGAAGGCGAGGGAGTCGTCGACGATGATGACCGGCCGCCCGCGAGAACAGGCTTCGACGCGCGCCTCGACGCGATAGACCATTTTCAGCATGTCGGCGGTGACGACGGCATGGGTCGGGCCGCTGGCCACGACCGATCCCCCGCTGATCACGATCGTATCCTCGCAATAGCGCAGCGCGTGGTTCAGGTCGTGCAGGGCGATCAGCACCGCCATGCCGGATTGAGCGGCGAGCCGCTTCATGAAGCCGAGCACCTCGATCTGGCGGAAGAGATCGAGCGCCGAGGTCGGTTCGTCCATCAGCAGGACCTCGGGCTTGCGCACCAGCGCCTGCGCGATGGAGACGAGCTGGCGCTGTCCTCCGGAAAGTTCACCAAGGCCGCGAAAGGCGAGATCCTCGATCTTGAGCGCCGCAAGCACCCGGTCGATTTCCGCCAGTTCGCCGTCCTTGACCTTCCAGCCCGAACCCTGTTTGGCGGAAAGCAGCACCGACTCGTAGACCGTCAGGACGGCATTGGCGCCGGTATCCTGCGGCATGTAGCAGATTGCTTCCGCGCCCTTGGCCGTATCGGAAAGATGGACGAGGCCCGGACCGGCGGCAAGGCCGGCGATCCGCTTGAACAGCGTCGACTTCCCGGCCGCGTTCGGACCGATGACGGCGGTGAGTTGCCCGCCCCTCAATGTGCCTGTGTTGATGTCGGAAAGGACCACACGCCGGCCATAGGTGGCGCCGACATCCTTGAGGGCGAGGCTTACCATGCGCGCTTCCTGTTGGTGAAAATCAGCACGAAGAAGAAGGGTACGCCGACGAGCGCGGTGATGATGCCGATCGGCAGCACCGCACCGGGAATGATCATCTTGCTGACCACCGACGTTACGGAGAGCAGCAGCGCGCCGCAAAGGACGGAGGCCGGCAGGAAGAACCGCTGGTCTTCGCCGACAAGCATGCGGGCGATATGCGGTCCGACGAGACCGACGAAACCGATCGTTCCGACGAAGGACACCGGGATCGCCGCGAGCAGGCTGACCGTCAGCATCGTTTCGAGCCTGAGGCGGCGGACATTGATGCCGAAGCTCGCCGCCTTGTCGTCGCCGAGCCGGAGCGCCGTCAGCGCCCAGGCGCGGCGTGCGAAGACCGGCACCGCGACGAGCAGCACGGCGGCCGTGACCCAGACCTTCGGCCATGTCGCTTTGGTGAGACTGCCCATCGTCCAGAACACGACCGCCGCAAGCGCCTGTTCTGAAGCAAGATATTCGAGCAGCGACAGCGCCGCGTTGAAGGTGAAGACGAGTGCGATGCCCAGAAGGACGATCGTTTCGACGGTGACCCCGCGCATGGTGGAGGCGAAATGGATGAAGAGCGCCGCTATCATAGCCATCAGGAAGGCATTGAGCGGCACCATGTACTGAACGGCGACCGGGAAGACGGCAACGCCCGCGACGAGGCCGAGCGCCGCGCCAAAGCCGGCCGCGGCCGAGATGCCCAGCGTGAACGGACTTGCCAGCGGATTGGCCAGGATCGTCTGCATCTGCGCGCCGGCGAGAGAGAGCGAGGCGCCGACCGTCACGGCCATCAGCGCGATGGGCATGCGTATGTCCCAGATCACGACGCGAAGCTGATCGGTTACCGTTTCGGCATGAAACAGGGCCGTCAGAACGTCCGAAAGGGAATAATTGGCCGGCCCGAGCGCCATGTCGACGGCGACGGAGATGAACAGGGCGGCGACGAGTCCCGACAGCATGAAGAGCCGGCGAAAGACGAGAGCGCGGTACCGACCACGCCCTTCGATGCCTGCGGTCTCCTCGGCGATAGCGGCCATCATTTCTCTCCGTCGGTGAGCGACACGAAATAGCCCGGCCGATAGGCAACCGGAAGGAATTTCTCGTGGAATTCACGGAAGGTCCGGTCCGGATCGATATCCGCAAAAAGGTCCGGATGGAACCATTTGGCGAATTGCTGGATCGGCACGAACTCATAGGGCGCGCCATAGAACTGGTGCCAGGCGGCATAGACCCTGCCAACCCTCACCGCTTCGAGGTTCGCAAAAGCCGGCCGCTGCATCAGGCCCTTCAGCCGCTCCCGTGCCGCCGCTGGATCGGCGCCGCGTCCGACGCTCACGAACTGGTTCAGGTCCGACTCGGCCGACCAGTTGCTGCCGGTGACGATCACATGCTCGGGATTCGCGACGACGAGCTGCTCGGGATTGAGATCGCCGAACGTGGTCGTGAATACGTCGGATCCGATATTGTGACCGCCGGCCTTTTCGACCATCTCGCCGAAATTCGCCGGACCGAAGGTCCGACAGCATGCCGTCTCGCCCGTTATTCCGGGCGAGCGCTCGATGAAGACCGTGGGGCGGTCGACCGCTCCGGCTTTGGCCAGCCGCTCGCTCACGACGGCGATCTGGGCGCGCCGGTACTCGATGAACTCGTCCGCCCGTGTCTCCGCGCCGAAGAGCTGGCCCAGAATCCGGATGGATTTCTCACTGTTCTTCGACGGGTCCACCCGGAAGTCGAGATAGACCACGGCTATGCCCGCGGCTGCCGCCTTTTCGATGAAGCCCGACTCTTCGACTGCTTCTTCGGCTTCGAGATTGAGCGTCAGCACATCGGGCTTCAGCGCGATTGCCGCCTCCAGGCTGAAATCACCGCTCGGGATGTAACCGAAACGCGGCAGCTTTTCGATCTCCGGAAAGCGCTCGAGGTAACCCGCATATGAGTCCGGATCCTTCTTGATCAGGTCGTCGCGCCAGCCGACGATCGTATCGAAGACTGATTCGCGCTTGAGTGCCGCCGCGATGTGAATCTGGCGCGCCTCTCCCAGCAATATCCGTTTTGCCGGGAGATCGAGTTCGATCTTTCGTCCTGTAACGTCGGTGATTTCCGCCGCGGTCACCGGTGCCGCGGCAAATGCCACGGCAGCAAGCGCAAGAAGAGCCTTCCTCAGTATCCGCATCGGAACCTCGCGAACAGGAAATCGGAAGGCTAACGCCTTCCGAACTTGAAGCCTTACTTCAGGGAGACGAAGTAGCCGCTCTTGTAGGGCAATGGCAGGAAGCGCTCGTGCAGTTCCTTGAACGTCGCCTCCGGATCGAGATCCTTGAACAGATCCGGATGCAGCCACTTCGCTATCTGCTGTATGGCCACGAACTGGTAGGGGTTGTTGTAGAACTGATGCCAGATGGCATGGACATTGCCGTCCTTGACCGCCTTCACACCGGTGAAGGCAGGACGCGTGGTGAGGGCTTCGAGCTTGCGCTGCGCCTCCTTCTCGTCAGCGCCGTAGCCGACACCGACCCAGGCACCGCCAGGAACGTAACCCTCCCAGTTGCCGCCCGTGATGATGATCTGGTCGGGGTTGGACGCGATGACCTGCTCCGGATTGACGGTGCCGAAGGTGCCGGGAATGATGTCCTTCGCCATGTTCACGCCGCCTGCGAGCTCGACCATCTTGCCGAAGTTCTCGTTGCCGAACGACATGCAGCAGTCATCCGAATAGCCCCCGGCGCGCTCCATGAACACGAGCGGCTTCTTCGGATCGGCCTTTGCGAGGGTATCGGTCACCTTGGCGATGCTGTCGGCACGGAACTTGATGAAATCCTCGGCCTTTGCCTCCTCGCCGAACAGCTTGCCGATAAGGCGCATGCTCGGTTCGGTGTTCTCCATCGGCTTTTCGCGGAAATCGACATAGACGAGCGGAATGCCGACTTTTTCGAGCTTCTCGATGTAGCCCGCTTCCTCCGTCGCCGTCTTGGCGTCGGTATTCATCAGCATGACGTCCGGCTTCAGCGCCACCGCCTGCTCAACGTCGAAGGTGCCGTCCTTCATGCCGCCGAAGGTCGGCAACTTGGCAATCTCGGGATACTTCTCGAGAAAGGCGGCGTATGTCTCGGGATCCGCCTTGGTGAGGTCGTCGCGCCAGCCGACGACCCGCTTGAACGGCTCGTCCTTGTCGAGAGCGCCGACAAAGTAGATCTGGCGCCCCTCTCCGAGGATCACATGCTCGACCGGCACATTGACTTCGACCTCGCGACCGGTGACATCGGTTACCTTGATGGCGTCGGCGAACGCGGCGCTCGAAACAAGCGTGCAGAAACCCGCGGCGGCAGCGGCCACCATGTTGAAAACCTTCATCGTTCCCTGCTCCTTCGAAATTCGGTGCCTTCTAATATTTCATGACTTTACCAGTCAACATATATCTTTTAGAACGCTTCCAAACAGACGATACCGGGACTGAAAATGAGCGACGTGGCAACGCGGCCCAATTATGATCTTCGCGACGAAATCAAAGCCTATTGGTCGCAACGTGCGGCCACTTTCGACCTCTCTCCCGGCCACGAGATTTTTTCCGAGGAGGAACGCGCCGCCTGGCATCGGCTCATCCTGCGCCATCTCGGCGAGGGAGCCGGTCGCTCTGCGCTCGATCTTGCGAGCGGGACCGGAGTGGTCTCGCACCTTCTCGACGATCTCGGCTTCCGGGTGGCGGGTATCGACTGGGCCGAGCCGATGCTGGAACGCGCGCGGCAAAAAGCGAAGAGCCGCGGACGCGATATTTCCTTCCGCATTGGCGACGCGGAAAATACCATGGAACCGGACGACCATTATGACGTCGTCGTGAACCGGCATCTCGTATGGACGCTGGTGGACCCGGCCGCAGCCTTCACGGAATGGCTTCGCGTCCTCAAGCCCGGCGGCAGGCTTCTCGTCGTCGACGGCGATTTCGTCAATTCGACCCGGCTCGAGCGGTTCTTTTCGTCGCTCAACGCCTGGGGCCAGCGTGTCGGCCTTCTCAGACCCGAGGCGCCATCACAGCCGCGCGAGATGCTGGAAACGCATCGAAGCATTCTTGCCCGCGTCCACTTCTCGCAAGGAGCGCGCGCCGAGGCCGTCGTCCAATTGCTGCGGGCCGCCGGTTTCGCCGACATCACCGTCGATACCGATCTCGGAGAGATACACCGGATGCAGGCAAAGAACTGGAATCTGTTCAAGGGCCTTGCGCGCAGAAGCCAGCATCGCTTTGCGATCCGCGCAAGCAAACCCCTGGCCTGATGCCGGCCTACTGAAAGGCTGCGCGCGGCGGCGGGCCAATTCAGCACTCTTGAGCTTCGACGCGTCGGTGCTCTATCTCTCCGGGAAGCTGCACTGCCATCGTGGTACAGCAGCTGGTGCCGACCCCACGTGAGTGGAGTTGCAATTGGATAGGCCCGTACGATGTCGACAGATCTCAATCTCAATCTCCTGCGGTCGTTTTTCATGATCGCCGAAGAGCGAAGCCTCACGCGGGCAGCGGCCCGGCTGAACATGAGCCAGCCATCGGTCAGTCAGGCGCTGCAACGACTGGAGGAGCAGTTGGCCTGTCAGCTCGTCCTTCGCGGCAGCCGGAAGTTCGAGCTGACGGCCCGGGGGCAGAAAATCTACGAGGAATGCGGTGAGATCTTCCGTGCCGTCGAGCGGATTGGCCAGCTCACGCAGGAAAGAACCGCCGAGGAGTTCGGCGAGGTGCGCATCCAGATCATCTCGAACCTCGAGTCCCCGCTCATAAACGAAGCGTTGCGTCTCTACCATCAGCGCTATCCCTCCGTAACCTGGGTGATGGAGGTCCAGAACAGCCAGGACACGGTCAAGCGGATCCAGACGGAGAAATGCGGAATAGGATTATGTCTCCTGTCGCGCCCCGTCTTCAGCCTGAATTGTCAGTTGCTGTTCCGCGAGGAATTCAGCGTCTATTGCGGCGCCGAGCATCCCCTCTTCGGCCGCAAGGAGGTGGAGAAGAGGGAATTGCGGCAGGAATCCTTTGTTTCCTTTACCTGCGCCACCGAAGGCATGGGTCTCGAGCCGATGGCGGTCCTCAGCCAAAGCCTCGGTCTCGGCGAACGGATCAGCGGGCAAAGCCCAAATCTCGAGGAGGTGAGACGCATGATCGTCGCCGGCCTCGGGATCGGAATTCTCCCATTGACGGCCGTTCACGACGAAGTCGCGAGCGGACTTCTCTGGCCGCTCGAAATCAAGGGTTATCCGCTCGGCGCGGACGTGTTTCTGGTGACGCACCCGGAAGGTGACTATTCCCGCGCCGAGCAACATTTCATCGACCTGATGCAGGAGCTACGTTCGCTCTACCCGGAAATGCACTGAGGGCGTCCCGGCGGAAAGCCGGTACGCAATCTTCCTGGAAGTGCTCCGATCGATCAGCGGTCGGCGCGCGCCACGACCGCGTGCAACAGGACATTGAGGCCCGGCGCAAGATCGTCGCGGTCGCAGTCTTCCTCGTTGTTGTGGGTGATGCCGCCCTTGCAGGGCGTGAAGATCATTGCCGTCGGGCAATGCCGCGCGAGGAAATAGGCATCGTGGCCGGCCTGGGACTGGATGTCACGCCAGTCGTAGCCCATCCGGACCGCTTCAGCCCGGATTCCATCCACCATCGCGTGATCGAAGATGTCCCCGCCCCAAAACCACTCGTCCTCTATCACCGCGTCGCAGCCGGCGCGGGCGGCGCTTTCGAAGACGGCACGGCGCATCTTTTCACCCATGACGCGCGCGGTCGCCGCATCGGGATGGCGAACGTCGCAGATCGCTTGGGCCGTGTCGGAGAGGATGCCCGGTTTGTTCGGCCACGCCGCCAGCCGGGCGCCTGTCGCCTTGCCGTCGCCGACGGCAAAGTCCCAGCCGATGTCGTCCACGGCAGTGAGCCAGCGTGCGCCCGCGATCAGCGCATTGCGGCGCAGGTCCATCGGAGTCGGGCCGGTATGCGCCGTCTTTCCCGTAAAGCGCACCCTCATCCCGTAGCTCGGATATCCGCCCGTCACCACTCCGATATCGCGTTGCTCGAGGTCGAGGATCGGCCCCTGCTCGATATGCAGTTCGTAATAGGCATCGATCTCACCGGCACGACAGGGCTTGTTTCCGTTGTAACCGATGCGCTCGAGCTCGGCGCCAAAACGCGCTCCGTCGTCGGAGACGAGCTCTTTGACCCAGTCCCCGTCATAGGCCCCGACGAAGCAGCCGGATGCGACCATGGGCGGCGAGAAGCGCGCTCCCTCCTCATTCGTCCAGTTGACGACGACGATCGGACGGCGGGTGACGTGACCGACGTCGTTCAGCGTACGGATCACCTCTAGTCCGGAAAGAACGCCGGCAATCCCATCGAAGCGACCACCGTTGATCTGGGTATCGAGATGGCTGCCGATCAGCACCGGCGGCAGCGACGGGTCGCTTCCTTCGCGCCGCCCGAAGATGTTGCCGAGTTCATCGATCTCGACGCTCAGCCCTGCATCACGACACCAGTTGACGAACAGGTCGCGCATTCTGCGATCATCGTCCGTCAGCGTGAGGCGGGCGAGACCGCCCGGCCGCCCCTGGCCGATTTCGGCGGAAGTCTCGATGGTCGACCAGAAGCGATCGATGTTGGCACGGGTGTTCGATGCGAACGACATGGTTCACCTTTCAAATGCAATTGCGGACGAAGCGGCTCACATTCCGAGCGACATCAGTGTCATCAGCCCCGGGAAGAGAATGAGGAGGAACATGATGAGCGCCATGACGCCGATGAACGGCAGCAGGTAGCGGAAGGACGCCGACATCGGAATGCCACCGGTGCGGCACGCGGCCATCAGGTCGATGCCGAGTGGCGGTGTGTTGGCGCCGATCGCCAGGTTGATAGTCAGCAGTACGCCGAAATAGACCGGATCGATCTCGAAGACCCGCAGCACCGGCAGGAAAACGGGCGCAAGGATGAGAATGATGGCGATCGATTCCATGAAAGTGCCAAGGACCAGGACCGCGACCATCATCAGTATGAGAGCGACCGTGGCGCTCTCGGTCGCGCCGGTGATGGCATTGACGACGAGCTGCGGAACCTGCTCGACCGTCAGGATCCAGCCGAAGACTGAGGCGGCCGCGATGACGATGAGGATGGAACCGGTCATTTCCGTCGTTTCGCGCAAGAGGTTGAAGACCTTGGCGAGCGTCAGCTGGCGATAGACGAAAGCCCCGACGAGCAGCGCATAGGCGACGCCGATGCCCGCCGCCTCCGTCGGCGTAAAGATGCCGAAGCGGATGCCGCCGACGATGATGACCGGCGCGAGCAGGGCAAGCACGGATTCGCGCAGAGCGGTTCCCAGCCGAGTCCAGCTGAACGGTTCCCCGCCCTTCCAACCGTTTTTGCGGGAAATCCACCACGCGACGACCATCAGCCCGAGACCGAGCAGAATACCTGGACCGATCGAGTGGATGAAAAGCTGCCCGATCGACGTTCCGGTCGCCGTTCCGTAGACGATCAGGACAATAGACGGCGGAATGACCGTGCCAAGCGAACCGGCGCAGCCGAGACCTGCGGCGGAGAAGCCCGGATCGTAGCCGCGCTCCTTCATGGCCGGCAGCAGCATGGAACCGATCGCCACCACGTCAGCGACACCCGATCCCGAGAGCGAGCCGAACATCATGCAGGCGGCAATCATCACGATGGCGAGACCACCCGTCCGCTGTCCCACGACAGCCGCGCAGAGATTGACGATCCTCGGGGCGAGCCCCCCATGCACCATCAGCAAACCGGCAAGCAGGAAAAGCGGGATTGCAAGCAGCGTGAAGCTGTCGATCCCCGCGACCATGCGCTGCGCGACCACCATCAGCGGCAAGACATCGCCGACCAGCAGATAAGCGACCGAGGAAAGCGCAAGCGCAATCGCGATCGGTGCATCGATCAGGAGCAAAAGAATGAAGACGGCAAAGAGGACGAGAAGGGCAAGGCTCATTTGCGCAGTTCCGCGGCAACGAGGGCAACGAAGGCGGTGGCGCCGGTGACCGGCAGCGCGAGATAGACGAGCCCGGCGGGCCAGCTCAGGACCGTGGTTTCATGCGACCATGTCAGCACCGTTATCTTCCATCCGGACCAGATGACGACGACCAGGAACAGCAGGGATGCCAGACGCGCGAGTACGGCCAGGAAGGAACGGAACCGGCCGGGCGCAACGAGCAGGTCCGTCAGGCCTGCGCAAAGATGCGTGTTGCGGACGAAGGCGGAAACCGCACCGATGAACGTCACCCAAACCAAGAGAAGACGCGGGATCTCCTCCGACCAGCGTGGTGTGAAGGAAAGGGCATAACGGCAAATGACGACGTAGACGATGATGGCGGTGAAGGTGGCGATGGCCAGGCCGCCCGCCGCGCGGGCTACGTTGTCTATGGCATTGGAAATCCGCGGGCGCGGTGTCGATGCGTCTTGCATGGAAGCCTCGCTGGTGTGGACGGACGGACATGGCCCGGCGATGGGAAACGTCCTGCCCGCAACCGGCGGGCAGGACGACCGCATCACTTGCGGTAGCTGTCCATGACTTCAAGCAGGTCGGGACCGAAGACGTCCTTCTCGCTCTCCCAGATCGGCTTCAGGGCGTCGACGAAGGCAGCCTTGTCCACCTCGTTGAACTGCATGCCTTTCGATTTCAGCTTCTCGATCAGCGCGACCTCGTTATCGGCAACCATCTGGCGCTGAGCGTTGCCCCACTTGACGGCCGCTTCCTTCACGATGGCCTGATCCTCCGGGGAAACCTGCGCCCAGGTCATGCTCGACACCGTCAGGCATGCGGCGCCCCAGATGTGGCCGGTCATCGAAACGTATTTCTGTACTTCGTAGAACGACGAGGCATCGATGATCGAGAGCGGATTTTCCTGGGCGTCGAACACGCCCTGCTGCAGGGCCGAGTATAGCTCGCCGAAGGCCAGCGGCGCCGGCTGCGCGCCGAGACGTTCGAACGTCGCCAGCCGAACCTTGTCCGGGGTTACGCGGATCTTGATGCCGGCGAGATCGGCCGGCTTGACGATCGGATGCTTGTTGTTGGTGATGTTGCGGAAGCCGTTTTCCCACCAGGCGAGAACCTCGATGCCTTTCGGCCGAAGCAGATCGGCAAGCGCTGTGCCGAGCTTGCCGTCGAGCGCGGCAAAAGCCTGTTCGCGACTGGTCCAGGCATAGGGCATTTCGATGATGCCGAACTTCGGTTCGACGAACTGGAAGGAGCCGCTGCCGATCAGGCCGCCCTGGATGGTGCCGATCTGCATGCCCTCGATGACTTCCTTCTCCGTGCCGAGTTGGCCGGAGGGGAAGATCTCGATCTTGACGCGGCCTTCCGTCTTCTCCGAGACCTCCTTGGCGAAGTCCGTCGAGGCCTTGTGCCAGCTATGGGTGTCGGCAAGCACGTGGCCGAAACGTATCGTCGTTTCGGCCATGGCAGCCGTATGAGCGGAAAGTCCGACGATGCCAGCAATCACGGTGGCGGCAAGACCGCGGGAAATTTTCGAAATGCCCAGTTTCATAGCGCCCTCATTTGTTGCGTTTATTCTGGGCATATTAGGCGGGCATGATGCCCGCAACGCAAATAGCCGGACTCAATGACAAACATTGAGTCCGCTTATGGGAGTGGCTGCGATTTCCTGTGAGAAAAGATCGCATCACTCCACGGTGGCGATACATTCGATCTCGATATCGAAATGCGTCCAAGGCTTGATCGCCACACAAATGCGGGCCGGAAAGCCGCCCGGAAAATACGCGCGATAGACCGCATTCATCTCCGCCGCCAAATCGTTATCGGTGATAAAGACGAGCGATTTGAAGACATTGTCGAGCGAGGAGCCAGCATGGCGGAGGGTGAACGAGAGCGCGTCCATGCAGGCGCGCGTCTGGATGGTCATGTCCCCCCTGACGATCTCGCCTGTGTTCAGGTCGATCGGCGGCATCCCGCACGTATAGAGAAGACCGCCGACGCGGGTCAACGCGGAGGTCGGCGCGCCCAGTCTTCGGATTGCTTCGGAAATCACAGGGATTTCAATAATTTCGTGCTTCATGTCGCATGACCCTTTTATCGGCGCAGATCGTACCGGTTGTGTGGGAGATACCGTTTGCGCCACGTTTCGAGCAATGTATAGCCGTAGCGTATATTGCGTTCCAAGCCCCCTGCATCTTGTTCCACATGGCCCCGGAGGGAGCCACAAAGCTGCCGCCTAATGGTCAGCAAATTGCCCCGTCGTCGCCGCACCGAGCACTTCCGGGGCGTACATGCTCCACGAGTCGCTTGCGTCGTTTCGACGGCGGAGCGAACGAGCAAGGCGGTATTGCTGCCGATCAAGTCATGCACGTCATGGAGGACAGAACATGATTACTCGCTATACACTCGTTGCATCGCTGACCGTTGCAGCCTCCAGTTTAATGCTTCTCAGCCCGGCTTCGGCGCTGGAAATCGCGCAGGCGCAACAGGCGCAGCCGACACAGACCCAACCCGACGCCGGCGGCACAGGCGCCCCGATCAGCGATCAGAAGATCGAGGCCTTTGCAGTGGCCTATCTTCAGGTCGACAAGGTAAGGCAGGAGTACTCCACGAAAATCGGGGCTACCACCGACGAGGCCGCGAAGGCGAAGCTGCAGAACGAAGCCAGTCAGGAAATGGTCAAGGCCGTAGAGACCGCGCCGAACATGTCGGTGGAGGAATATACGACGATCCTGAAGGCTGCGCAGAGTGATCCCGCGCTAGCCCAGAAGGTTCAGGAAAAGCTCCAGACGTCCACGCCGCAGCAGCCGCAGCAGCAATAAGCACGGCTTCCACACTTTGAGCAACTCCGAGAAGATCGCGTGGCGACTTTCTGTCCGGAGTTGCGCATTTCAAAGACTTAGATCGTTTCACCATTGCGTGAAACGATCCGAGCTCTTCAGCTGACGAGCCAGAACAGTGCCGCGGCTATCAGAACGAACAGTCCAACAGCGGCTAGGAAACGCAGCGTGCCGGCGTTCGTATTGTCGCCGAGCACCCGATTCCAGTATTCGCCGCCAGTGGCGTCGTTCGCTTCGGCGCCCGCTTCGGTCGGCGTATTCGTAAGCGTCATCGCGACCTTTCCGTCGCCTGCACTAAGATTGCGCGGATGCGGCTGTGGCGGGTCGGGGCGCGCCCGATCCACCTCGCCGAGATACGGCGCACCGCTTCCTGAATCGCCCGCATCGGCGACGTGATCGTCGGGCTCCGCGGCACCGCCGGGAGCGAGACCAGTCCGGATCGGCATGCTTTCCTGTTTCCCCGCCATAGTTGGCCTCCCTTGTGCAAAATGAGAAAGGGGGCGCCATCGCGCCCCCATCCGTGCCCAACCGCCGGATCGTTCAGCCGCTTCGGTTGGACTGGTTGTGGGATCCACCGGGTTCGGTCACGCCCTTCAGGCCGGTGCCGGCCATTTGCGGCTGTTCACGGGCCGCGTCGGCAAGCGAAACGATCCCGACCAGCTGCTTGTCATGGTTCACCACGGGCAGCCGTCGAACCTGGATGTCGCCCATGTTGCGCGCGACATCGTCCACCTCATCGTCGTCGAAGCAATATTTCACGTCCGTGGTCATGATGTCCGCCACCCGTGCCTGCGGGTCCATACCATCGGCAACGCCGCGCACGACGATGTCTCTGTCCGTTATCATGCCGATCAGGCGGTCATCGTCTCCGACCGGCATGAAGCCGATATCGTTTTCCGCCATCTGCCGCGCAACAGCCGTTATGGTGTCGTTGGGGCTTGCAAGATGAACGTCTCTTGTCATGATCTCCGATACACGCATTTGTTTTCTCCTTCACGTTTCATCGGCACGGTTTCATCGGCAGCCCGGGAAGGCTCGAGCCGCCGTTACGGCCGCTCAGCGCCCGCCGTCCGGGCGGGCCGCCGGATTTCCCTCGGGCGAAGCGGGCGCCCCAGCCCCCGCCGCGGTCTGCTTTTCGCGCCGCCTGCTGCCGTTGCCCTGGCTCCCGCTCTCCAGCGCGGAGCCGTCTCCCTTCGTTTCCGGTCCTTGCGTTTCCGGTCCCTGCATTTCTCTGGCGGCCTGCTCCCAGTGGCGCTGATGCTGCCCGTCCGGCCGACCCTCCTGCTCCCAGATCGCATAGGCTCTGCGCCTGATAAGCTCTTCGCGTTCGTTGTCTATGTCCCTTCGCTCGTCCATGTCCCTTACCTCGCCGCTGGACTTCGTTGATGGCGAGTTTCAAACGGCGCGACCGTCCATTTGTTCCGCCCGCGGCGCCATCCGCGGGGACCTTCAAATGTGCTTTGGCGGCTCCGGATTTTCGTCCGGATTAGGGACCGGAATTTCATCCGGAAGGCGGTCCGGATCGGGCTCCTCGATCGGCGGCTCGGGATACCAGGGCGGCAAGTCCGGCGGCGGCGGCTCCGGTACTGGTTCCGGCTGACGCGGGTTCGGCATTTTCGTCTCCCTTGGGCATGCGGGGGCGACACCCCTCTTTCGGGGACAATCCCGACCGTGCGGGATTGTTCCGCCGGCGGCGCGGGGAACGGGGAGAAGCGCGGAACCCTTTGGGCCGATCGCGGGTTTGACCCAACATCAGCAAGAGCAAAAGCCAGGAGAGAGCCCATGCCCAGACATCCGGACTATGGCAGATACGATCCCTACGGCCGTCGCGATTGGGCCCGCCGCGACTGGGAGAACGAGCGCCAGCGCGACCCTTACAACTATGGATCCGAGCGCCGCGGTCGGGCGCGCAGCCGCTTCGACGACGATGTCGAGCCGCGTGGCGCCGACTACGAGAGTTCGATGAACTGGCCGACCGGGAGCTACCGCGGCGGCGAACGCGAACGCTGGAGCGACGACGACTACGATCGTAGAGGCCGCGAGCGCTATTTCAGGGATTATCACGGACCCGGTTATGGCTATCGCGGCGAGGGCCGTTACCGCGGCTACGGAGGTTACGGCGAAACGCGCGATTATCGCCACGACCGCGATTTTCTCGACCGCGCCAGCGACGAGGTCGCTTCCTGGTTCGGTGACGAAGATGCCGAACGCAGGCGGGAGATGGACCGGCACCGCGGCAAGGGCCCGAAAGGCTACAGGCGCACCGACGGCCGCATCCAGGAGGATGTCAGCGACCGCCTGAGTGACGACGGCGCTCTCGACGCCTCCAACATCGAAGTGAGCGTGTCGAACGGCGAAGTACAGCTCAATGGTTCGGTGAGCTCCAAATGGGCGAAACGCCGCGCCGAGGACTGTGCCGAAAATGTATCTGGCGTCACGAATGTACAAAACAATCTGCGCATCGAGACGGCGGATACGGGCACTATTCAGCAGAACCCGAACCTCACCGATCTTAGTTGAGGCGATTGCGGGCGTGCGAGCCGAGGGTCGTTTGATCGCCTCGTCCCTGCTCGTCACAGGGATGAGGCGGAGAGATTTCAGTTCTCGGAAAAGTTTCCTACAGCGCCGCGCGTCTTAGCTGCTGCATGTTTTTGTTGTTCGGCTACGATCAATAGCGCACGGTCGGCACCATGAATCTAAACAGCCCTTAGTTGGAAGCGCGTCGCTGCTCCGGGGCAGATCTTGCCTGCCGCGCCCTCGAGTGCGCCGAGCGCCGAAGAAAACTCAGCAGGCGTTGTTCCTCCACACGCAGTTCGCTGTCCGAGCGCCCGCGCGCCTGAAGCTGTCGCGCGGAGATCGAGGCCGACTTGTCGGCGAGAGCGAGCACATCCGGATGAATGTAGCTGCTCCGGCTGATGGCGGGCGTGTTGTGAAGAACGGACGCAGCCGCTTCGCTCATCTGTTTGATCGTCGGCCACTCACCCTGTTCGATCGCGGTGCGAGCGGCCGTGAAAGCCGCGAGAGTGCCGCCCCAGGTCCGGAATGTCTTTGCAGATACCGCTGTTCCGGCCACCTCTGAAAGGTATCGGTTGAGCCGGCCGGAATCGACCGGCCGCAGGGCGTCGTTTTCATCCTTCCAGACGAAAAGCTGTCTGCCCGGCAGATCCGCGATCTCTTCGAGCAACCGCTGCAATTTGGGGCGGCGCAGCAGCCGCTGGACGCGCTTGCCGCCCTTGCCGATGAATTTCAGCTCTATGAAGCCGTCGCCCAGCCTGAGATGCCGCTTCAAAAGCGTCGTGGCACCATAGCTCCCATTGGCCTGCACGTAAGCCTGGTTGCCGGTGCGCAGATGGGCTTCGTCCAGCAGGGCGACCAGCGCGGCGAGCACGGTTTGCATGTTTTCCACGTCACCCTGCATGTGGCGCCGTATGGTGCGGCGTATCCTGGGCAACGCCTTGCCGAATTCCACCAGTTGCGCGAATTTGTCGGCGCTCCTGAGAGCCTGCCACGCGCTGTGATAGCGGTACTGTTTTCGTCCGCGTGCATCATAGCCCGTGGCCTGCAGATGCCCCCGTTCTTCGAGGCAGATCCAGACGTCTTCATAGGCAGGCGGCAGGCCCAGCGCCGCTATGCGGCTTTTGATCGACGGATCGGTAACGATCGAGCCGTCCGGCATTCGGTAGACAAACCCCTTGCCACGCCTTTGCCGCCGGATGCCCGGCTCGCTGTCGCTGACATAGACGAGCCCGGTTTCCTCGGGCACGAGACCGGCCGCCGCCAAGTTCCGCGGGCCATCCACGATCACGCAAGGCGGAGGTTCGAGCACGTCGACCATCGTTGCTCTAGCCATTGCCTCCCTCCTGCGGGACGAAGGCGACGACGCTCTGCGCCGGGATAGTTTCGCGATCCGCGCTGGCGCACGTGCCGAACGGTTCTTCGGCTGCCGTGTCGAGCACGCGTAGCCAGCGCCTGCTTCCGTTTCCGCGGGGAAGGGCTATCTCGCAATCACCGCCTGCATTGAGCACGAGGACGATCTCGCCGGCCGGCGAAGCTTCGCCCTGCCCGACGCGGCATATATAGGCGCAAATCAGGCGGAGCTCGGCATCGTGCCAGGCACCCTCGTCCATGGGACTGCCATCCGCCTTGTACCAGGCGATTTCGACCCGTCCATTCTCGTCGGGCTCTCCGTCCAGGAATCGCTCCTGCCGCAAGACAGGATGGTCCTTGCGGAAGGCGAGGAGCTTGCGGCAGAAATCCACGAAGCCGTCCTCCGCTCCGCTCCAATCGAGCCAGCCGATCTCGTTATCCTGGCAATAGGCGTTGTTGTTGCCCTGCTGGCTGTTTCCCAGCTCGTCGCCGCCGAGCACCATCGGCACGCCCTGGCTGATCATCAGGGTGGCGAGCATGGCCGCCCGCCGCCGTTTGCGCGCCTCGATGATCTCCCCGTTGTCGGTCGGGCCCTCGGCGCCCATGTTGTCGGAATGATTGTCGGAGTGACCGTCCCGGTTCTCCTCGCCGTTCGCCTCGTTGTGCTTTTCGCCGTAGGAGACCGTGTCCATCAGGGTGAAGCCGTCATGGGCGCTCACCAGGTTGATCGACGAGGTCGCGGCACGGTCCGAGTGCCTGAACTGCACGGGCGAACCGAGAATGCGCTCGGCAAGCACCGGAACCATGCCGCCGTCTCCCTTCCAGAAGCGCCGGACGTCGTCGCGGAACCGGTCGTTCCATTCGCGGAACGGCGGTGGGAAGCCGCCGAGCTGATAGCCGCCCTCGCCGACGTCCCAGGGTTCGGCGATCAGCTTCACACCCGCCAGGATAGGATCCTGCCGGATCGCGTCGAAGAAGCCGCCTTCGCGATCGAACTCCATGTATTCGCGGCCGAGCGTGCTTGCGAGATCGAAGCGGAAGCCGTCGATATGCATCACGCCCACCCAGTAACGCAGGCTGTCGAGGACCATGCGCAGCACCAGGGGATGGGCAACGTTGAGCGTGTTGCCGGTACCGGTCGTGTCGTAGGTGTGGCGCGGCTCGTCCGGCGACTGGCGGTAATAGCTGAAATTGTCGAGCCCGCGGAAGCTCAAGGTCGGGCCCCGTTCCGAGCCCTCGGCCGTATGGTTGTAGACGACATCCATCAAAACCTCGATGCCGACGGAATGAAACCGCTTCACCATCGTCTTGAATTCGGTAAAGCGGTCGCCCTTGAGATAGCGCTCGTGCGGAGCGAAGAATCCGAGCGTCTGATATCCCCAATAGTTTCTGAGATTCCGCTCCACCAGGTAACGGTCGTCGAGGAAATATTGCACCGGCATCAATTCGATCGCCGAAACGCCGAGCTTCGTCAGGTGCTCGATGATCGGATCGCTCGCCATGCCGAGAAACGTGCCACGCAGCTCGTCCGGCACGCCGGGATGCGTCATGGTCATGCCGCGGACGTGCGCCTCGTAGATGATCGTTTCCGTCCAGGGACGGCGGATCGCTTCTTCGCCCGCCCAGTCGAAAGTCGGGTCCTGAACGACGCCCTTCACCATGAAGGGGGCGCTGTCGCGCTCGTCGAAGGAAAGATCGCCCTCGGGGCTGCCGATCGTGTATCCGAAGAGCGCATCATCCCAGATGAGCTCACCCGCGACCAGCTTGGCGTAGGGATCGAGCAGCAGCTTGTTCGGATTGAAGCGGTGACCATTGTGCGGATCGTAAGGTCCGTGGGCGCGGTAGCCGTAGAGGGTGCCGGGACCGATACCCTCGATGTAACCGGACCAGATGTCGCCCTCGCGCTTCGGCAGCGGCATGCGCGCCGTTTCCTCGCGCCCGTCCTCGGAAAACAGGCAGAGCTCGATCTTCTCCGCATGCGCCGAGAAGACCGCAAAATGGGTTCCCTGCCCGGTGTATTCTGCACCGAGTTCAGGTTTCATGAAATCGAGTTCGGAAAAAGTCAGGTTCATTCAGTCGCGCCCTCTACCGCCTTGCCCGGCAGCTTTGATGCAACGCAACGGGCAGGCATTTGTTCCTCCTCCCGGACGAGTGCCGGGGGAACTTTCCTCGCGCTTGGCCAGTTCCTCGCCTTTCATCTCGAGGGACATATCGATGCCGGCGAGTTCGACACGTGCACATTTCAGAAATAGCTGGGGCGCGAATTTCATCGACGGGAACACATGCCGGTTTCGGTTGTGGGCTCCCGACGAGCGGGACCTCGATCTGGTTCTCGGCGGGGCCGCGCATAAGATGCAGTCACTCGATGGCGGCTGGTTCGAAATCACGCTCGAGGCGAAGGCGGGGGAGCGCTATAGCTTCCGCCTTGCCGACGGCACCGAGGTCGCCGATCCCGCCTCCTCGGCACAGGAGCGGGAAGCTTCAGGCAAGTCGATCGTCGTCGATCACGCCGCCTATGAATGGCAGGCTTCCTCCTGGCGCGGCAGGCCCTGGGAGGAGACGGTCATTTCGGAGTTGCATGTCGGCTGCTTCACGCCGGAGGGCACCTTCCGCGCTGCAATCGAGCGCTTGCCGCATCTGGCCGGGGCCGGAATCACCGCGATCGAGATCATGCCCGTCGCGCAATTCCCCGGGATGCGGGGCTGGGGCTACGACGGCGTGCTGCACTATGCTCCGCATAATGCCTACGGCAAGCCGGATGATCTGAAGGCGCTCGTGGATGCGGCCCATTCGCTTGGTCTGACGGTCCTGCTCGATGTCGTTTACAACCACTTCGGGCCGGAGGGAAATTACCTTTCCCGCTATGCGAGCCGCTTCTTCAACAAGGATCGCCCGACACCGTGGGGCGCGTCGATCGCCTTCGAGGAGGAAGCGGTCCGGCGCTACTTCATCGAGAACGCGCTCTACTGGCTCGGCGAATTCCGTTTCGACGGATTGCGTCTCGATGCGACCGAACAGATCCGCGATACGACCAGGCCGCATTTTCTCCTCGCGCTGGAGCACGAGGTTCGGGAAACGTTCGCCGAGCGCCAGATCCACCTGGTGCTGGAAGACGCTCACCGCCGAAGGAGCCTTCTGCGGCGCGACGCGAGCGGCACACGCATGCTCTTCGATGCGGGATGGAACGATGATCTTCACAATGCTCTCCACGTCGTGGCGACCGGCGAAACCAAGGGCCACTATCGCCCTTTCGCCGACGAGCCCTGGGGCAAGATCCGCAGCGCGTTGGCCGATGGCTTCGCCGTGCCGCCAAAGGAAGACAATTTCTCTCCTGAGGGGAGCCGAGCCCGTGTGCCGCCGCAAGGCCGCGTGAATTTCCTGCAGAACCACGACCAGATCGGCAACCGCGCCTTCGGTGAACGTCTCGCCTCGCTCCTCCAGGAGGACAGGCTGCGCGTTTTGGCGGCTATGCACATGCTGACGCCGCAAATCCCTCTCCTGTTCATGGGTGAAGAATACGGCGAGACGCAGCCCTTCTGTTTCTTCGCCGACTACCAGGGGGAAATAGCCGAGGCTATCCGGCTGGGACGCCGGGACGAAGCCGAAAACTTCGGCGGCCTTCCCAAGGGCAAGACGGTGGACGAGCTCCCCGATCCGCTCGACCCGGACGTCTTTGCCGGCTCCAAGCTGCGTTGGAGCCGCGCGACAAGCCCTGCCGGCGAGCGGCATCTTGCCTATATGCGCGACCTCGCCGGGATAAGGCAGCGGCACATCGTGCCGCTGATCGCCGGCACCGCCGTACCGGATTGCCGTGCATACGAGACCAAGGACGGCATCATCGCCGTCGACTGGCAGTTCGGGGAGGATTGCCTGGAACTGCGCGTCAATCTTTTGCAGGAGAGACAGGCCGTTCCCGCAATTCGCGGTCAGCCGATCTTCACGAGCGAAACGTCCGGGGGCGAGACCGTCGACGGCAGCGAGTTGGCCGGCCCAGGCATCGCCGTCGCCATTGCGCGGTGACACGCCATCGGCAGACAGGGGAACATGCCTTGAGCCTCACGGTTAGACACCGCGTCGAGAATAGAGGGAGAGCGCCTCGAGGAACGATGCCGAAACAGCCTGCGAAACTTGGACCGGCCGTTGCCGGCGAACACGCCGAGGCAACCACGATTGCCTCATTGCGGCGGCAGGCGGAGAGTTGCGAGCGCTGCGACCTCTACAAGAACGCCACCCAACTGGTCTTCGGCGAGGGTCCGGTCGACGCCCGTGTCGTGCTCGTCGGCGAACAGCCCGGCGACCGCGAGGACCTTGCCGGGCGCCCGTTCGTCGGACCCGCCGGGCGCATCCTGGACGAATGCCTGCACGAAGCCGGGATCGATCGGTCGGAGTGCTATCTCACCAATGCCGTCAAACACTTCAAATTCGAACAGCGCGGCAAGCGCCGGCTGCATTCGCGGCCGAATGCCGGTGAGATTCAGGCCTGCGCCTGGTGGCTCGGCGCCGAACTCGATGAGCTCCGCCCCGAAATCGTCGTCGCGCTCGGGGCCACGGCGCTGATGTCCCTGCTCGGGCGAAGCGTGGGTGTCACCAGAAACCGCGGCGAGCTTCTGACGGCGCCCGGGGGCTTCTCCGTTCTCGTGACCATCCACCCCTCCTATCTTCTGAGAATCCGAGGCAGATCCGACCCCGAAGCGGAACGCGCCCGGTTTGTCGACGATCTCGCCAAGGTCAAGGCTCGCATCGGTTGACGGTCAGGACTGCCGGTCGAGTTCCGGATAGTGGCGGAAGACGCAGGATTCGTTGAAGGCGAGCCGCCGCTCCGAGGCCAGATAGCTCAGAATTCTCGGGCGTGCACGAACGGCATCATGCAAGGCGACCAGTCCGGGGATGTTTGCCTCATAGGCATCCATCGCCTTGGGAAAGGCATAGCGGAGGCCTTCGATCACCTGGAAAAGCGAAAGATCGACGTAGCTCAACCGGTCCGAGACCATATGGCTCGGCCCTTTGGGGTTCTGTGTGAGCACGCGTTCGAAATAGCCGAGAAACTTCGGCAGACGCTCGGAGAGGAAATCGGCCGACCGCCTCAGCGCTTCAGGCTTCTGGTCCTCGAAATAGAGGGACACGGCGATCGGATGATGCGTGTCGTGAATCTCAGCGACGAAATCGGTGATCGTCAGCTGCAGACCATTGGTGAGGGTTCGAAGTCCCTCGTCCTCGGCAACAAGGCCGAGCCTCGGCCCGAGATAAAAAAGGATGTTGGCGACGTGGCTTATGACGAGGTCGCCATCGACGAGGAACGGGGGAGCGAAGGGAGCGGCGGCTTCACCGGGCTCCTTCATAAGCTTCAGCATTTCATTCGTGCCGCCCGGCTGGCGGGCAATGTCGACGTAATCCGCGCCGGCCTCCTCCAGCGCGAGGCGCACGAATTCACCGCGGCCGGGAATACCATCCCAGTAATAGAGCTTGTATGGCATGAAAGGTCCCCTTCTTTGCCAGCATTCATCTTTGTTCGCGGCCGGAGTCTATTCTGAGCACGATTGAAGGAAACATACAGCCGCGCAATTCGTTCCGGTTCGGCAGGGAACGGAACATACTGCGCCGAGGAGAAAACCAATGAAAATCGAAGAGCTCATGTTCGCCGAAAGCGGCGGCGTACCGAACAACCCGCGCCTGCCGGTCCTGGTCTATCGTCAAGCGGTCGACGTTACGGAAAATGGAGCCACACAGATAGAGGAACGCTTCCGGGCCAATGGTTGGCGCGGCCTGTGGCGCAACGGCGTCTTTGCCCATCACCATTACCATTGCGGTGCGCACGAGGTTCTCGGAATCGCGGAAGGCCGGGCACGGCTGCTGATCGGAGGGCCGGAAGGACAGGAGGTCGAGGTCGCAGCCGGCGACGTCATCCTCCTCCCGGCAGGTACGGGCCACCGCCGGAACGAGGCGAGCATGGATTTCCTGGTCGTCGGCGGCTATCCGCCAGGTCAGGATGCCGAGATCCAGAGCGGCGCCGCGACCGCGGATGACCGTAAGGCAATCGCCTTGGTGCCGCTGCCGAGCCTGGACCCCATTCTCGGCGCAGAAGGACCTGCGGTCACCGTGTGGCAGTCCGCCATGCATGCGGGGGACGGTCTCGGCGAAGCACACGGCCACTGATCACGCGCCGCAGTCGTCAGCGCAGCCAGACCGGGAGGTCGGCGGCGGTGCGGCAGCCCGCTGCCCGCTCTTTCAGTCCCAGTTTTTCCCAGGCGAATTTCTGGGCAGCGATCTGTGCCATTTCCTTGGTCTCGTAGATGTCCGGCAGGACGTATGCCTTACGGCCACACGACAGGAGCGCCCTGTGGCTCAGCAGGTCGTAGTGAAGCTCGAGGTATTCTTCGGAATGCATGGGACCCTCCCAGGTGGCGATAAGGAAAACGGCAGCCGTCGCGGGAAGTTCCATGCTGCCCGCCGATTGCTGCGACGGTCAGCGCTGCCGACGGAACATAGACGTCGCTTTCGAGTTGATGACGCTTACGGGAGTTCAGTCATGAGCACGAACAAACATGGAGAACCGCGCCCGGGGGCTGATGCGCGCCCGCTCGACCCACCGAGCGTCGACGAGCCGATCGACGCATGGGGGCGAGATCGGAAGAGCGCGCCGGGGGTCGGGAACCAACTCGACGAACTACGCGAGCGCATCGCCCGGCTACAATCCGAAATCGACGCCATCGCGACCGAGACCCACACGGCCGTTGGCACGGTGCCCGGAGGCGACAGGCTCGAAACAGCAAAAGACGTGGTTGCCGAAAAGCGCGACGAGATCCAGCGCCTGACGGCGCGGCTCGAAGAGCTCGAGCAGACACTTGGCGGTAACGCCTAGTTTTCCGGACCTAAAACACGGTCATCCACACGCCGCGCCAGAAAAGCGAATCCGGGTCATCGAGGCGTTCGCAATCGTCGGTCGAAGGCTTCCGGATCTTTGCAGGCGCCGGCTCGATGCCGGTAAAAGGAGGCACAGGGCGCCCTTCGCGTTCCGTCGCGGGTTCCGGTTTTTTGATCGTAAGCATCGCGAGATCCTTTCCGCCGTAAAGGCATTCCGGCCTCAAGTGCTCCTTCCGCTTCTCCTCCGAGGTCCGTCTTCGGGTCAGTCCCGATTAATGAATTTACAGAAGCGGCTGGGTTGCCCGTCGTCAGTCATGTCCTGATGGAGGAAGGCCAGATTCTCGTCGTCGAAGATCTTGAAGAATTCGTCCCAGGAAATTTTCTCCAGCGTGTCTTCCGGTTTGCCGAAATCAACGCGAAGCAGACCACCACCGCCTTCGGTTGCGCCCTTAACGCGCGCCGGCTGCCCCTTGCGGGCTTCTATCCAATTGCGGATCGTGTCGTGGTCGATCGTAGTCATCGCAGCGGTCATCGGAAACTCCATCAACTGGCATGCCGGCGGCGCCTCCGTATCCGAAGCGCCATCCTCAGCGGCAGCGAACGCGGTGTGCGCGCAAGGCGCCCCAGCTGTGTAAATCGATCGCTGCGATTATTGTTCCGCCTCAGCGCCGTGCGCGGTCGCTTGGCTCCGCGGCGGTTGCCTCGTCGTCGTGCGGTTCCCAGCCGAATATGCTGCGCCCGCCGAAACGCGCGGAGTCCCTGAATTCGCCCGCGACGATCTCCTTGAGGTCGGGCCCCGTGACGTAGCGCTCCAGCCGGCGCGATTGCTCGTCGAGCCGCTTCAGAGCCGCAAGCTCTTCCTCGCGCCCGAGCCGGCCCTTGCTGACCGCGGACTTCATGATCCTGATCGTCTCGTCGTAGACTTTCACCGGCACGGGGAACGGATGGCGGTCCTTGCCGCCATGGGCGAGCGAAAAGCGGGCAGGGTCCGAGAACCTGCAAGGCGTCCCGTGGACCACCTCCGCGACCATTGCCAGCGCCTTGACCGTCCGCGCGCCCACGCCCGGCACCAGCAGCAGGTCCTTGAAATCCGCCGGACCACGGTCGGCGGCGGCGGCGAAGTTGCCGTGAAGTCGCCGGAGATTGACGTCGCTTTCGCGTACATCGTGATGGGCAGGCATGAAGAGATGCGGCAGCATCGGCTGTGCCGGCGAGGCCACAGGAGCCCCCCGAGACTCGATCCGGGCGACCTCGCGCAAGAGCCCGTCGGGCCCGAATGACTGGAGGAGATCGAGCTGCGCAGTCCTCGAGGCGGCGGCGCGGCGGTCGGCCAGATTGACGATCTCGCCCTGTTCTCTGCCTTCGATCGCGCTATGCGGCGCATCGACGAAGCTTGTCAGGCCCTCCGAGAGCCAGTGATAGCGCCTCGCCTGCCGGCGGTCGCCGTTCATGCCCTGCTGGACGACCACCCACCTGGCATCGTCCGTGACGACGAAACCGTGCAGGTAGAGATCGAAGCCGTCCTGAACGGCCGCACTGTCGACCTTGGCGACGAGGCGGCTCGCTTCTGCCAATGCGCCGCCATCGAAACCGACACGATCGCCGATCGATATGAGTTCGCCCGGCGTCTTGCGGGAGTGCTGGCCGCGGCCGCCGCAGACATGGATGCCGAGCTCGCCGGCCAGCGGGGTAAGACCGCGTTTCAACGCCCCGATGACGCTCGTGGTGATACCGGAGGAATGCCAGTCCATGCCCATGACGGCACCGAAGGACTGGAACCAGAACGGATGCGCAAGCCGCCTTAGAAACTCGTCGCGTCCATAGTGATGAACCACCGCTTCGGTGACCAGCGCGCCGAGGCGCGTCATGCGGTCGCCGAGCCATCGCGGCACGCGGCCGCCATGCAGCGGGAGATCCGCATTGCCTGCTCTTTGAGCCATAGTGTTTCCGTTCTGCGTCCCGACCGACAGGGCGCGTCGCCATCCGGCGCCGCGCCGACCCACTTAACATAGTGGAAATTGGAGCACGAAGCGAAAAACGCAGGCACGAGGACGCGCCGCGCACGAAGACAACCTTGAGAACGAGTGCGAACCCAAGCCCTCGGAGGACGACGCCGCGGATCGAAGGCAATCCGCCAGCCGGAGGCGATGGGAGCACCGCAGTGCGAGCGGTTAAGCCTTCGCACTGCGGCCCGCCTCCTCCGGCGGCCGCCTTCGATCACGACCCTCGATATGCCGTCGCCTGCCCTAGCCGACAAACATCTGGCGCAACCGAGCAAACAGGCCTGGCTGTTTCTCGACAAGCATTGCGCGGATGTGGCGGGCGGCCGTCGATGCGCTGACCGTCGCGCCGAAATGGCAATAGCAGATGACCTTATGTAATTGCTCGTCGCTCAGCTCGAAAAACCGCCTGGCTTCGCCGTAGCTGTCGTTCTCCATCCCGGCGGTCCGGAAGACCGGATCCTCGAAGGCGACGGAGATCGGCGAACCGTCGCCGCGCATGGCCGCGCGGACTCTCGCCGGCTGATACTCTGTCTCGTGCAGCGTCGAAAGGCGTCTGTGAGGATCACGTTCCAGGAGTTCCGCCCAACGCTCAAGGCGCTCCTTGCGCGATAACGTCCGTCGCGGCAGGTCCTGCTTGACCTCGGCGACGCCCTGTAACTGCTCGATTGCTTGGTGCTTCATTGCGACCTCCTACTCTTACGATAGTTGGTCCCCCAATTTCCACCTCGTAGGCCTTATCAGCGTGACTCCAACCGGTCGGGAAGTCCAATCACGAAAATAGATCATGCCAAATTTGGCGCATGGGGTCGCACGCGGCGGCGCTCGTCACCCCTTGACGGCGCCGGACGTCAGCCCCGCGACGATCTTGCGCTGGAAGATCAGGACGAGAACGAGCAGCGGCAGCGTCACCGTGACCGACGCGGCCATGATCTGGCCGAACGGATATTCATAGCGGCTGCTACCCGTCAGAAGGCCGATCGCGACCGGAACCGTCCGGTTCTCGTCGGTCAGGATGAAGGTGAGCGCGAAAAGGAATTCGTTCCATGCGAGGATGAACGACAGCAGACCGGTGCTGGCAATCGCAGGCCCCATCAGAGGCAGCAGCACATGGGTGAGGATGCGCAGGCGCGAACAGCCGTCGATGAGCGCCGCCTCCTCCAATTCGTTCGGCAGGTCACGGATGAAGCTCGTCAGGATCCATGTCGTAAAGGGCAAAGTGAGAATGAGATAGGAAACGATCAGCGCCGACGGCCGATTGTAGAGCCCGAGCCATCCGATCACCTCGAACATTCCCGAAAGCACCACCACTTGCGGGAAGACCGAGATCATGAGAACGGCGATCAGAACGATGCGGCCTGGAGGAAAATGCAGGCGGCCGAGCGCGTAAGCTGCAAGAATGCCGATGACGAGGGAGATCGCCGTACTGACAAGCGCGACCACGCCGGAATTGACGAGCGCGCCCATGAATACCGGATTGTCGAACAATTGCGTGTAGTTGCTGAAATCGAGCGCCGGCAGCAGAGTGAACTGGTAAAGCGCCTGCCCCGTCTTGGTCGAAGAGACGATCGCCCAGTAATAGGGAAACAGCATGTAGACGAGGACGGCCGCCACGCCGGCATAGAGTCCGGCCGTCTTTACGCGGCGCAAGGTCCGGTACGTCGCGTTCGAATAGCGTCTCGTCATGGCTGCGCTCACCGTCATCGATACCCCCTCAGCCCGTCGCCCGATCGAGGCGCAAAAGCCCGACGATGACGATGGCGATCAGCCCGATGATCATGAACACCCAGGTGGAAGCAGCGGCTCCAAGGCCGAGGTCCTGAAAGCTGATGAGCTGGTCGCGCGCATAGATCGACATCGTCATCGTGTTTTCGTTGTTGGCCGCAAGCACGTAGCTCAGATCGAACATGCGGAGCGCGTCGAGCGCGCGGAAGAGTATCGCGACGCCGATCGCCGGCGTCGCGAGCGGCAAGGTTATGGACCAGAAGCGTTTCCAGTGCGGCACGCCGGAAACGTCCGCTGCCTCGTAGATTTCCTCGGGGATCAGTTGCAGGCCGGCAAGAATGAGGAGCACCATGAAGGGCGTCGTCACCCAGACGTCGATGAAGATCACCGTCCCGAGGATCAGCGAAGGATCGGCTGTCCAGGCGACGCCCTTTTCGACGAGTCCCAACGCGACCAGGAGCTTGTTGATCAGGCCGAACTGATCGTTGAGCATCCATTCCCAGATCCGGGCCGAGACGACCATCGGCATCGCCCAGGGAATGAGGATCGCCGCCCGCACGATGCCGCGGCCGGGAAAAGCGCGGTGAAGGAGCAAGGCGATCGCAAGTCCGAGAAGCGTCTCCAACCCGACGGATACCAGCGTGAAGACGAGCGTGTTCCTGACCGCGCCCCAGAACACCGGGTCTTCTGCGACTTCCACGAAATTCTCGAAACCCACGAATCCGTAATCCGAAGGGGCATCGAGATAAGCGTCGGTGAAGGAGAAAAAAATGCTGCGGGCGAGCGGCCATATCGCCACCGCCGCCAGCGTCAGCAGCAACGGGAGCAGGAATATCCATGCGGTGCGGCGTTGCTGCCGCTCCATCCGGCGGGCGGCGTTCACGACGAGGCTCCAAGGGCCAATGGAACGCTCGCGCGGTGATCGATGCGCCGGCCATCCTCTCCGAAGAGATAGAGACTTTCCGGTTGCCAGCTCAGTCCGACGGGGTCGCCGGGGGCGACTTGCGGTGGACTTCCCGTCGAACGAACCGTCCAGACCAGCGTCTCGGTGAGCCGCACATAGCAGACATATTCATAGCCGAGGTCCTCGATCCGCTCGAAGGTTCCGCGGATCGCGCCTTTCGTGTCGGCACCGACAAGCTTCAAAGCCTCCGGCCGCAAGCCGATTTCCGCAGGCCTTCCTTCGGCCGCGAGATATTCCGCGGCGTAGGCGAAGCCGCCTGCCCCCCTCAGAACCGTAGCGGCGGAGCCGGTCGCTTCGAGCGGGGCGAAATTCATTCTCGGGCTGCCGAGGAAGCCGGCAACGAAGCGATTTTCCGGCCGGTCGTAAAGCTCGCGCGGCCGCCCCACCTGCTCGATCTGCCCGTGGTTTAGAATGACGATCCGGTCCGCGAGCGTCATCGCTTCCGTCTGGTCGTGGGTGACATAGATCATCGTCGTCTTGACGTCGGCGTGCAGCTTGGCGATCTCGAAGCGCATTTCCATGCGCAGGTCCGCGTCGAGATTGGAAAGCGGCTCGTCGAAGAGGAAGACTTCCGGTTGGCCGACCAGCGCCCGGCCGATCGCCACGCGTTGCCGCTGACCGCCGGAAAGCTGGCGCGGCCGACGCTCGAGCAGGTGACCGATCTTCAGCATGTCCGCGACCCTGGCGACACGGCGACGGATTTCATCCTTGCCGAGCCGCGCCGTTTCCAACGCAAAGCCGATGTTTCGCCCCACATTCATATGCGGGTAGAGCGCGTATGATTGGAAGACGAAGGCCAGTCCACGTTTGGACGCCGGCACGTCCGTCACTTGGTCGCCGCCGATAAACACGTCGCCGCCGGAAACCGGCACGAGGCCGGCGATCAGTCGCAGAAGCGTCGACTTCCCGCAACCGGATGGGCCGACGAAGACGACGAACTCCCCGTCCTCGATCTCGAGATCGATGGAGCGGATCACGTCATAGGTGCCGAAGGTCTTGCTGACGTTCTTCAGGGAGACCGAAGCCATTCCATTTCCCTTCCAGGCCTTTCGCGGCAGCGCGTGGAACGCAGCCGGTTTCGATGAGGCGCCCCCGGCCGGGCCGAGGGCGAGCTCTCGTCATTTCGCCTTCACGTCGCGCTCGAGGCGGCGCTCGAGGTCGGCGAGTTCCTTGGCGACATCGTCCTTGCCGGAGATGATATCGTGTACGGCCCGGTAGAAGGTGCGGGAAACGCGGTTATAGTTCTTGCCGGTCGCAGCCGACGGACGTGCGACCGATTCCTCGAAGGCGGTCTTCGCCATGCCCAGGAAGGGGATCTTAGCCAGCACATCGGCGTCCTCGTAGAGCGACTCGACGGTCGGATTGTAGCCGCCTTCGATCGCACGCATCTTCTGGTCTTCCGCGCCGACCATATAGCGCAGCAGCTCCGCGGCAAGCTCCGGCTTCTTGGAATATTTGGAGACGCCGAGATAGGCCGTGCCGAGCGCGCCGCTCGACTTCTGCCCGTCCGCACCGACCGGAAGCGCGCTCACTCCGACCTTGCCGACGAGCTTGCCGCCCTCGGCCTGCGACGTGCCCCAAACATAGGGCCAGTTGCGGTGGAAGACGGCATTGCCGCTCTCGAAGAGGGCACGCGAGTTTTCCTCGTCATAGTTCAAGACCCCCTCGGGCGAGATCGTACCGATCCAGCCGCGGGCACGGGTGAGCGCCGCCTCCGTCTGCGGATTGTTGATCGTCACCTCGCCGTCGTCGGAAAGAATGGTGCCGCCGCCGGCGGAAGCGATCCACTCCAGAGCATCGCATGTCAGGCCCTCATAGCTCCTGCCCTGCCAGGAATAGCCCCAGATGTCCGGGCTCCCGGCCTTGCGCTCCGCGTCCTGGATCTCCTTGGCTGTCGCCGTCAGCTCATCCCAGGTTTTCGGCGGCTGCTTGCCGTATTTCTCCAGAAGGTCCTTGCGGTAGAACATGAGGCCCGTATCGATATAGAAGGGCATCGACAGGAGCTTGCCGTCGAGGCGCGCCGCATCCGCGGCAGAGGCGAAATGCGCCTTCACCTCGTTCTCGGGTACGAGAGAGGTCAGATCGAGGAGATGATCCTTGAACATGCCGAGCCAGATGACGTCGATATAGAGGACGTCCATGTCGGACGACTGGGCCGCGAACAATTGCTGATAGATCGGAATGGCGTCGTCGAGGTTCTGCGGCATCCGGTTGAGCTTCACCTCATGCCCGGTGTCTTTCGTCCATTTCTGGACGGCCTTCTCGCAAAGTTCGTAATCGGTCGCCGAACAGAACATCGACACGGTGTCCGCCTTTGCCGGAAAGGCCGATGCGACGGCAAAAACGGTCATGCCTGCGAGTGTTTTCAACATATGCTTCATGTTCGTTCCCTCATTTGTTCGCTTGTGAACGCAAGCTATATCGCGGCCTCCCGCCGCCGATATTTCGTCAGATCCTCTTTGAAAGGCAGGTTGCGGCCGCCATATCCCGTCACGGCCAGCGAGCCGCAGATCACGCCGAGCTCGATCGCGCCGCCGATGTCGGGCTCGGTGAGGAGCCCATGAACGAAGCCGGCGTTGAAACTGTCGCCTGCGCCCGTCGTATCGAAGACCTCGACGGCAAGCGCCGGCACGCGGGTCGTCCGGCCCTTGGAGGAAGCGATCGCTCCGTCCGCTCCGCACTTGATCACGACGGTCGGGCAGAAGCGGGCGATCGACGACAGCGCACGCTGCACGTCCTCCTCGCCCGTCAGCGCCTTCGCTTCCGATGCGTTCGGCAGAAAGACGTCGATCAGTCCCAGCATGTCCTCCATTCCGGGCGTCGAGAGCCGATAGTCGACATGCTGGCAGTCCGAACAGACGGTGATCCCGAGTTCGCGCGCGGCCTCGATCAGCCGCCGTCTTTCATTGTCGAGCGAAAACCCCTGCAGAAGCAGTATGCGCGGCCTGATCCGCGCCAGATCCTCCGGCGTCGGCAACGGGTCCGGCTCTTCGGCATAGCTGATGAAGCCGCGGTCATGCGCGAAGGAAAAGGCTGCACTCACGCGGCGCAGCGGCCTGTCGATATGGATGAAGAGGCGATCGTCGATATTCTCGCGGCGCGCTTCCTCGAGGATCATGCGGCTGAAGATATCGTTGCCGAACTGGCACCACCACCCGGCACTCGTTCCAAGCCGCGCGAATGCCAGCGCCGTTGAATAGGCGGCACCCGGCACCCACTCGAATTCCTCCGCCCAGAGATCGGCGCTGATCTTCGGCACCTCCGGGAGGCCACGGAAGATCAGGTCGAAGTAGTATTCTCCGACCACCATGACCTCATTGCGCGAACCGGGGCCCGCGCCGATCACGACCATTCCCCTGCGAACTCGGCGTGTGCCGCCAGATACTCATCGACGAGAGGCACGGCGCGCGAATAGGAAAGCACAAGGGGGTGAGCCATGAGCGCCTGGACCGCAAGATCGCGGCTGCGTTCCCTGATCGCCCGCACGGCCAGCCGTTCGTAGCGCTTCACATTGTGGACGAGCTGCGACTGCGCTTCCGGCATCGCACCGATCTTCAGCGGCCGGATACCTTCCCCGTCGACCACGCAGCTCACCTCGACGACATCGTCGTCCCGCAAGCCTTCGATGGCGCCTTCGTTGCGCACGTTGAGGCCGGTATAGCAGGGTTTGCCGGTCTCAAGCGCATCGACCAGATTGAGCGCGACGCCGGCATAGCCCTCGCCCTCCTCTCCCGTCTCCGCGGCGGCAAGGCCTTCGACCAGCCGGTCGGCCTCTTCCATGCTGGGGGCGTCCGTCAGCGCATAATGCATATAGGTAGCGTTGCGACGCCGCTCGTAAGCGTAATAGGCGGCGAGCGCCGCATCCGCGCCGGTATTCAAATCCATCGCGCTGAGCCGCGTGATCAGCGCTGCGTTCAGGTCCTTGACCTCCTCGCCTCGCGTGCGTGCATCGGCCTTGAGCGCCTCGACCGCCTTCTCCGCATAATAATAGTAGTAGAGATATTCGTTGATCCAGTTGCGCTGGCTTCTGATGAGGCTCGCATCGAACATCCGCTGCGAGGTGGAGCGAAGAAAGCCGTCGTCATCGAGCAGCGACTGAAGGACTTCCTTGCCGTCGATCGTCGCGCGCCTGGTAAAGGACAGATGGTTGAGCCCATAGACCTCGCAGCGCACGTCGTTCTGCTGCACCTTGTGCCAGTGCGCCAGCGCCTCCTGCGCACCGTTCGCCCCGTCACAGATGCCGACGGTGCGATGATAGCCCTCGTTCTGCAGCGCCTGAGTCACGAGTCCCGCCGGATTGGTGAAGTTGAACAGCCACGCATCGGGACTGACCTTCTTCAGGATCTCGGCATATTTCAGGATGACCGGAATGCTGCGAAGGGCCATGGCAAACCCGCCGGGACCGGTGGTTTCCTGGCCAAGCACCCCGTGGGCCAGCGCGATGCGCTCGTCCTTGATACGCCCATCCTCGTTGCCGGGGCGAACCGTCGTGACCACATAGCGCGCGCCGTCGAGCGCGCGTTCTGCGTCGGCCGCCATGGTGATCCGGACCGGTGACTGCATGCGCCGCGCCAGTTCCTGGCTTATACGCCCGAAAAGCTCGAGCTTGCGCTCGTTGATGTCCTGCAGGCAGATCTCGGTCAGGCCGCTTCTCTCCGCGCGCCTCAGCGCCGAACCGACAAAAAGGGGTGCCCGGACTCCGCCGCCGCCGATCAAGGTCAGTTTCATTCTTTACTCCGCCGTTCCGATCGTGGTATCGCTACTGGATATAACCAGTTATGTCAATTCGGACGGAAGCCGTTTTCCCGGTTTCCACTGCCGATCGCCGGAGTAGCCAGCAGCGCCTGCCGGCGATCCGAAAACCGCTTGGTACTTGTCTTCGGTCCGGACAGGTGCAATGCAAAAGAACATCCGGAAACCGGCGGCTGAAACAAGAGAGCATGGCACGACAAGCGAACCTACCGGACGAAAGCCCCATCGATCGCAACCATCCGGATGCGCTCTACGCGCAGCTGCGAAACCTTCTGAAAGGCATGATCGAGCGGCGCGAGCTGTCGGTGAACGATAAGCTCCCTTCCGAGCGGGAGCTGGTGGCCGCCTACGGCGTCAGCCGCATCACCGTGCGCCAGGCGATCAAGGAACTCGAAAATCTCGGCTACCTGCAGACGCGGCCCGGAAAGGGCATCTACGTCACAGCGCCCGCGCCGTTTTACGAACTGGAAGTCGTTCGCAGCTTCACCCAGACGGCCCATGCAAACAATCGCAAGCCCGGCATGCGGCTCCTCAGGGCGGAGATCGTCGGGGCCGATCCGGAGGTCGCAAGACCGCTTTCGCTGCCGACCGGCGCCGAAGTGGTCTTTCTGGAGAGGCTGCGCCTTCTCGACGATTTACCGGTGGTCGTGCAGCGGGACTGGTTCTCCGCCTCGCTCGCGCCCGGCATTCTCGACATCGACTGGACGGTCGAGAACAGGTCGCTTTACGGCGAATTCGAGAACCGCTACGGCATCGTCCCGACGCGCGGACAATCGACCTTGAGCGCGCGGCTTGCATCCGACCTGGAGGCGTCCCTGCTCCAACTCGAGCGGCCGGCGGCCGTCCTGACGCTCGATCAGATCGCCTATGACAATCACAACCGTACCGTCAATATCAGCGCGGCAGCCTATCATCCGACGCGCTATCCGCTTTCGCTGAGGCAGTCGCACCGGCGCTTCTAGCCAGAGCACTTCCGGGAAACGTCCAATACCGCCCGGCGCCGATCTCAATCTTCCCGGAAGGCATGCCGCATTTGGTCGGTAAGGGGCTTGGTCAGATAGGAGATCACCGTCCGGTCGGCGATCTTGATGAACACCTCGGCCGGCATGCCCGGATAGAGCGAAAGGCCCTTCAGCTTGGCGAGGCTCTCCGCTTTCGGCCGGATGCGCAGCGGGTAGTAGCTGGCGCCGGTGCGCTCGTCCGTGACAAGATCAGGAGCGACGGTCACGACTTCGGCTTCGACCTCCGGCGTGGTGCGCTGGTTGAAGGCGCTGAAGCGGATTTCGACCGGCTGGCCGACACGGATCTGGTCGATGTCGTGGGTCGCTACCTTCGCCTCGACCGTCAGGTCCTCGGCCTCGGGCACGACAAGCATAAGCGTTTCGCCCGGATTGACGACGCCGTTGACGGTATGGATCGCCAGTTGGTAAATGCGCCCGGGAAGCGGCGCGGTGATATCGAGGCGGCGCAGCTGGTCGGTCGCGGCGGTGCGGCGCTCCTCATATTCGGCGATCTTCGCCTCGACGTCCGTCAGTTCCTTCGATATCTCGCTGCGCCGGTCCTCGTCCAGCTGCAGGATCTGCAGGTCGATCTCGCTCGACTTGCCGCGGGCCTGGGCCCGGGCGGCAATATGCCTGCCGCGCCCACCCTCCAGCTCCGCCCGCTGGCGCTTCAGCGTCGTTACCCGCTGCATAGGCACGAGCCCCTGGCCGAAAAGCGAATCGACTCCGGTCAGCTCCTCCGCAATCAGCTTCAGCGCCTCCTCGATCGCGTTCAACTGCACAGTGAGCCCCTCGACCTCATCGGCGAGCTGCGCCTTTCTCGATTCGAGCTGTCCCTTCATGCCGGAAAGCGCCGACCGGCGGCTGTCAAAGAGCCGCTGTTCGCCCTCTATGAGCTTCGCCGCCGCCGTGCCGGGGATGAACTCGGCAAGATCCTCCTCGATTTCGAAGGATGCGGCGCCGATCCGCTCCGCCTGCAGCCGGGCGCGTCGGGCGTAGAACTGCGCCAGCGTGCTCTCGATGATCGCCAGATTGGCACGCACGGTGGTACCGTCCAGGCGGATCAGCACCTGGCCCGCTTCGACCCGATCGCCTTCCTTGACCAGGAGTTCGCCGACGATGCCACCGGTCAGATGCTGGACTTTCTTGACGTTGTCGTCGACGATCACGACGCCGCCGGCAACGATGGCGCTCGACAGCTCCGTCGTCGCGGCCCAGCCGCCGACACCGGCAACGAGCGCAAGCGCAAGGACCGAGACGCCGATCAAATGGCGGGAGAGCGACCGGCGTGCAGTCGGCCTCTGCTGCTGGATCCAGCCCTTCATTGCTTCGCCTCCTGCCCTTCTGTAACGACTTTCAGGGCATTCTGTCGCTCCACCTGTTGCGGGCGAAGCACCTGGCCGAGAACCTGCTCCTTCGGCCCGAAGGCCTGCATGCGACCCTCGTTCATCATCAGCACGAGATCGACACTTGCAAGCGCGCTCGGCCGATGGGCGACGACGATGACGATGCCGCCGCGGCTGCGCACGCTCATGATCGCTTCGCTGAGCGCCTGCTCGCCCTCCGCATCGAGGTTGGAATTCGGCTCGTCGAGAACGACGAGGAAGGGATCGCCGTAAAGGGCCCTCGCCAGAGCCACCCGTTGACGCTGGCCGGCCGAAAGCGTCATGCCGCCATCGCCGATCTCGGTGTCATAGCCGTTCGGCAGGCGCAGGATCAGATCGTTGACACGCGCCGCCTTCGCGGCGGCGACGATCGCCTCCGATGTCGCGTCTTCCGCAAAGCGGCAGATGTTCTGCGCGATCGTCCCGGCGAACAGTTCCACGTCCTGCGGCAGGTATCCGACATGTTTGCCGAGCGTGTCGCTGTCCCACTGGTCGAGCGCCGCGCCGTCGAGCCGAACGGAACCGCGATAGGCGGGCCAGATTCCGAGGATGGCGCGCGCCAAAGACGATTTTCCCGAGGCGCTCGGGCCGATCACGCCGACGGCGCCGCCGGCACGGACGGTGAAGTTCACATCCGAGACGATGAGGCGCTGTGCCGCGGGCGGACCGCTTGCCAGCCCCTCCACCGTGAGGCGTTCGCGCGGGTCCGGAAGCTGGAGCGGCGCGTCGGCCTCCGGCAGGGCTTTGAGCAATTCCTTGAGACGCTGCCAGCTCTGACGTGCCGCGACAAGACCGCGCCAGTTGCCGATCGCAAGTTCCACGGGCGCAAGAGCCCGGGCCGTCAGGATCGAACCGGCGATAATGATGCCGGGCGAAGCTTCGCCGCGGATCACCAGAACGGCGCCGGCCGCCAGAACGCCGGATTGCAGCGCCATGCGGAAAACCTTCGACAACGCGCCGTAGCCGTTGCCGATGTCGGACGTACGCCGGTTCTCGTCGCGGAATTCCGTGTTGCGGCGCTCCCATAGCCCGGTGAGCCGCGCGGACATGCCCATGGCATGCACCACTTCGGCATTGCGCTGGGAGGCCTGAGCGAAGGCGTTGCGCAGCCCTCCGGCTTCGGACGCTTTCTTGGCGGGCGCCTGCGTGCCGCGGTTGGTGAGATAGGTGAGCAACGTCAGGATCAACCCGCCGATGATCGCGATCAACCCGATGACCGGGTGAAAAAGAAAACAAATCGCGATGTAGAAAGGCAGCCAGGGCAGGTCGAAGAGCGCGGCCGGACCGACGCCCGACAGGAACGACCGGACCTGATCGAAGTCGCGCAGCGCCTGGAGGCCGTCTCCCTGCATTCTGAGCTTCAACGGCGCCTTCACGATGGCGCGGTAGATGCGTCCGTTCAGGCTCTCGTCGAGGGCGCCGGCGATGCGCACCAGCATCCGCCCGCGGATGAGCTCGAAGGCTCCCTGAAAGGCATAAAGCAACAGCGCGAGGAGAGAGAGGGCAATCAACGACGGAATGCTGCGGCTCGGCAGGATCCGGTCGTAGACTTCGAGCATGAAGAACGAACCGGTGAGATAGAGAAGATTGACGAGCGCGCTGGCGATGCCGACGCCGATAAAGGCCGCCCGGCAATCGCGAAGTGCCGCGGCTGGATCGGCATTCCTGCCCTTGGATGTAGCCATGAACTCAGGCACCGGCTGATATCTCGCTATCGGGTTTCAGGTGCATGCGGCTCCTTTTCTCTTCATCCGCCGCCGAACACCGCAGACCGGCCATCCGCATCGACGCTTTTCTGTCCCGTTGTCTGGGTCGTGCCGGCTCATACTTCCAAAGCTCGCAAGGAAGAGTTGTTCCCGAAAATATAATGATGTACGCCAAACTTGCTTAATTGACTACCGGTCACTGCGAATCCCGCGCTTTGCCGCCGGCATTCGCGCCATCACTCCATCGAAGCTGCGGCCTCGGCCAGAGGGGCGGACAGGGTCGGAGGGATGGGCTCGACCGCCGCTGCCAGAGGGCTTCCCTCGATGCTGCCGCCCCTTCCCCATGTCGCGGCAAGGCTCATCAGTTCCTCCATTTCCCGCCGGAGGCGATGCCATGCGAGAATCTCGTCCGCGTGCGTCGCATTGGTACGCGGATCATAGAAGCGGCCTATCTCGTCGCCGGCGCTCCTGCGGGCGGCCTCGAGCCGCCCCTTCAAGGCGCCTGCCTCCTCCTTCAGCGAAAAATACCGGCGCATTACCGCAATCAGGGCAAGATCGTTCGGACTGGCGTTCACAAGCATTCCTCCGCGCAATTTCTTCAGCCCGACGGCGCGCAGGACTCGCGGCCGGCAGGGCCGGCCCCAATTGCCCAAGACTTTGGCACTTTTCCGGCAAGGCAGGAGAAAATGCGGCGCACGAAAAAGAACGACCCGGCGGAATATCCGCCGGGTCGTTCCTCGTCCTGATGAGACCTTTCGGCCGGATGGATCCAATGACCCGCGCTTGGCTCAGGCCTCGAGGCGTCTGCGCCCGCGCGTGTCGCCCTCGACCTGCTCCATTTCCCGCCTGTTGTGCCGGATCGAAGACCAGAGCGAAAGACCGATGAGGCCTGCCCCGCCGAGGCCGGTAATGACTTCGGGAATGTGGATCAGCGTCTGGAAGTACATGACCACGGAAAGGATCAGGATAGCGTAGAAGGCGCCGTGCTCCAGGTAACGGTATTCACTGAGCGTGCCCTTCTCGACCAGCATGATCGTCATGGAGCGGACATACATCGCCCCGATGCCGAGCCCGATGGCGATGATGAAAAGGTTCTGGGTCAAAGCGAAAGCGCCGATCACTCCGTCGAAGGAGAAGCTGGCGTCGAGCACTTCCAGATAAAGGAAAGCCCCGAAGCCCCCCTTCGCCGCAGCGCTCATCGTCTGCTGCGAGGCGTCGAGCAGACCGCCGACCACCTCGACGGCCAGGAAGGTGAGGAGGCCGTAAACGCAGGCATGAACGAAGACCACGGCTTCTTCCGTTTCGAGCAGCCTCGAAAAGCCGAGTATGAGCGCCAGCACGAAGGCAATTTCGACGCCTTTGATGGTGGCAAAGCGCGCCATCCGGCTCTCCAGCCATGCAATCCAGTGAACGTCCTTCTCATGATCGAAGAAATAGGTGAGACCGACCATCATCAGGAACGTACCGCCGAATGCGGCGATCGGCAGATGCGCCTCGTGCATGATCCGGGAATATTCCTCGGGCCGGGCCGCTGCGAGAATGACGGCATCGATCGGACCGATACCCGCGGCGATGACCACGATCAGCAGCGGAAAGACGATGCGCATCCCGAAAACGGCGATGAGGATGCCCCAGGTCAGGAAGCGTTGCTGCCAGACGGGGGTCATGTCCTTGAGCTTGTTGGCATTGACGATGGCGTTGTCGAAGGACAACGAGATTTCCAGGACGGCAAGCACGGTGCAGATAAAGAACACCGTCATCATTCCGCCGATGGTGCCGGTCGACTGCCAGCCGAGCCATCCGCCGAGCAAAAGCCCGGCAGCCGTAACGATGAACGCCCATTTGAAATAACCGAGGGCGGTTGTCTGTGTGCTGGATCCGGTCATGGGCGAACCTCCCCTCCACGCGCTGTGGAAGCGTGGGCGAAAGGGAGATTTCCAGAGACAAAAAAACGCACAGCCGTATGGGCACATGCGTGAGGCATGAGATCAGTTTTCATGGTAGCTATATCCGCCGGCGTGACTTGCTGGCGGTACCGACATCACGAGAGCGCCGTAAACTCTCGCCAGAGGGGCCCGGCACCAATGTTCATCCCGCATTCCGATGTCCAAGAGCGGGACGTCTCTTACTTAGCAATGCCGCGCCTTGCGTCAAGGGGCAGGCGCGTGCTCGCAGCGGAACCAAAAGCCCGTTTCCCAAGTTTCATTTCCAACCGGCAACAACCCCGCGAGGCTAGCGTCATGCATTGTTTCTGGTGGGATAAGAGTGTCGAATTGGAACTCGGAACCGAGGGCAAATATCGCGACGTGAAAAGCACGCGCGAGGCCGTAGAATGCCTGTTGCAGCGATGGCCGCGTCGGGATGGACCGGCGCTGGCCGCAGCCAAGCGCGTATGCCTCCAGGCTCTGGATGGCAAGGTAAAGACCGAAAGGGCCCGCAGGGCCTTTATAAAGGCAGCGGAAGAGGCACATATTTCGATCCGCAGCCATTAGACCAGGACAATTTAGATTCCAACGCGTCGAAAGACGCGGTCGATCGAGTTTCGGAGTGGGACGCGGGAGGCGCCGTGCTGGCGGCCTTCGGATTGGGCGAGGAAGAACGATGTACGAGATTCCATGGAGCAAGCCCGTCAATATCAACATGCTCGACGGCAGGTGCCGCACGGTTGTCGGACCGCTCGACGCGATGCACTGCCTTCAAAGCGAATGGCCGGTGCGGGACGGCGCCTATTACGGCTGCGCCATCCGTGCATGCAATGCGGCGCTCAAGCGCAGAAAGAGGCCGGAAGATGCGCGGGCTGCCTTCATCGCCGCTTTGCGGGAGGCCTTTCTGACGGTCGTGCCGCTGCAGGAGGAAGGTCATGGACCCCGGCCCTTGGAATGAATGCGTCCCCGTGCGGATGCCCGATGATCCGCAGATCCACATGGTGTCGAACACCCGACAGGCGGTCGAATTGCTGACGAAGCGGTGGCCGGTCAGCCACGGCCAGGCTTACCAGGCGGCAATCGACATCTGCATGGCGGTGCTCGAACGCGAGTCCCCCGCTTATGTCGCGCGGGCAGCCTTCGTCGCCGCCGCGAAAGAGGCGCAGGTCAATATCGTAAGCTGACCGATACATGCGCCGGAGGACACCGCATGCGGCTTCCCGCGCGCACCCCGATTCAACGTGCCTACGAAGCGTTGCGCGCCTGACGGAGCTTGGCGTCGGGTGGGAACTCTTCGCCTGCTCGCGTGTTGATCAGCGGATCAACAAACGTGGGATATCCGATGCCAAAGGCCAATGGTTTCAGCAGGTTTGCAAGTGCGGTGGCGGAGTATGCCGGGCGCCCCGCCGTCTTTGTCCTCGCCCTGGTATTGATAGCCGTATGGGCCCTCACAGGCCCGATCTTCGGTTTTTCCCAGACGTGGCAACTCGTCGTCAATACCGGCACGACGATTGTCACCTTCCTGATGGTCTTCGTCCTTCAGAACACGCAGAACCGGGACGGCCGAGCGCTTCAGACGAAGCTCGACGAGCTCATTCTGACGAGCTCGGCTGAGAACAGTTACGTAGGCATTGAGAGGCTCGACGAGAAAGAGCTGAAACGCCTGGGCGAGATACTCCAGCAGCACGCCCACGACGAAGACGATCATACGCTTCGGGAAAAGGTCGCGAACGTTCTCAGCCGGCGGCCGCCGACCCGGAGCTAGGCGTCGGAACCAAAACACACCGCATCCGTTTGCCTGACGAATGGCGGGCGACCGCAGAACCCAATGCGGCATGGAAGCGCCGCAGCGAACGAGGAGGTGCCGTATGCATCTTGTAGGTACACAAGTGATCCCCGAACAGGGCGGGAAAGCCGGCTTCACGGTCGAATTCGTCGGCGACGGCGGTGAGATCGTTTCGGTCTCGATGCGCAACGACGCGGCCGCAAACCTCAACCGGCTCAACGCCATCGAAAAGGCGCAAGCCGTCATGCGTGAGCTCGCGTCCGCCGATTGCAGCGCAATCGAGGAGTCCCAGGAGACCTCGAAAATCCACCGCAGCGCACGTGGCGCGAAAGACACGGATGAAATGGAAAGGCAGCTCGACGAGGGCCTTGAGGACACATTCCCCGCCAGCGATCCGGTATCCGTTACGGTTTCCACGATCCCGACCGACCGCGCGAAGAACGGCCAGCCATGAACCAGTCATCGCCCGTCGCCTTGATCACCGGTGCCGGATCCGGCATCGGCCGAGCCACCGCGTTTACGCTTGCCGCAGACGGCGTGAAGGTCGGAGCGCTGGGGCGCACCCGCATGGAGGTGGAGGAAGTCGCCGATGAGATCGTCGGCTCCGGCGGCCAGGCGATCGCGCTGGAGGCGGATATCTCCGACGAGCTGCAGATGCGCAACGCAGTCAGAGATCTTGTGCTCAAGTTCGGTCATCTGGACATCGTCGTCGCCAATGCCGGCATCAACGGCGTCTGGGCGCCGATCGATGACCTGAAGCCTTTCGAATGGGACGAGACGATCGCCGTCAACCTGCGCGGCACGTTCCTCACCCTGCATTTGACGGTTCCCTACCTGAAACAGCGCGGGGGCGGCGCCATCGTGGTCGTTTCGTCGATCAATGGCACCCGGACCTTCACGACACCGGGTGCCACGGCCTACACCGCCACGAAGGCGGCACAGGTCGCGATCGTTCAGCAATTGGCGCTGGAGCTCGGCAAGCACCGCATCCGGGTCAACGCCGTTTGTCCTGGCGAGATCGAGACGAACATCAACGACAACACCAAGCTGCGCCACGAAGCGGAAACGGCAATTCCCGTCGAATGGCCGGAGGGGCAGGTGCCTATCACCGACGGGCAACCGGGGCGCAGCGAAGACGTGGCGGAGCTTATCCGTTTCCTCGTCTCCGAGCGTGCGCGCCACGTGACCGGAAGCCCCGTCTGGATCGACGGCGGCCAGGGCCTGCTGCGATAGTCCCTCCCCTCGTCACAGATCATGATCGACAAGAATGCGTTCCGCGCTCGCTCGCCGGCCGTCTTTCCTGGTCTCGCCTGAGATACGTTCCCCTCGCGACACTTCGACACGCAAAGCCGCACAGGAAAGGGCCCCGCCCGGGGCGGCGGGGCCCACTATTTTGTTCGTTATTATTGAGGAGCGCGTGGATCCGTAGGGGCTTTGCGGAGAGGGAACTTGATTCCACGCGGTCCGACTATCAAACCGTGCAGCGATGCGTTTGTTCCCTTCGCACCGGATAATGTTGTCGCTTCCGGGTTTTCCCGGACGATACCGCCAGAGGGCAAGCGATGGCGGGCGAATGAATCGTTAACCATCTAGCCGATAGACGTGGCTGGTGATGAACGTAGGGTGATTCGATGGCAGCTGAGTTTGGTGAACGAGCCATGGTCCGGGGCGGCGAAGTGGTCGCGTTTCCTTTGGCGGCACGCGCAGGCGATGTCGACCGCTGCGCACGCGAACTCGACCGGATACACGGGCCCGCTGCCGTCGACTACTGGAAGAGCGAGTGCCGAAAGCTCGCCGAGCAGCTTTCCGCACTCGGTCTACGCGAGGACGATATCCGAAACGAGGTCCTCGCGTTCCAGGCGGAAGTCCAGATCGCTATCGCCGAACGCTATCAGGAGCCTGCGGCCCGGAACCGCTCCGACAGCCGCCCATGATGCCTCGATCTTTGTAACGCCGGATAAATCACCCGGTCCAGCTATGTACGCTGAACTGCGCTTCCTCGGCGGCCTTTATGAAGGCGGCACGTGCGACATCGGGCTCGTCATCGCCGTCGATCACGCGCTCGCATGCTGCGAAGGCCTCGCGCTTTGCGTCTCCGTCGGCAACCGGCCAGTGATTTTTGAGGCAAAGAAAAGCGTCGCGGGTGCTCTGTACCCGTAGGACTCGGTTCTCACCGGCCTCCAGAATCACCGCCTCGCTCCAGAGGCGATCCTGCGTCAGCATGTCGACATTCCTTCAAGTTGGTTATCGACGGGCGCGGGCCGGTTGATTCCCTCGAGAACGAGACCGCCGAGTTCCGGATTGACCCGGCTGATGTCCGCAAGAGCCACGATGCCGGCCGCGTGTCGCTTCCCATTGACGACGACGAGGCGCCGGATGCGCAGGTCGTGCATCTTCTGGGCGGCAAGCAGGAGGCTGTCGTCCTCCTCGCAGGATTCGGCAGCGACTGTCATGAACTCGAACACGGCCGTCGAACTGGACAGCCCCTGCGCGACGACGGAGGTGACGATATCTCGATCGGTGACGATCCCGAGGATCGTTCCGACACCCGGCGTTTCCACCGGCACCGCGCCAACCCCTGTCTCGGCCATGAGCCGGGCGACGGACTGCGCCGTATCGGTGGGAGAAACGGTGAAAACCTGCCGAGACATTACGTCCCGAACACGGACCATCTTGTCCTCATGGCCGGCCATCGATGAGACTCCTCCCATTGATCGAGGCCGGAATTGCCACTTCATCTGCCGTCGACTTCTTTGGAGTGAGGTCGACACGGTAAGGGCCAATGACCTGAGGTTGCCAGGTATTCCGCCCCGATTTCTTCGGATTTGGATTTTCAGGCGGCCGGGCAAAGTTCGGACGCTTCTGTTTCAGTCGAACGCGCACGATACGCTCCCTTCTCTTGCGTGGACATGCGGGGGGCTGAAAACGCAGCCTTTCGATTAACGCACGAAGGTAGAAGGGGTTCCGGTCTAATTGCCCCGGCAGGCGTGTCAAGGCGGCTCAGGGTCCAGATCCGTCCGGTACCTCGCATCCTGCAGCATGGAAGCGATTTCCGTCGTCATCGCGTTCTGCCTGGCAAAGGCTTCCGAGGGTACGACGCCGGGATCTTCCTCATGATCCTGAACGATCGGGACCTCTTCCAGGGCGCGGTTGACTTCCGCCCAGACGTCCTTGTGGCGGTAAAGCGCGGATAGGACGGCAACAAGGATTTCTCTGTGCGCCGCCAGGCGAAACTCGATGCTTTGATTTTCCATGTATTGCCCTCAAGGGCTTGCGTGGCGGCGCATGCCGCCACGCTCGTGATTCAGGGACAGGAGCCGCACCAAGCAGACTTGCGCATGCATGCTGCGCACATCCAGCGCCGCGTCTCCGTCAGACGCGCAATGCTACTCCAAGACTTCCACGACCGTGTGCGTCTTCGGATTTACCACGACGCGCTTTTCGTTGACGATCGCATAGGCAAAATCGGGCTGGTCCGGGATCGTGTGGATCTCCACCGTTTCCGGAATTGGTTGCCCGACGACAATCTCGCCTTCATAGGTGATAGAAGGCGTCTTCTGCTCCATCACATAGGTTCTTACTTCGCCGGGCAGGACGACTGTCGTCTGCGCGACGGCCGATGAACCGATCAAAAGCAGTGCAGCAGTCATAGATGCAAATCTCTTCATGGCGTTCTCCTTCCACTCAACTGGATGTCCCTAGACCACTCAAACTGGTGATGTCGCTTTTGGTTCCCGTGTCGAGCGGCGGAGATCTCTCCCGGTGTAGGCCGCGCGATCAGATGCCGCATTGAGCCCGTCCGGGAAATATCCCCCGGCTCTCAGGAACCAAAGGGCCGGAAAGGCATTTCCCAACGTCACCTAGAGAAATCTTCATAGGCAGAAGGGCAATATTCGACATGCCTGCTATCGGCGGTCACGCATCGCAACAATCACCGCTGCTTGAGGAGCAAGTCGTCGATCTGATTCCCGCTCTGCGGGCGTTCGCTCGAACGTTCACGTCAGCGTCGTTCGAGGCCGACGACCTCGTTCAGGAGACATTGTTCCGGGCGTTGAGAAGCATCGAGCAGTTCGAGCCCGGTACGAGCCTCAAGTCCTGGCTGTTCACGATCATGCGAAATGCATTTCGTACGCAGTACAAGATCCGCACGCGGGAAAGCCCGGGGAGCACCAATTGCGCCGAATTGCCGATTCCAACCGCGCCGTCGCAGGAGTGGTCCGTGCTCAACGGCGAGCTCCGCAGCGCGCTTGGGGCTCTTTCACCCGAGCACCGCGAAGTCCTCGTGCTCGTTGCCGGGTTCGGAATGAGCTATAAGGAAGCCGCTGACATATGCGACTGCGCGATCGGTACGATCAAGAGCCGGCTCAGCCGGGCACGTGACGAACTGACGGCGCAAATGCACGGCAATCCGCTGAACTGAGCAGACGAGCGGCTCCACGAGAGCAAACCGGCTTTCGGTCAGCGCTTGCGCTCGTCAAGGGCTTTTTGCAACTCCCGCGCCAGTTCGAGAAGTCGCTCCGGGACTGCTTCCTTGCGCATCTTCTGGACGAGCGACGCAATCCGCTCATCAACGGCTTTTTCCGCGTCCGCATCCGCGGAAACCCTGCTATCGTCCATTCGCCCGTCCTTAACCACGACCCGGATCCTGCTACAGAATATTGTTCCCGCTTGGCGCTGTACATCATCAAAACGGCGGGCGTGAAAGGGCTACAGCCATGGTGAGCTGAAACATTCTTCCGACCGTGAGGGCAAACCGGGACTTTTATACCTCGGCCCGAATACCGTTTACCGGCGCGTTCCGCAAGCGCAATGCGCTTTCAGCATGCGCGGTTACTTGTCCGAGACGTGTTCCTTCTTTCCCTTGCGCTTGGTCGAGGCCATTTCCTCGAGTTCCTTCTCGGTCATGGACTCTTCCATGCCCCTGGAGGCGCCCTTGAGTTCGCTCTTCTTCTTTTCGCCTCGTTTGGCGGCAAGGGCCGCGCCGGCAGCCTTCTGCTGCGCCTTCGACTTTGCAGGCATGGCTCCTTTCTCCTTTCGGTGCATGGCACTCATCGCAATGCACGGAGTTCGCTCCCGCACCGCGTCGCTGCCGGAACCGGCGAGACTCGATTATGTTCCCCCGCTCGAGCCAGCTTACGGTTCTGATCGGCAAGCCGAAACAATGACGGAAGCTCGCGGGCGCATGGCGGGACGGAAACGAAGGGGCTTTCCGAGCCTCTCGCCTTCGCTCTATTCGTTGTCGATCTCGAGCTTCTTGCTGAAGACCAGCGCCAGGACCGTGCAAAGAGCGCCGGAGAGAAGGTAGTAGCCCGCGAAGGCGAGCCCGAAGCGGCTGGTCAGCCCCAGCGCCACCAGCGGCGCAAAGCCTGCGCCGATCAGCCAGGACAGGTCCGAGGTGAGCGCCGCCCCCGTATAGCGGTACGCCTTGCCGAAGCGCGACGCGACGGCTCCGGCGGCTTGGCCGAAGGAGAGGCCGAGGATCGTGAAACCGACGATCACGAAGACGTCGCGACCGGTGGCGCCAGCCTGGAGCAGCATCGGGGCGACGAAGCTGAAAATGGCGATCAGGACCGCGCAAATTCCGAGGTGATTGCGCCGGCCGATGCGATCGGCAATCAGCCCGGAAGCGACGATGGCCAGGATGCCGCAGACCGCGCCGAGGAACTGCACCATCAGGAACGAACTTGCGCCGTGATCCGTGTAGATTTCCACCCAGCTGAGCGGAAACACGGTCACCAGATGGAAGAGGGCGAAGCTTGCAAGCGGGACGAAGGCGCCGATGAGGACGTTGCCTCCATTTACCCTGAGCACTTCCGTGACCCGGGCCGCCTGAAGCTCGTGCATGTCGAGCAGCGTTCCGAATTCCTTCGTCATGACGAGCCGCAGGCGCGTGAACAGCGCGACGACGTTGATCGCAAAGGCTACGAAGAACGGGTAGCGCCAACCCCAGGCGAGAAAGTCCGCCTCGGAAATCGAAACGAGAAAATAGGCGAAGAGGGCGCTGGCGAGCATGAAACCAAGGGGCGCGCCGAGCTGCGGAATCATCGCGTACCAGCCGCGATGGTGCTGCGGCGCGTTCAGAGCGAGAAGCGAGGCGAGCCCGTCCCAGGCGCCGCCAAGCGCAAATCCCTGACCGAGACGAAAGACGGCAAGCAGCGCGATGGACCAGGCGCCGAGCGTCTCATAGCCCGGCAAGAAGGCGATCGAGGCCGTCGAACCGCCGAGGAGGAAAAGCGCGATCGTCAGCTTGACGCCTCGGCCGTAAGTGCGGTCGATGGCCATGAAGACCAGCGAACCGACCGGCCTTGCAACGAAGGCAAGTGAAAAAATCGCGAAGGAGTAGAGCGTCGCCGTCAACCGATCCGGAGCGAAAGGAAAGAAGAGCTGGGGAAAGACGACCACGGAGGCAATGCCATAGACGAAGAAGTCGAAGAATTCCGCTGCCCGGCCGATAACGACGCCGATGGCGATATTGCCGGCAGATACGGAGGTGTCGTCGTGAATGCGCCGCGCGTCGCGCTCCATCGAAGAGGACGACGGTCCCAGGGACTGTTGCATTGCACTGCTCATCAAACGCCTCCCGCGCTCGCACGGGGGCTAGGAACATGCGGTGTTCCGACGCACCCGCTCGTACTCTCAAGGTGAGAGCGCAAGGCCCCCTTGGAGGGATCTTGACCAATCAACCGCTCATATCAAGGGGAGAAACGCGAAATAATGCGTTTCACGTCCTCGCTACCTGCAAGCGGCGGAAGATGCTGCGTCGCAAAACGACTGCGGCGGATTGCTGCAGTGCGACCATCGACCTCATACCTTTCCCGGCCACTCTACTTTAGTCGCAAAGCCGTCGAAACAAATAGAGCTTCGAGCCGTGCCAGAACTGTTGAAGTTTTCCCGCCGCCTCGCCGTTTTGCCGCTGTTCTTCGTGATGGCGGGATGCGACATGGTGGTGATGTCGCCGTCCGGCGATATCGCTGCGCAGCAACGCGATCTGATCGTCATATCGACGATCCTCATGCTGCTGATCATCGTCCCGGTCGTTTTCCTGACGCTTTTCTTCGCCTGGCGGTATCGGCGGGCCAACACGAACGCCACCTACGATCCGGAGTGGCACCACTCGACGGCGCTCGAGGTGGTGATCTGGTCGGCACCGCTTGCGATCATCATCGCGCTCGGGGCGGTCACCTGGATCAGCACGCACAAGCTCGACCCCTATCGGCCGCTCGACCGGCTGGATGCGGAAAGGGCGATACCCGCGGACGCCAGACCGCTGAACGTCGAGGTCGTGGCGCTCGACTGGAAATGGTTGTTCTTCTATCCCGACCTCGGGGTCGCGACCGTCAACGAGCTCGCAGCGCCCGTCGACGTTCCGATCCGCTTCAAGATCACCGCCTCCTCGGTGATGAACTCCTTCTATATTCCGGCCCTTGCCGGCCAGATCTATGCGATGCCGGGCATGGAAACGAAGCTCCACGCGGTGATCAACAAGCCGGGCGAATATGAAGGCTTCTCGGCCAATTACAGTGGCGACGGCTTCTCCCACATGCGTTTCAAGTTCCACGGGCTCGACCGGCAGGGCTTTGACGACTGGGTGGCGCGGGTGAAGGCGCAGGGGACCGCGCTCAACCGCGACGCCTATCTGAAGCTCGAAAAGCCGAGCGAAAGGGAGCCGGTCCGCTATTACGCCGCGGTCGAGGACGGCTTGTATCGGGCAATCCTCAACCTATGCGTCGCACCCGGCAAGATGTGCATGGAGGAGATGATGCACATCGACATGATGGGGGGCGCCGGCAAGGAGAGCGCCGAGAACCGGGAAAAGCTGGAATACGACAACAGGCATTCCCTTGCGGAAGGAGCGCCGGCCGCAACGCACCCGGCGACGGGCACACCCGCGCGCAGCCAGCACGAGCCGCAGGGCACCGGCGCAGAGGAGCCGATGCAGCACGATATGCCCATGGAGGGACACGAGGGACACTCGATGCCGGGCATGAACCATGAGAGCGATCCGGCACCGCCGCAGCTCAACCATTGAACACGGCGCGTTGCGCCAACGATTGAACAGGTTTCCCATGTTCTCCGATCCAGATTTTCTGAAGCTCATCTTCGGCCGGCTTACCCTCGACGCGATCCCTTATCACGAGCCGATCCTCGTCGTGACCTTTCTCGCCGTCGCGCTCGGCGGCATCGCGCTGATCGGGCTCATCACCTATTACCGCTTCTGGGGGACGCTCTGGCGCGACTGGCTGACGAGCGTCGACCACAAGAAGATCGGCATAATGTACATCATCCTCGCGCTGGTGATGCTGCTGCGCGGATTTTCCGACGCGATCATGATGCGGCTGCAGCAGGCGATGGCCTTCGGCGGCTCGGAAGGCTACTTGCCGCCGCATCATTATGACCAGGTCTTCACCGCACACGGCGTCATCATGATCTTCTTCATGGCGATGCCCTTCGTGACGGGGCTGATGAACTTCGTCGTGCCGCTGCAGATCGGCGCGCGCGACGTCTCCTTCCCCTTCCTCAACAATTTCAGCTTCTGGATGACGACGGCCGGCGCGATCATCATCATGCTCTCGCTCTTCGTCGGCGAGTTCGCGCGGACCGGATGGCTTGCCTATCCGCCGCTGTCGGGCGCGGACTACAGCCCCGGCGTCGGGGTCGACTATTACATCTGGGGCCTGCAGATCGCCGGCATCGGAACGACGCTGTCGGGGATAAACCTCATCGCCACCATCGTGAAGATGCGCGCCCCCGGGATGACGATGATGAAGATGCCGGTCTTCACCTGGACCTCGCTCTGCACCAACGTGCTGATCGTCGCCACCTTCCCGGTGCTGACCGCGACGCTGGCGCTTCTTACGCTCGATCGGTACGCCGGCACGAACTTCTTCACCAACGATCTCGGCGGCAATCCGATGATGTATGTCAACCTCATCTGGATCTGGGGCCATCCGGAGGTCTACATCCTCATCCTGCCGGCCTTCGGCATTTTCTCGGAAGTCGTCGCGACCTTCTGCGGCAAGCGGCTCTTCGGCTATGCCTCGATGGTCTATGCGACGGTCGTCATCACCATCCTCTCCTACATCGTCTGGCTGCACCACTTCTTCACCATGGGCTCGGGTGCGAGCGTCAACGCGTTCTTCGGAATCACGACGATGATCATCTCGATCCCGACCGGTGCGAAGATGTTCAACTGGCTCTTCACCATGTATCGCGGCCGCATCCGCTACGAGGTGCCGATGCTCTGGACCATCGGTTTCATGGTGACCTTCGTGCTCGGCGGCATGACCGGCGTTCTGCTTGCGGTTCCGCCTGCCGATTTCGTGCTGCACAATTCGCTGTTCCTCATCGCCCACTTTCACAATGTCATCATAGGCGGCGTCGTCTTCGGGCTGATGGCAGGCGTCGTCTACTGGTTCCCGAAGGCTTTCGGATTCAGGCTCGATCCGTTCTGGGGCAAGATGTCCTTCTGGTTCTGGCTGACCGGCTTCTACTTCGCCTTCATGCCGCTCTACGTGCTCGGGCTCATGGGGGTCACGCGCCGCGTCAGCCAGTTCGAGGATCCCTCTCTGCAGATCTGGTTCGTCATCGCGGCCTTCGGCGCCTTCCTGATCGCGCTCGGTATCCTGTCGATGCTGATCCAGCTCGTCGTCAGTTTCGTGCGGCGCGAAGAACTGCGCGACACGACCGGCGACCCCTGGGACGGGCGCACGCTCGAATGGTCGACCGCCTCGCCACCGCCGGATTACAACTTCGCCTTCACTCCGCTCGTCCACGATCAGGACTCCTGGTGGGACATGAAAAAGCGCGGCCACAGCCGGCCGCTTGCAGGCTTCAAGCCGATCCACATGCCGAAGAACACCGGCACAGGCGTCATCCTCGGGGCGATCAGCGTCGTCTTCGCCTTCGCCATGGTCTGGTACATGTGGTGGCTGGTGATCCTCTCCTTCGTCGCCATGGTGGTGATCGCCGTCGGTCACACCTTCAACTATGACCGCGACTTCCACATTCCCGCAAACGTCGTCGCCGACACAGAGGGCAAGCGCACAGAAGTGCTTGCCGCCGAGGTGCAAGCATGACCGAGTTCCGTACCGAAAGCGCGCTTAATGCGGACGAGGCGCCGACCTTCTACCTGACGGAGGAACACCACCCCGAAGGAAGCACGATGCTCGGCTTCTGGCTCTATCTGATGAGCGACTGCCTGATCTTCGCGGTTCTCTTCGCCACCCATGCGGTTCTCGGCCGAAACTATGCCGCAGGCCCCTCGCCCGCCGATCTCTTCGACCTGCCGCTCGTCGCGGTGAACACGTCGATGCTGCTTTTTTCCTCGATCACCTACGGCTTCGCCATGCTGGCGATGGAACGTTACGAGAAAAAAGCGACGCTCGCCTGGATGGCAGTCACCGCGCTCTTCGGCATCGCCTTCGTCGGGCTCGAGCTCTACGAATTCGCGCATCTGATCCATGAGGGCGCCGGACCGCAGCGCAGCGCCTTCCTGTCCTCCTTCTTCACGCTCGTCGGCACGCACGGCCTGCACGTGACCGCCGGCATCGTCTGGATGTTCGTGCTCATGGCGCAAGTCGCAAAACGCGGGCTGATCCCGGAAAACAAGCGCCGCCTCATGTGCCTTTCGATGTTCTGGCACTTCCTCGACGTCGTCTGGATCGGCGTCTTTTCCTTCGTCTATCTGATGGGAGTTCTCGGATGAGTACGCACGCACCTTCGCACGAGGACGCTTTCGAGGCCCATCATGGCCACAGCCATGGTCACGACGCGGGACACGGAACGCTGAAGAGTTACGTGACCGGCTTCGTCCTCTCCGTCGTCCTGACCGCGATTCCCTTCTGGCTTGTGATGGCCGACGTTCTCGACAGCGCCGTCCTCACCGCCGCGATCATCATGGCTCTCGGCGCCGTCCAGATCGTCGTCCACATGATCTTCTTCCTGCACATGAACACCCGCTCTGAAGGCGGCTGGACGATGATGGCGCTGATCTTCACGATCCTTCTCGTCGCCATCGCGCTTTCCGGCTCGCTCTGGGTCATGCATCACCTGAACACGAACATGATGCCGATGAGCCCGGAAATGATGAAGAACATGCCGTGAGTCGGAGCTTCGCCCCTCACCGGACCTTCTCCCCGCCTGCGGGGAGAAGGCGCCGGCAGGCGGATGAGGGGCGCCAGCAGATCGAATTCAAAGACAAGCTTGCAATGGTAGACGTCGAAGCCGCATCAAGACAGCACTCCCGGCTCTCGCTTGCGATCCTCAGCATCCTCGGCCTCCTGCTCTTCGCGGCTTTTTCTGCGCTCGGCACGTGGCAGCTCAAGCGCCTCTCCTGGAAGCTACACCTGATCGCCCGGGTCGAGGAGCGCGTCCAGGCGGCACCCGTGCCTGTGCCGCCGCGCAGCGACTGGCCGAACGTCAACGCCGCGCGAGACGAATACCGGCACGTCACTCTCCAGGGCCGCTTCCTCCACGAGAAGGAAACGCTGGTCTATGCCGCAACCGAGCGCGGTGCCGGCTATTGGGTCGTGACGCCGCTTGCGGCGGCCGATGGGACGACCGTGCTCGTAAACCGCGGCTTCGTCCCGACGGAGAGGCGTGAGGCATCGACGCGGCGGGAAGGCCAGATCGAGGGCGAGGCGAAGGTCATCGGCCTCATGCGCATGGACGAGCCGAACGGTTCACTCCTTCAGTCGAACAAGGCCGGGGAAAACCGTTGGTATTCGCGCGACGTGGGTGCGATCGCTGCGGCGCGCGGCCTCTCCGAGGTCGCGCCCTACTTCGTCGACGCGGATGCCGTCCCCAATCGCGGCGGGCTTCCCGTCGGAGGCCTGACGCGCGTCGTCTTCCCGAACAATCACCTCGTTTATGCCGTCACATGGTACGGTCTCGCGGCCATGACGGCAGGCATGCTGGTGATTTTGTGGAGGACGGCGAGGAGATCGGCCCCGGCGCGGCGTAACGGCCGCGCCGGCCAAGACATCAATTCGCGGAGTTGAGGGTCATCGATGTGCCCGCGGCCGCGACATTGAGACCGAGCTGGCCGGTGACGCTGACTGTCTGGAGGTGGATAGAGCCGGAGGTGCCGCCGACGAGGACGTTGGCGCCCACACCCGCACCGAGCGTCGCCTCGGCGCTCGCGCCCTTATAGATACCGCTCAAAGAACCATGGTGGTAGCCTGCCGTCGGCGCGAACACGGCCCAGATCAACCGGCTGCGCATCGTGAAACCCACGTCGATCCCGAGTTTGCGAATTTCTCCCGTGTAGCGATCCTCGATCACGTCGCCGCCCAGGGACCGGAAAGCGCACTCGACCTCTTTGGACGAACCGAGCACGTAGCCGGCGCCGCCGCCGATGTCGCATTCCAGATAGCCTATCTTCACACCGCCGCGCGCGTCCTGCACCGCCGGCGGCGGCGCCGGCTCCTGATAGGTCAGATCGGCGGCATTGGCGCCCGCGGCGGCAGACGCGATCGTGACCGCGAAAAACGCCTTGGCGAGAGTCTTTTTCATGCATCTTCTCCTTTTCGGCTCATGATCGGCAGAAACCCCGGCCGATCGTCCGAAACAAATTCAGTAATGTCAGCCGCACGGAAAGCTATCGTGCCGCTATGCCTGCCACTCAGGCGGGCTCACGTTTTCGTTGCATTGAGACGATTCGGAGGCAGGCTCGACAACAACTTACTTTTGCGCAGAAGTGTTGCCTTTCGGCCAAAGCCTGAAGCGCGACGCCTCGAACGGATTTGCCACGCGCATCAGCCGCCGTTGACGAGATTGAGGATGAGCTGGTGAACATTGCCGCCGTCGCTGAGCTCGGCCCTGTCGAAGTCGCGGCTCTTCTGTCTTTGCGTGCGGGAGATTTCGCCGAGCCGCTTCGTCATTTCGGATTTGATCTTGCGGCATTGCGGATCGTCGGCAACGGTAAGGCCCACGGTGGCTGCCTCGATGGCGCTCACCATCTCCTTGATGAAGTCGCCATGGACCAGCTCATGCTTTCTCACGCCGGCGATGAAGGTCTGCCAGTGGGCCTCAATATTGGCGGGCAGCTTTCCGGCAAGTTTCGGCAGCGTATAGGTGATGGTGAGCTTCGGCAGCGCCGACGCCAGCACGCAGGCCCCGTCTCGCTCCTCATATTTCCGCCTCCAGGTGAGCTTGAAGCTCGTATGGGCGATCGCGCGCCCGAGGCCGCCCACCTGCGGTCCTCGTTCGCCGATGGAAGCATAGAGCTCCGGCCCGGACTGACCGGTGATCGCGTAAGTCTCTGTCTTTTCGACCGCCCGCCATTCCGCCCGGGCGGCCGCCGGCATCAGCAGAAGACAGGCCAACAGAAAACAAGTTCGACGGCCCGCCAAGCCAACCCCCACGAAAACCTTCATTGAATGCGGGCGCAACCTAACGGGGATGGGTCCGGCTTTCAATCGTCCCGATCTGCCCCTGCGCGGCAGCTGCCGGTCAGACGCTGCTCAACAGGAGACTGGTCTCGCTGTTGGCCACGCCGTCGATCATTCGCACCTCGCGCAGGATCCGGTCGAATTCGGAGAGATTAGCTGCCCGTATGTTGGCGACCAGATCCCAGTTGCCGTTGGTGGTGTGCAGCGTATAAATCTCGGGCATGCCGCGCAGTTTGCGAACAACCTGCGTCGTCGACTTCCCCACAACCTCGATCATCATCACCGCATGAACCGTGTTGAGGTCGTAGTCTTCCCTGACGCGCACCGTGAACCCGAGAAGCGTCCCGGTCTCCAGCAGGCGATCCAGGCGATTTTGCACGGTGCCACGCGCCACGCCCAGCGCGTCGGAAAGTTTGGAAAGTGATGCCCGGCCGTCGGCGCGCAGATGCGCAATGATCCGGCGGTCCAGATCATCCGGGGTGTATTTTGCAACGACTGAATCGCCAACCGCTGTTCTGCTCATATTGCACAATCCGACTGGAAAAATCGCTCAATTCGGTGCCGAAATTAGCACATGTTTGCGCTTTCGACCAGCGCACGCAATCGCTACCCTGTCCTGGAGTACAGCAAGCCGCCAAGAGGAATCTCCATGTTCTCCCCGCTTCCTTCAGCCAAGGCCATGGTGCCCTTCGTCAGCGTCGACAACATGATGCGCCTCGTGCATCACCTCGGTGTGGAAACGGTTCTGGCGGAACTCACGGACGCCATCGAGGCGGACTTCCGCCGCTGGGAAAGTTTCGACAAGACGCCGCGCGTCGCCAGCCACTCGCGCGACGGCGTGATCGAGCTGATGCCGACCTCGGACGGCAGGATCTACAGTTTCAAATATGTCAACGGTCACCCGAAGAACACCGCCGAGGGGCTGCAGACGGTGACTGCTTTCGGGCTGCTCGCCGAGGTTTCGACGGGCTATCCGGCACTTCTGACCGAGATGACGATACTGACGGCGCTCAGAACTGCCGCAACCTCGGCAATGGCTGCCCGGCACCTGGCGCCGAAGGATGCACGCACCATGGCTATGATCGGCAACGGCGCGCAGGCCGAGTTCCAGGCGCTGGCGATGAAGGCCGTCTGCGGCATCGACACCATCCGCCTTTACGATATCGACCCGCGTGCAACGGAAAAGGCCGCCCGCAACCTCGACGGTTCCGGGCTCAGGATCGTGTCCTGCAGGTCCGCCCAGGAAGCGATCGAAGGCGCCGAGATCGTCACCACCTGTACGGCCGACAAGCAGTTCGCCACGATTCTCACCGACAACATGGTCGGCGCCGGCGTCCACATCAACGCAATCGGCGGCGATTGCCCCGGCAAGACGGAATTGCATCGCGATATCCTGAAGCGCTCGGACGTCTTCGTCGAATATCCGCCGCAGACCCGGATCGAGGGCGAAATCCAGCAGATGGCACCCGATTTTCCCGTGACCGAATTCTGGAAGGTCGTCACGGGCGAGGCGCAGGGCCGGCGCGACGCCCGCCAGATCACCCTCTTCGACAGTGTCGGCTTCGCGATCGAGGATTTCTCTGCGCTCCGCTACGTCCGCGATCGCCTCCCCGGAACCGACTTCTATCAGAACCTCGACATGATCGCCGACCCGGATGACCCGCGCGACCTGTTCGGTATGCTGCTGCGGGCAAAAGAGAGCGAAGAAGCCGTCTAAGCCCTGTCGAGGTTCGGGCCACCCGCCGCCGCTTTTTTTGATTTCCTCATCCCTGTGCTCGATGTTTAGCCCGGACACAGGAATGAGGGTAGAGAGGGTGCGGTCCCTCGGCGCGCTTTCATAAACCGTGAAGATAGCGAGGCGGCGCGGACGGTCCCGGGTCACGCCCGTATGCAGCGTCCCGTTTCGCTTCGATGTAGTAGCCGCACATCCCCGGTCCCTCATTCCTGTGCTTGTCACAGGAATCCAGCCAGACCAAGTCCTTGGGCTGAAAGAACGCTTCCCGCGCCGCAGACCCGGCGCTGCTCTCATCCCTGTGACGGGCACAGGGATGAGGACGGAGGGGGTGCGGCCCCTCGGCGCGATTCAGTGCGTCACAGGTTGACCTTCCCCGCCCGGGCGGCACCGCTTCACCGCGCCTGCAGACGCAACATCGCCTTTCGAGCATCCTCGACGAGCGCATGGCCGGGATGACGGCGGATGAAGCGCTCGTAGGCCTCCACCGTATTTTCCGCCCGTGCGGCCTCGAACTCCGATCGCACGGCCCGCTCGTAGTCGGGTGGCTTCTGCATCTCCGCTCCGCTTGGCTTCATCGCGCCTTGCGCCATGGCCGGAGACATTGCCGTCAATCCCAGCACAAGCAACTGCGCAATTTTGCGAAATGTCACGAACCGCTCCAATTTTACGGCATCCCTACGATAATAGTAGCCAATGTCTCTGATAATTGCTAATCAGAAAATACAACAATAGCGGGAATTTCGAATGAGCGGTGCCGGAAAGTCTCTTAAGTTCGTCAAAGCAACCGGAAACAGCGTCGTTGATTCGTTGCTGACAGGAGACGCATGGGTCGGTACGATAACCTACGCATTCCCGACATGGCGCGGAAGCTACGGCTACGGGTTCGAAAAATACTATGGGTTTACTTCGATATCGGCGGCACAGGCGAAAACAGCGCTTTTCGCCATGGAGCAATCCTACGGTTCGGCGGCCAATGACGGCTTTTCGGTCGAAGGATTCACCAATGCCAGCTTCAAGGCGGGAAGCGCCAGCACCGCGACGATCCGGTTCGCGCAATCGTGGTTGCCGGACACCGCCTATGCTTACCTGCCGGCGCTCGATGCCTCCGGCGGCGACATTTGGTTCGGCACGGCCTATGCCGGCACGGCGGACGACTACCGCAAGCCGATTGCGGGCAATTACGCATGGCACACGCTCCTGCACGAGCTCGGCCACGCACTCGGCCTGAAGCACGGCCATGAAGGTGACGTCTACGGCGCCTCGCCCGCACGATACGACTCGATCGAATATTCGATCATGACCTATCGCGGCTATATCGGCGCCGACGAGGGCTACTATTACGAGCAGTTCGGCGCGCCGCAGACCTTCATGATGGCCGACATCGCCGCGCTTCAGGAAATGTACGGCGCCGATTTCACGACCAATGCCGGCAATACGGTGTATAAGTGGACGCCGGGCGGCGGCACCACTTTCGTGAACGGCGGGGCCGGGATTTCGCCCGGCGCGAACCGCATCTTCGCAACCATCTGGGACGGCGGCGGCAACGACACCTACGATTTGAGCGCCTATACCAACGCCCTCAAGATCGATCTCAGGCCGGGCAGCGCTTCGACCTTCAGCATCGACCAGCTGGCCTGGCTCGGCGGCGGCCCGAATGGCGGCTTTGCCGCCGGCAACATTTTCAATGCGCTGCTTTACCATGGCGATGCGCGCTCACTGATCGAAAACGTCAAGGGAGGTTCGTCCGGCGACTCGATCATGGGCAACCAGGCAGCCAATGTGCTGTGGGGTTACGGGGGCAATGACAGGCTGAACGGCGACACGGGCAACGACACGCTCTATGGCGGCTCCGGTTCCGACAGAATCTACGGCGGAAAAGGCAACGACAAGCTCTACGGGGAATCCGGCAACGACCTGCTCTATGCCGCCGCGGGCGCGGATCGTCTGAACGGGGGCAGCGGTAGCGACAGCTTCACTTTCAAGGCGCTCTCGGATTCGACGGTGGCAAAGTCCGGGCGCGACACCATTTTCGATTTTACGGCAAAGTCCGACAGGATCGATCTCTCTGCGATCGATGCCAATACGTCCTCCGCCGGCGATCAGGCGTTTGGCTTCGTCGGAAGCGCCGCCTTCAGCGGCAAGAAGGGTGAGCTACGCTACGTCCGCGATGTCTCCGACACCTATATCTACGGCGACGTGAACGGCGACAGGAAGGCGGATTTCGCGATACACCTGGATGATGCCGTCACCCTCCAGAAGGGCTATTTCGTCCTCTAGACCGCCTGAACCGGCTGGACACACACAGGACGCACCCACCCCTTGCAGCATCGCATATTACAATCGAAAGCAAGTGGCTGCGCAGCCGCAGGGGCGCGGCACCGCAGGACGTTCGACGCGACGCCTGCGGCCGGCGTCGACAGGCCTCGGAGTATTCCATCGGCCTGATTTGCAGTGACAAACCCGCTTCCCTATTTGCCGCAGCCCCGCTAGCATGAGAAAGAGAAGCAATTTCAAGTTGCGCCGCTCGAAGTGAAGGGGTGGCTTGAGCCGAGATATTTGGTGTGATCCACGCGACGCGTGCGGGGTCCGCTTGAGGGGAGCATTGCATGCGTGTTTCGAGAATTCTGGCTGCCGGTCTGACTTGCGGACTGCTCGCCGTCAGCGTCATGGCGGGAAATGCGCAGGCGCAACAGCCGCCTCCCTCGGTTACCGTCGCGCCGGCCGCGGTCATGGACCTGCGCGAAAGCGTCGGCCTGACCGGCAAGGTCGTCGCTGTTCAAAAGGTGGACATCCGCGCCCGCGTGTCCGGATTCCTCGAGAAGGTCAATTTCGAGGATGGGCAGAAGGTCTCGGCGGGAACAGTCCTTTACCAGGTGGAAGACGGTGCCTATCGCGCCGCGCTGCAGGAGATCGACGGTTCGATCGCGGCAGCGGAGGCTCAACGGGACCTCGCCGTTCTCGAACGTGACCGTGCCCAGCGGTTGATCTCCACCAATACCGTCGCGCAGGCGACGCTCGACACTGCGAATGCGCAACTGAAAAAGGCCGAGGCCGATATACTGCGCCTCAAGGGCAGTAAGCAGAATGCCGAGCTCAATCTTTCCTACACGAAGATCCTCGCGCCGTTCGATGGCGTCGTCGGCCTGACCAGCGTCGATGTCGGCGCCCTGGTCACGCCGGACAGCGGAGCGCTCGTGACGCTGACGCGTCTCGACCCGATCTATGTCGAGTTTCCCGTCGCGACATCCCTTTATTTCTCCTACCGCGAGCGCGTCGAAAAGGGTGAGATGTCCGGCGGCGCCAATGTCAGCATCACGCTTCCGAACGGTACCGATTACCCGGAGAAAGGCACAATAGACTTCGTCGCGAGCACGGTCTCGCAAGGGACCGACACCGTTACGGTTCGCGCCGAGTTTCCCAATCCCCGTGGGACGCTTCTCGACGGGACGCTCGTCAGGGTCGTTCTCGAGCAGTCCGATCGGCAGGACGTGCTGGCCGTACCGCAACAGGCGGTCCAGCGCGACCAGCAGGGCGCCTTTGTCATGGTGGTCGACGCCAACTCCAAGGTCGAGCTTCGCCGCGTCGACGTCAGCCGCTCCAGCCGCGGCCAGGCCGTCGTCGCCAAGGGACTGAAGGAGGGAGAAAACGTCATAACCGAGGGTGTGGGCAAGGTCCGGCCGGGCATCGTGGTGGACGCCGTCGCCGCAACCACGACGGGTGGCTGAGCCATGATCTCCGGGATCTTCATCGATCGTCCGCGCTTTGCCGCGGTCATTTCCATCGTGCTCACGCTCGCGGGGCTGATCGCCCTGACGAGGCTGCCGATTGCACAGTTCCCCGATATCGTCCCGCCGCAAGTCAGCGTGACCGCGAGCTATCCCGGCGCAGGCGCCGACGTGGTCGAGGCCACCGTCGCTCAGCCGTTGGAAAGCAAGGTCGTCGGCGTCGACAACATGCTCTACATGAAATCGACGAGCGGCGCCGACGGGACCTACTCGCTGACGGTGACCTTTGCCGTCGGCACCGATCCGGATATCGCCACCGTCAACGTGCAGAACCGCGTCGCGCTTGCCGAGCCGGTGCTGCCGGCCGAAGTCAAGCAGAGCGGCGTCAGCGTCAAGAAGCAGTCATCCTCGCTCATGCAGGTGATCGCCATCCACGGCGAGAATGACGAGTTCGACAATCTGTTCCTCTCGAACTACGCCACGATCAACGTGCTCGACACGATCAAGCGCGTGCCGGGGGTCGGCGACGCGACGCTCTTCGGTGCCCAGGACTATTCGATGCGGATCGTCCTCGACATCGATCGGCTGACCAATCTGGGGCTGACGCCGACGGATGTGGTCAACGCCCTGAAGACCCAGAACGTCCAGGCGGCGATCGGCCGCATCGGCGCGCAGCCGATGACCGACGATCCGCTGTTCCAGCTGAACATACAGACGCAGGGCCGGCTCACCGATCCCGCCCAGTTCGAGGACGTCGTGCTTCGGGCAGAGGCGGACGGGTCCTTCGTGCGCATCCGCGACGTCGCGCGCGTCGAACTGGGTTCTGTGACCTCCGACTCCACCGCCCGCATCAACGGCAAGCCCGTGGCGATGATCGGCACCTATCAGGCGCCGGGCGCCAATGCGCTCGCCGCCACGGAGGGCGTGCAGCAGGCGATGGAGCGCCTGGCCCAGGCCTTCCCGGAGGGGCTCACCTATACGGTCTCCTACGACACGTCCGATTTCGTCGAGGCGAGCGTGGAGAATGTCGAGCACACCCTGTTCGAAGCCTTCGCACTCGTCATCGTCGTCGTCTTCCTCTTTCTCGGCAATTGGCGCGCAACACTGATTCCGCTCATCGCCGTTCCGGTGGCGCTCGTCGGCACCTTCGCCGTGATCCTGGCGATGGGCTTTTCGCTGAACACGGTTTCGCTTCTGGCGCTGGTGCTCGCCATCGGCATCGTCGTCGACGATGCGATCGTGGTGGTGGAAAACGTCGAGCGCGTCATGGAGGAAAACCCCGGCATGAGCGCGGCGCAGGCCGCGCGCCTCGCCATGGGGGAAATCACCGGGGCGATCGTCGCCATCACCCTCGTGCTGCTTTCGGTGTTCGTACCGGTGGCATTCATTCCTGGCCTGAGCGGGCAGCTCTTCCAGCAGTTCGCCGTCGCCGTCTCGGTGTCGATGGTCATTTCCGCGATTAACGCACTGACCCTCAGCCCGGCCCTCTGCGCGATCCTCCTGAAGCCCCATCACGGGCCGAAGCGCGGCGTCCTTGGATGGATTTCCCGGGGTATCGACCGTACCCGCAACGGCTATGCGCATGTCGCAGGCGGCATTGCGCGCAGGGCCGTCATCGGCTTGGTCCTCCTTGCCGTTGCGATCGGCGCCAGCGGCTGGCTGTTCCGGGTCGTGCCGACCGGGTTCCTCCCCAGCGAGGATCAAGGCGCCTTCTTTGCCGAAATCCGCCTTCCGGAAGGTGCCTCCTTCAACAGGACCGACGCCGTGGTGCGCGAGGTCGAAACAATGCTCGGCGAAATCGAGGGCGTGGCGAACGTCACGACCGTCACCGGCTACAGCTTCCTCGACGGAATCGCCAAATCCAGCAGCGCGTTCGCGATCGTGACCATGAAGCCCTTCGCCGAACGCCAGAGCGAAAGCGCATCTGTCAATGCCGCGATCGGCACGGTGATGGCCAAGGGTGCGGCAATCCGCAATGCCCAGGTTTTCGCCTTCAACCTGCCGCCCATTATCGGTCTCGGCACCGGCTCCGGCTTCGAGTATCAGCTGCTTGACCTCCAGGGCCGATCGCCGGCCGAGCTTGCCGCGACGGCAGGCGGATTGATGGTGGCCGCCAACCAGAACCCGCAGCTCGGACCTACATTCAGCACCTATTCGGCGAGCTCGCCGCAGCTCTATCTGGATCTCGACCGCGATCGCCTGCAGGCGCTCGGGGTCTCTGTGAGCGATCTTTTCGCGACGCTGCAGGGCACGCTCGGATCCTATTACGTCAACGACTTCAATCTTTTCGGCCGGAGCTGGAAAGTCACCATGCAGGCGGCCGAAGCGGATCGCGATGCCGTCGACGACATCTCCCGGCTGCATGTACGCAATGCCGCGGGCCATATGGTCCCCGTGGCCTCGGTCGCGCGCGTGGACTACATCGTCGGGCCGCAATCGATCGTGCGGTACAACAATTACCGCTCCATCACGCTCAACGGCCAGCCGGCCCCGGGCGTCTCCTCGGGTGAGGCGCTGGCCGCAATGGAACAGGTCTCCGCCGCCACGCTGCCGCCGGGCTACAGCTTCGAGTGGACGGGGACGGCACTGCAGGAACTCGAAGCCGCGGGCCAGACGACGGTGATCCTCGCACTGGCCCTGTTCTTCGCCTATCTCTTCCTCGTGGCTCTTTACGAAAGCTGGACGATCCCCATACCGGTTCTGCTTTCGGTCTCCGTCGGCGTAGCAGGCGCTCTCGTCGCCGTGCTGCTGGCAGGGCTCTCCTTCGACATCTATGCCCAGATCGGCCTCGTCGTGCTGATCGCACTCGCGTCCAAGAACGCGATCCTGATCGTCGAATTCGCCAAGTTCCAGCGGGAGAAGGGGGTGCCGATCGTCGATGCCGCCGTGGAGGGCGCGCGTACCCGTTTCCGTGCGGTGATGATGACCAGCTTCGCCTTCATCATGGGGCTGATCCCGCTCGTCACGGCCGAGGGCGCCGGCATGCTCAGCCGCCGTGCCGTCGGTACGGGGGTTGCCGGGGGCATGCTCGCCGCATCGCTCCTCGGAATTTTCATCATTCCGGCGCTCTATGTCGTATTCCAGTGGCTGCGCGAGAGGGGGCACAAGCTCGCCGGCCTGTCGTCACACACGGCAGGCGATGCGGCAGAAGATGCCAGGAACCAAGAGGGAGCCGAACCGGCTCAGCCCGCCGGACACGACCGGGGCGCTGCCGGCTGAGCCTACATCTCCACGAGAAAATAGGGAGTGGGCCCATAGGGCGTGTCGTTCGAGAGGCGGAAGGCGACGCGCCCGCTGCCGCTGTCGACGGGCGGATAGACGGTGCCGTCCAGGCCTACCGGTGACACGCTCCATCTGGCAGCGGTTCGTGCCAGTTCGAGATCGACATAGCCCTTCCGGATTCTCGCCGGCAGCGCGCCGAAATCCTCGATCACCTTCTCTTCGCTGTCGCGAAAGACCATGCCGGTGTTCTGCGCATCTGTTGCAAAGATCAAAAGCAGGCGCCGGCTTTCGGAAAGCGTGCCTTCAGCGTCGATAGCCGAAAGCGCCACGAGACCGTTGCCGTCCGCCTGTCCGATGCGCATGAGACCGAGATCGATCGGTTCACGCAGAGAGGAGAAGGCTGCAGCTTCCGTAGCGGGCGTCGAAACACGGAGCTGCCCTGCCCGGCGGTCGAGCTGGACCTGGCCTGTATCGCTTTCGTAAACTCCGCTTGTGGTGTCGGTGCGATTTTCGGTCGCGAGCATATGTTCGTCGCGGAGTGCGGCAAGGATTGTTCGGGCGTCCCGGTCGCGTGGTTGCGTGACACCGCTTTCTCCACCGGTCGGGTCTGCCCGCAGCAGGCCGATGCGCCCGACCAGCGCCAGATCGGTCAGTCGCTCCGGCTCGCGGGCCTGCATGTCCTCGCCGAGATCCTCCTCGCCGCGAATTGGGAAGGGGATCGTAATGGCGGAGGTCGTCACGTCGCCGCGACGAAAGACGAGTGCGCTGAGCGTCTCGCCGGCACGCGCCACGGGATCGAGCGCAATCGCATAGGGAAGCATCGCCTTCTTGTGCGGAAACGGTTCGCCATAGGCGAGCGCGATCGGCCCGTGGCCGTGACGGCAAAGCACGTCCCAGCCCTGGAGTGCAGCGTAGGCCGGCATTGTCAGGCCCGCCTCGTAGCGATAGCGGTTCCAGAAGAGATGGTCGTATTCGCTGACGATGAAAGGTTTTCCAAGCCACCGCGCCGCGGCGATCATGCGCATGTAGTTGGCGCCGTCTGCAAGCGAACTTGCCTGCGTCAAAGCGCTTCCCGCAGAATAACCCCCGACCCAATCGTGATAGGTGTTCATGGTCACGGCGTCGAGATCGCGCCGGCTGAGCGCCGTCTGCACCGTCGGCCAATTGTTGTAGGTGCTGATCAGGCCGCGATAGCCCAAATCGCGCAGGACCTGGCTCATGCGTGCGGCGGAGGCGCGCTCGGTCTCGGCGAAGAAGGCCTGGAGATCGCGCATCCGCGGACCGTCTGCGTAGCGATTGGCGGGAAGCCTCACCGATGCCGTTTCGACCCGCTCGTCGGCACCGAGATCTCCCCAGGCGCTCGCGAGCGCTTCCGTCGTGCCGTAGCGTGCCGAAAGCCAGCGGTTGAATGGTTCCGCCAGCGCCTCGTCATAGGCGGGCTTTTCGGGCCGCTCACGCACGACGCTGTCGAACTCCATGCCGTTTTCATTGGCAAGGATCACCAGCGCGAGCGCGTCGTCGCGGATGGTCGCCGTCCCCGTATAGGGATTGACGCTCGCGAGAAACGTCTCCTGCAGCTTGCTCCAGTGCGCAACGGCCTCTTCGTCGAGGTGCAGCCGGAGCTTGAGATCGCCTTTTGCGTCCCATCGGTCGTCGTGGCCGCCGTAGGCGCCGCGCGGAGACGAAAGTCCATCGATGATCCAGTAGATGCCGTTGCGCTTCAGCGCCGCCAGCAGGTAATGGACACGATCCAGCGTCTCCGGATCGAAATCGAAATCCTTCTGCCTGCCGAACATAAGGCTGGCATCGACGAAATGGAGCCGGGCGATGTTGTATCCGTGCATCGCAAGCTGGCGGGCGTAGCGCTCGGCGCCGTCATGGTCCGGAAAGCCGCCGGATGCCGGACTCCAGGCGAGCGACGCGCATAACATTCTGACCGGTTGTTCCGGCGCCCTGGCAAAGGCCAGCCGGCCATCCGGACCTGCAACGAGGCGGCTGTTCGCGTCGATCGAAGCGTTCGGCAGCAAGGACGAGAAATCGAGCGGACTGCCGGCGCGGACTTCGAGCGAGACCTCGCGAACCGGCACCCATTCAGAGGCACTTGCGGCCGGGGAAAGCCACGTGCAAAGCAGCGCCGCCGCGAGCGATGGCCTCCTCATGCCGTCTTTCCGAGAACCGGTTCACGGGGAGAGGACTCCCCGGGAGGGGCCTTTGCGAGGATCGTGCTTTCGATCGGTTCGGCAGGCAGCCGCCGGGTTCGCAGGAAGCCGACAGGAAGCGCTGCCGCATGGAAGAACCAGGCGACGACCGTATAGAGGCCCATGCTGAGGCCGCCCTTTCGGAAGCTGACGGCGAGAACGGCGGCCGCGAAACTCGCGCAGACGGCGGCGAGGGACATGAGCGTATCGGGCAGCAGCAGGATCAGGCCGAGGCAGGCGAGCCACCAGAGATAGACGAGAGCCCAGAGTTTCAGCTCCGGCAGTTCCCGCAACAGCTGAAAGAAATAGGGCTTGCCGAGAGAAGCGCGCAGAAGCTCGCCTATCCCGTAGAGATATTTGGTCTTCCAGCGTCGAACGAGCAGCCGGTAGGAATTGACCGTGTGGCCGAAGTGCTGGACGAAACGGCGGTCGAGCCGGTAAAGCCTCCAGCCGGCACTTCTGAGGCGGATGCCGAGATCGAATTCCTCGTAGCCGTGCAGGTTGCGGTCCGAGAGGTAGCCGACGTCCTCGACGGCTGTGCGCCTGTAGAGCCCGCCGCCGTTCATGCGATCGATCGGACCCGTCCGGTTCTCGGGCGCATTGCGGCTGACGCGGCGCGCGAATTCGAGGTTCGAGATGTGCATTTCCTCCACATGTCCGGTAACGCCTGCCATGGCCGGATTGTCGGCCAGGAAGCGGACGGCGTCTTTGAGGAAGGCAGCGTCGAGCAGCATGTCGCCGTCGATGAGACAGACGTAATCATGGCGGGAATGCTGGAAGCCGAGCTGCGGGCCGATGCCGCAGCTCGGTCGCGCGGGCGGGGCGATCTGGGCGATGATGACGGGATACTGCGAGGCGATCTCGACCGTGCGGTCGCAGGAGCCGCTGTCGGCGATGATGACCTCGCCGCCCATGTCCTGAAGCGCTGCGAGCGCGCTCTCGACGGTTGCGGTAATCCGCTTCTCTTCATTCAATGTCTTGATGATGATGGATATGGTCAAGAGAGCCCCCAAAATCGCGCGGCGAAGGTCTATCCGCGGTGGTTTGCGCTTTGGTTCATGCCCGCGATTTTCGGCTGGAACCGGTGCCAAAGGCGGACGAGCAGCCAGCCGGCGCCGACACCGCAGCCCGCCCCCGCCATTTTGACCGAAAGATCGATCAACCGTGCATGGCGGTCGGCGGCGAGCATCTGCGTGAGTTCCAGCCCGATTGCCGCCGCGAGCATAGCCGCCAGAACGGCAAGCACGTGCCGGGGATAGGCGATCGCGAACATGAGACCCGTCAGCCCGAATGCTCCGAACCGTTCAAGCTGCACCGAGCTGCCCATGTGCGGACGCAGGTCGAGCGGAGAGAGGGTCGAATAGGCAATGACGCCAAGAAGCAGCCACGCAAGTACCGATGCGATGCGCCTGACATTCATTTCGTCACCGCCCGGTAGACGTCGAGCGTCTTCAGTGCCACGCTCGACCAGCTATAGACGGTTTCGACGCGCTCGGTCTGCGCGAGCACCTCTTGTTCGTCGGGGGGATTGGCGATCTTTCTGGCGATGGCAGACGAAAGCGCGTCGACGTTCCCCAGCGGAAAATAATCGTCGGCGGGCAGGCCGAGTTGCCGGTTGGCAACGATGTCGCTTGCCAGAACCGGGAGACCATGGGCCATCGCCTCCAGAAGCGCGATCGGCATGCCTTCATGGCTCGACGGCAGCACGAAGAGCGCCGCATTGGCGAAGAGTTCCGCCAGGCGATCGCCAGTCTGGAACCCCGTCAGGACGACGCCCGGCACGCGGCTGGCCAGCGCCCGTACTTCCTCTTCGTAGGCGCCCGCGAATTCCGCACCGCCCGCAAGCACGAGATCGAATCCGCTATTTTCAAGTTTTGCATATGCCTGGATGAGATCGATCTGCCGCTTCTCCGGAACAAGCCGCGCCGCAAGCAGGATATAGCGCCGTCGCAACAGACGGAATTCGCCGAGAATGCCGGTTTCGCCGCTGGGGCGCGAAACGGTGACGCCATTCGGCACCAAAGACACCGGTACGCGATAGCGTTCGCCCATCGTGTCGGCGATATCCCTGGAGATTGCGATACGGCCTTGCGCGAGCCGCATGCCCATGCGTTCACCCGCTCGCAACATCCTCCTGGCGAAAGCCCCCCATTTCTGTCGGTCGTAGTCGTAGCCGTGGTGGGTCACGACGACGTTCAGGCGCATCAGCCGGGCGAGCGGTACCAGGAGCGCCGGGCCGACGGCGTGGATGTGCAGGATATCCGGGCGCCGCAGCGCCGCATAGCATACACCGAGGAAGGTATGGACGATGGCCTCGAGCGCCATCATACGTGGAGACCAGAGGGGAGTGACGCGAATTCCGTTCCAGGATTGCGGCGCGGGAACCGGAAGATAGCGCCGGCGTCCGACGACCTCGACATCCCAACCATGCGCGACCAGCCTGCCTGCGAGCATCTCCACGTGCTTTTCGACGCCGCCCTGAACGTTCGGAATGCCACGAAGCCCGAGCATCATCACGCGGCGGCGCTCTATCGGCAGTGCACGATAAGCTCTTGCAGGCATGCTCGCGGTTGCCCCGCCCGGCATTGCCGACGCATCCGGCCCTGCCGAAGGTCGATCTCGGGAAACCCCCGATCTTCTGCTCATGGTTGTTGCGCCCCAGCGATAACCCAATTCGCATCTTTTACGAGCAGAAGACTTACCATCCCGGTAAGACGGTCATTAGATTCGTAGAGGTCTGACCGAAAATCAGACGGTGATGGGCGAGCGTTGCGAATGTGCTCGTCACAGGAATGAGGATCGGAGGAGAAGCCTCAGGCCGCGCCGATCGCCCCATAAAGCTCGAGCGTCCTCTCGCGGTAGGCGGCGGCGGAGAATTCGCTCGCGACCCAGGACCGGGCGGCCGCCCCCATGCGGGCGCGTTCCGTCGGCGAAAGTGCCGCCATTTCGCACAGGGCTCTGGCGAGGTCCCCGGCGTCCCCCGGAGCCGCAAGCAGACCGGTCTCGCCTTCCCTGACCATTTCCGGAATGCCGCCGATCGCCGCGCCGATCACCGGGCGCCGAAGCGCGTAGGTTTCGAGCACGCTGATCGGCGCGTTTTCGTACCATTCCGACGGCAGCACGAGCGCGCGGGACTCGCCGATCAACTTGTGCAGCTTCTCGCCCGAGAGATAGCCGGCGAAAGTCACGTCCGCCTTGAGCTCGGCCGCGAGGCGGCGAAGTGTTTGCTCCTCCGGACCGGTGCCGGCGATGACCAGCCGCTGGTTCGACAAAGCCGCCGCTTTGATCAGGGTCGTGAGGCCCTTTTCCGGCGCCAACCGGCCGGCAAAGGCGAAATAATCGCCCTCCGGCCAATCACCGGAAAGAGCCGTGACATCGACGAAATTGGCGATATGAACCATCTTCTCGCGCGGCCAGCCCCATTCGGCGAGCTTTTCCAGATAGAAGCGGCTTGGCACGACCAGCCGGTCCACCTTGTCGCGGTAGAGCCCGAGCAAGCGGTGCAGCACCGTTTCCGCGAGCACCACCGCGCTCAGAGGGGCCGAACCCTTCACGCAGCGATGACGCAGGACATTGTAGACCCTGCCGCCGCGACAGTCCTCGCATACCCTGCCGTCCCGAAGCATCTTGTAGGAGGGGCAGGCGAGCTTCAGGTCGTGGACCGTCATCACCACCGGAATGCCGGCGGCTTTCAGGGTCGAGAAGATCGCCGGCGACAGGTGATGATAGACATTGTGCGCGTGGGCGACCGAAGGGCGGGCGCGTTCTATGAGCCGGCCGAGATTGCGCTGCGCCTCGAGCGAATAGATGACACTCGCCGCCTGGACGGCCTTCCGCAGGAGACCGGTTCGGCGGCCGTATTCTATCTCCGAGACGAAATAATCCGACCAGGGCGAGGAGTCGTTGAGATCATGCTGCATGGCGAAGGGAACAATGTCCCAGCCGATCTCGCCGAACATGCTCATATGGTCGAAGAAGACCGCCTCCGCTCCGCCGCGGCGGTAGAAATAGTTGTTGATCGCAAGAAGGCGCTTCCCGGTCACCAGAGCCTCCTTACCAGCCGATCCGGTCAGCGGCGCTGTCGACGGGCAGGATGCAGCATCCCTTTTCGGCGGCGTAGCGGACCAGATGATCGAAGGTATCGGGTGTGCAGCCGTAGTTCGTGGGCTGCGCGGCAATGTCGTGAGTGAAGAAGATCAGCCAGCCGGGACGCTCGGCGACATCGTCTATCCAGCGCGTCAGCGCGCGCGCCCTATCCTCCGGCTGGCGTATCTCGACGCCCTTGAGCATCATCGGGTCGACGGCACCGCGGTTGATGTCCTCGCCCCCTGCCCGGCACGTTCGGTAGCGGCGGCGGAGCTCGGCCCGTGCCAACGGCCAGGCAGCGTTGTAGGGGAAGGCAAAATTCGATGCAGCCGGAGAAACGCCGACCTGCTTCAGGTACTCGGCATTGCGGTCGAGATCGGTGCCAAGGCCGGCAATGTCACGCAATCTTCGGTGGGCGAAGGTGTGGCAGCCGATTTCGTGTCCGCGGGCGAGCAACTCGCTGCACCCTTCGGGCGTGATCAGCCTTCGATCCGGCTCCACCTGCCCGGCTAGCCCGCCCGCAATATAGAAGGTGCCGCGGGCTCCATACTTCTCGAGGATGGCTGCGCCCGCGCCAAGTGCGCTGTCAGGAACATCGTCGAAGGTGAAGGAGACGAGCGGAACCTCCGTCTCCAACCGGCGCCGGGCTCCCGCCAGCTTCCAGATCGCCCGGTTAGCCAGCCTGTCGACGAGCGGACCGAGCCCGCTCAGCTTCTCAAGCATGCGCTACCCTCCCCTGACGAACGCGTGCAGGAGCAGCCGCCAGTTCCGCGCTCGACTGCAAGGACAGTCCATAGAGCGCGACCATGAATGTGAACCATAGAAGGCTCCCGCCCTCGAAGAAGAGACTTTCGAGGCCGGCGTTGAAGATCGTGTAGAGCCATATGCGGACGAACAGCCTCGTCAGATGCGAATGCTC